>JAGZUF010000021.1 GCA_018380115.1 Oscillospiraceae bacterium | reverse complement strand
TTGATTTTGGTTCTGGCTATATTTTAGCAGAAAGGGCTGCCGCTGACTGTGACGGCGTCACACAAGGCCGCCCGTCACAGCTGCAGCGTATCTATTACGCGGCAAAGCCCTGCGGCAGATGCCTGGAGCTCAGCGCTTTCCTGCCCATTGAGCGGAATTTCCAACACAGTTTCCACGCCGTTTTTGCCCACCACAGACGGGATGCTGAGCGCCAGCTTTTTCAGGCCATATTCTCCCTGCAGCACAGTAGATACGGGCAGCACCGCATGTTCATCCTTCACGATACATTCCGCTATGCGCGCCACAGCCATGGCAATGCCATAGTAGGTGGCGCCCTTCTCCTCAATGATGCGGTAGGCGCTGTCGCGTACGTCTTCATAAATTTTCTTCATGGCGGCCTCGTGGTCAAAATGGCCTCGAAGCTCGCAGAAATGGTCTAAATCAATGCCGGAAATATTGGCGCCGCTCCACACAGCCAGCTCGCTGTCGCCGTGCTCGCCAATAACCACTGCATGCACGCTGCGGCTGTCCACATCCAAATGGCGGCTGAGCAGATATTTCAGACGCGCCGTGTCCAGCACAGTACCAGAGCCTATTACACGGTGCACAGGGTAGCCAGAGATGCGCTGTGCTGCATATGTCAAAACGTCCACCGGGTTTGACACAATGAGCAGGATGCCCTCAAACCCGCGCGAAGTGATTTGCGGAAGGATCGCTCTCAGAATTCCCACATTTTTGCCAATCAGGTTCAGCCTTGTTTCGCCCGGCTTCTGGTTCGCGCCGGCGGTGATGATGATAAGGGCGCAGTCTGCAATGTCGTCGTAACTGCCCGCATAAATGTCCATAGACGCTGCATAAGGCAAGCCATGGCTCAGGTCCATCGCCTCACCGTGCGCCTTTGCCTTGTTGCTGTCGATGAGCACAAGCTCGGAAAACAGGCCCTTTTGCATCAGGCTGAAGGCAATGGAGGCGCCAACGAAGCCGCAGCCAATCACGGCCACCTTTCTTGGGTTTTGCATGTTTCCCATCCTTTCCCGCAGCGGCCCCTCCCTGCGGAAGGGGCTGTGCCGCCTAATTTGTGAAAAAGTATTTGTTTATGCCGCCCTGTAAGTATGTTATACTGAGAGTGGCCGAACTATGTATATAACCCGCCCTTTCCTGCATGCCGGGGCGGACATTCGCTATAAAACCATGTGCAGGGCCGCGGCAAAGGCCCCAAAGGAGGAAAATGATATGTTTGGATATTTCTGGTCCCGCAATGCCACACTGGGCATGGCTGCCCTGTATCTCGTGCTGGGGGTGGTGCTTACGCTATTCCCCGGCATGTCCGGAACTGTATTCTGCTGGGGGCTGGCGGCCGGCGCCGCCGTTTACGCCGCCGGCGCACTCTGGCGCTGGCATCAGGGCAAAAAGCAGGGCTATTCCCTGCCGGGCCTGCTTTTTGCCGGGCTTCTGGCTGCTGTTTTGTGCCTTGTGTGCATCTTCCGCCCGCAGTCCATCCTCGCATTTCTGCCGCTTGTACTGGGCATCGCACTGCTGATAGACGGCATCGGCAAGTTGCCGCTGGCTGTGGATGCTGTGCGCACGCTGCACACTGCCCTTACGCCCGTTCTTTGGGCGGCTGTGCTGCCGCTTGTGCTGGGCATCGTACTGGTAGCCGACCCCTTCAGTGCCGCCAAAGCCGTGATACGCTTTTTCGGCATCGGGCTCATGCTGGACGGTGTGTGCGACCTTGTCACCGTGCTCTCTGCACGCAGACACTGAAATACGCTTTTTCCATCTTTCAGTCCTTCTGCGGGCAGCCGCAGAAGGGCTTTTCTTTGATTTTGTGAGCCACCGGTAGAGCCGATGGAGATACTCCACAAAATGCCTTCGCTTCCGGCAGCGAGTGAGGCAAGCTTGCAAGCAGCCTTTCGAAAACGGAAAAGCCTTCGCCAAGGCGGCAAACCGCCTCTTTTCAGGCTACAACGCAAGCGACACAAATGGAGGAAATTTCGCCGCCTTTTGAAAGGCTTGCCCGCATATGCTCTTTCAGCCCTTTTACATCCCGCGCATTTGATGTGCGGGTTTGATTTTCAGAGGAACTGCCGGCCGTGCTGGTGAAGGTGCCGCCTAAAAAGAGGACGCTTCAGATGGCGGGTAAACAAGCCGCCCGCCACACATTTTTGAGGGCTGGAACGCTTTTATCCCAACAGCGGCCCGCCTGTTTGTGGGCTGCAGGGTAGGCGGCGCAGGTGAAGCCGCCTTTCAGGCGCAGGCCTGCAATTACGCCCTTCATGGCCTGTGCATGCCACGCACTGAGCACGTGGTTTTTCCTTTTACGCCCGCAAAGCGCAGCAGCGTGCCTATTTTCCCGCGCTTTCACCGGCCTGAGACTTTCCGGCCTCGATGCGCACCTGCTCCACACGGCGCCCTGCTACCTGTTCCACCGTAACATGCAGCCCCTCAAACTCAAACTGGTCGCCCTGCACCGGCATACGGCCCAGGGCTTCCATAACCCAGCCGCTTACCGTCACCGCGTCAAACTCCCTCTCCCTGCCAAGATGTTCAAATACATCTTCCACATTCGCGCCGCCGCGCACCAGATATACGCCCGGTGCAGGCTGCTCTATCTGCTGCACTACGCGGTCGTGCTCGTCCCAAATCTCTCCCACAATCTCTTCCAAAATATCTTCCAGTGTAACAATGCCTGCTGTGCCGCCGAATTCATCCACCACCACGGCAATGTGCAGCTTGCCCTGCTGGAGTTTGCTGAGCAATGTGCCTATCTTCTGCTTTTTAGTGCAAAACAGAGCCGGGCGCGCCAGCGACGCTGGAGTGGCGCCGGCGTCCTCCATGCAGCGCACAAGGTCCTTCTGGTACAGCACGCCCACAATATGGTCCATATCCCCGCGGTAAACCGGCAGGCGCGAAAAACCGGAATTGGAAAAAACCACTGCTGCCTCCCGCTTTGTCGCATCTGTCCGCACGCCTACGATATCCGGGCGCGGCGTCATGATTTCACATGCCTCCAGCTCGGAAAATTCAATAGCATTGCGTATCAGCGCACCCTCCTGTTCCCCAATGCCGCCGCCCTGCCGGGCTTCGTCCACAATGGTGAGCAGTTCTTCCTCTGTGATGGAAGTATCCTCTTTCGTTTTGAACACTGCCGACAAAAGTCTTTTCCACTGGCGGAACAGAAAATTCAGCGGCGTCAGACATATGACGAACACACGAAGCAGCGGTGCAGAAAACATGGCAAACTGTTCGGGCGACTCTTTTGCAATGCTTTTAGGCGATATTTCACCAAAGATAAGCACCACCACTGTGGTGACCAGCGTAGAGATGCTGGGGCCGCTTTCTTCGCCAAGCAGCCGCACGAACAGCACCGTGGCCAGCGAGGCACTGGCGATATTAACAATATTGTTGCCAATGAGGATGGTGGACAGCAGCGTGTCATAGCTTTCGGAAAGTTGCAGCACAAGCGCCGCGCGCCGGTTCCCCTTTTCCGCCATATTTTTCATTTTGATGCGGTTCAGTGAGGAAAATGCCGTCTCTGTTGCCGAGAAATAAGCGGACATGACGATGCAGAAAACAATGATAAGAAGCGACACAGTATGGGCTTGCATGAAAGTTCCTTTCTTTTGACAGGGCTAATGGTATGGATGCGCCGGGGCGGCTTTATCTGCCGCCCCGGCATTGTTTATTTCACGCGGAAGGATTTGGGCGCCCGGATATATACCAGCGTCAGAACCACTGCAATATAAACAATGGTGAACGCCAGAACAGCCAGCGTAAAGACAAGGCCGCCCACATCTATTTTCAAGCACAAAAAGCATAAAAAATACATGCCCCAGTTTACAACATTGAACATGGGGTTCTTTACCCGCATGCTTTCAGAATAGGGCTGAAAGATGTAGTAAAGGCACAGGTGATGCGCTGTGAACAAAAGCGAAAGCAGCAGGATAGCTGCACAGAACAGCCAGAAATCTGCGGTAAAAATGCCCGCGCCGCACGCAAAGCAAAACACAGCCGCCGCGAGGCAAAGCGCCGCAGCCACAATGCCGTTGTACAGCGCCACACGGCGCAGGCGAATGGCAAAGCAGCGCAGGATAACGCCCGGTGTGCGGTACCACGCATAGCGCAAAAGGTCTTTGTCACAGTTATAGAACATTGCACGGCAGGCCTTTTCCGCCACAGTCATGCCATACATGATGAATACGAATGACGGCAGCATCGCCGTAAGGCTGCGGCTCAGGCTGCGGGCCGCCTCCGGCTGCCAAAGGGCAAATGCCAGCGCACTGCACAGCGCCACCCCGGCAATGGCAAGCCTGTACCACACAGGGCGCACCAACTGGCGGCGGTGCCTTGCAAAAAACATGGCGTTCAAATAGTCGTACCCTTTCAGCCTTTGCAGGCGGGCATACTGCCCCGCCTCCAGTTCCGCATCGCTCTCTTTTACCTCTACATCCTTGGCTGGCGCCGCAGCAGATGCTTTTAGAAGAGTAGAAAGCAGGAAGTTCAGATCCAGCGAACGGGGCAGCTTGCGCTCATAGCCGCGGTAGCCCCACACCACATAATACGCGCAGCCCGCGCCTACCAGCACACATGCGGCCACAACGGCGGGATGCAGCAGAACACCGGCCAGCACAACAGGCCATTGCAGGCCCAGCGCCGCAGGCAGATAAGCGCCCGCCAGCCCCAGCGCAATGAGCACAAGCCCATATGCCGTGCTGCGGCTGAGCACCTTTCCCGTTTTGTCGTACAGGTATACCTGAACGGCCTCGCCCAGCATGCGGAAGGCCGTAAACACCAGCCACAGTGCAGTCCCTGTTGCCGGGCCGGCCCCAAGCAGGCAGGCCGCCACAATGAACCAGAAAAGATAATAGGCCAAAAACGGCACATAATGCAGCAGCAAGGCCGCCTGGATGTAGCGCCGCGCATTGACGCGCATGTATTTCAAAAAGGTAACCTTTTCGCGCGTGACGGAAAATACGGTGCTGTCCCCAAACGAGCCCAGAATACAGTTCAGGAAAAATATGATGGCGGCAAACAGCGCAAACGGCTGCCCGGCGGCCTGTGGGTACCCGGCCTGCAGCCACAGCGCAGGCAGTCCTGCAAACAGCAACAGGTACAGCGGTTTGCCAAAAAAGCCGGCGATCTGCTGCACTGCCACCGCCACATACGAAAGCACCCTTTTCAAAGCCGTGCCGGCATAGACGCTCTCCGGCATCAGGCGGCCCACCAGCCACAGGCGGCGGAAGTAATAAAAGAAGCTGTTCAGCCACAGTACGGCCTTCATTTCAACTATTTTAACCAGCATGTCAGCCATTGGCGCCCTCTTCTTTCTTTTCCGCCGGGGCGTCTTCTGTCAGAAGCTCGATAATCTGCTCTTCAAAATCTTTGCTCTGCAAAAGTGCATGGTCCACCTGGCTGAGCCGGCCGTCGTGCAAAATGACAATCTCGTCGCACAGATCTGTGGCAAGCTGCAAAATGTGGGTGGAGAACACAATGACATGGTCGTGCTTGATCTCACGCAGAAGGTTTTTGATTTCCAGCGCCACCACCACGTCAAAAGAGGTGAGCGGTTCATCTAGTAAAATAACCGGCGGCCGTGCAATCAGAAACAGCAGCATCTGCACCTTGTTTTTCATGCCGTGTGAATAGCCTTTAATCAGCTTATGCCGGTCTTCATGATCTATCTGCACCATGTCGAAATAATCGTCTATTGTTTTTCCGAGCGCACAGCGTGCGGCGTTGATATCCATATAGAATTTGACGAATTCATAACCGGTGAGAAAGTCCGGCAGAATTGGGGTGGAAAACACATACCCCACCTCGCTTGGCACAAGCGGGCGCCGCGCGCCGTCCGCCTGTATAAGCTCGGCCGTGCCGGAGTCTGCGGGCAGCTCGTCTGTAAGGCAGTTGAACAGCGTTGTCTTGCCTGCGCCGTTGCGGCCCAGCAGGCCGTATATCTTCCCCTTTTCAAAGGTGAAGGAACAGCCCTTCAACACCTCCTTGCCGCCATACGCCTTTTTTATTTCGTTTAACTGTAAATTCAAGGTTTTTCTTCCTTTCTGTGTATCATGTCATTCAAAACGGTTTCCGGCGGCGGGCCGGAGGCCCCCGGCCCGCTGCCGTGGCGGCCGGACGGCCCGCCATGCTGTCAGAAGCAAAAAAGGCAATGCCGCCGCCCTTGTACAAAAGGGCGCAGCAATGCCTTTGTTCCGCTTCACTTTATTCAAAAACATGTCACGCGGGGCAGCGTCACTGTCGTCGGTGTCCTGCATGGCTCCTCCTTGTTTCAATATATCCAGTCTGTTTATGCAATGGATTATAACAGAACCCTCCCGTTCTGTGCAAAGGCGAAAAAAAGGCATAATCTTCCGTTTTAGAGCAAAAAACGCTGTCCTGCCTGCGCAGGGCAGCCCGCAGGCCGTCTTTCCCCTTCGGGCCGGCCTTTCTCTCTCTTTGCTGCACATATGGCTTTTACAGGGGCACTTTATTAAGTAGGCTTTTGGGAGAAATACAATAGATTTTTGCAGCATTCCGCACAGCAATTGGGACATTGCATGTGCACATGCACAATTTATCAAGCGGCATATTGATTTCTTTGTACACAAAGAGCATAATTTTATCTAGAAACTTAATAATGATTATTAAGTTATATCATTTGAAGGAGCTTTTCCCATGCAGAAAATCGCCGGCACCCCCTCTGTTATCAAGCAGGCAAACCGGCTTCTTATTCTGGAACTGATTCAAAAACAGCCTGGTATTACCAAGCCGGAGCTTGCCCGCGCCACAAACCTGAGCCTTGTCACGGTAAGCCGCACAGTAGATGAGCTCGTACAAAGCGGGCGGATAGCCCACAGCGGCTACCAGCCCTCCTCTGGCGGGCGCAAGGCAAAGCAATATTGCATCAATAATAATGCCGGTGTCATTATCACCATCCTTATCCGCTCAGGCAGTTATCATATTACACTTTGCGATATCGTAGGCAATGTGCTGCGTGAATGGACAAAAAGGCATGCCGCTGCCCGCTGGACAAAGGAACTGGTCAGCCTAATCCGCCAGCTTCTGGAGCACATAAAGCAAGAAGTGCTCGCCATAGGCGTCGCTGTGCCGGGCACTGTGGCGCACGGTGTCGTAAGCAGTATTCCCCTTATCCCCGAGTGGGAGGGCTACGGCCTTGCCGATGCTCTTGCCCGTCAGTTTCATACCCTGATTGTGGTGGAAAACGACATCAACGCCTCCACCATCGGGCTGCATGAAAACTACACCAGCAGCCAGGTGAAAAACATGCTGTTTCTATATCTGGACGACGGCATCGGTGCCAGTGTGGTGATAGGCAACAAGCTGTATAAATCGCAGCGCAATTTCTCCGGCGAGCTGAGCTTTATGGACATTGGGCGCTGGGAAAAAGAGCGAAGCGCAACACACTCGCTGGAAGAGCTTGTAAAGCAGCTTCTTGCAGAAGGACGCCGCGAAGATCTGCAGGACATCGTGGCGCGGCTTTTGCTGAATACCTGTTGCGTCCTGGACCCGGACCTTGTGGTGATAGATTCCACCTATTTAAACCAGCAGGACATTGATGTGATACGCCAGCGCTTTGAACGGCTGCTGGGCACCGGCGCTTATACCCCGGACATCGTAGTAACACAGGTGGGCAGCCTTCTGTACACCAAGGGCCTGTTTTCCCTGTGCAAAAGCAGGATGCCGGCCGCCCGCATCTATACCTGAGGCAAAAACGAAAAAGGAGGAACCCTCCATGCAAAATGAGCATAACCCAAGCTGCCGTTACCTTGGCATCGACATTGGCGGCACGCGCATCAAGTGGGGCGTGATTGATGCCAAAGGCACCATTGTGCGCCGCGGCCTGGCAGACACCTGCCCTGAAAAAGGCGCAGAGTATTTTCTGCGCACGCTGTGTGCCCTGGTGGAAAACGCCGGCCCCATAGAGGGGGTTGGCATCTGCACCGCCGGCATTGTGGACAGCCATGCGGGCACCGTGCTGGGCGGTATTGAAAATATTCCTTTTCTGAAGGGGATGCCTCTTCAGTCCCTTCTTGAGCAGGCCGCCGGATGCAGGGCGCGTCTTTTGAACGATGTGAACGCCGCCGCCTTGGGCGAGCACTGGGTAGGCGCCGGAATGGGCTGCCGCGTGTTGTTCTGTGCTACCATAGGCACCGGCATCGGCGGCAGCCTGATGATAGACGGGGCCATTCACAACGGGGCCCACTTTCATGCGGGCGAAATAGGCTATATGCGTTATGCCGGCGGCGCATGCCTGGAGACAGACTATTCTGCCAGCGGGCTTGTGCGCATGGCAAGGGCGAAGCTGAATATCCCTGGCCTTGGCCCGGATGAGTTTTTTTCCATGGTTTCCGCGCAGAACGCCGCCGCGTGCGAAATATACCGGCACTGGCTGGGCGGCCTGGGCAGCGCCCTGGCAGACGTACTTATCATGCTGGACCCGGAAAAGCTTATCATCGGCGGCGGCATTACCGAGCGCGGCACGCTGCTGCTGGAGCCTTTGCGCGGCGCCATTCTCTCGCAGTTGCCAGAGGAAATGCGCAGCCATTACGACATCGTTCTGGCGCAGTGCCAGAACAGCGCAGGCATGCTGGGCGCAGTAAAAAACTTTATCCAGTGCGCCGCCCCTTCCGTCTGAATTGGCATTCGTGCCCATTTATAGAATCGTATTATCAAGGAGGACATCACTATGAAAAAACGTTTGCTCGCATTTGCCCTTGCCGCAGCGCTTGCGCTGTCGCTCATCCTCGCCGGGTGCAGCCCGGCCTCCCCCTCCTCTTCTGCAGGAAGCACAGAAAGCGGCTCCGGCACTTCCACCGCGGGCGGAGAGGCCGTAAAAGCTTACTTTGTAGGCCCCATGTCCGGCGGCGCCGCCTGGGGGCAGGCAGAAAAGGGCTTTATGCAGGCCTGCGAAGACCTCGGCTGGGAGGGCCAGTATCTGGCGCCCCAAAGCTCCAACTCCAATACCGACATGGTGAACCTGGCAGAAACCGCCATCACCAATGGCGCCGATGTGCTTGCCATCAGTGTCAACGACGTAGAAATGTTTGCCGATATGCTGGACCGTGCCAGGGAAGCCGGCGTCACCGTCATTGCCGTAACCGGCGACGACCCCGACCGCTGCGACGCCCAAATAGGCACAGACCCCAGCACAATAGGCGAGAGCGCGGCCGAAGCCCTTGTGGAAGCTATGGATGGCAAGGATATCTATGTTGCCACCATGCAGACGGCACTGACCAATACCATGCAGAACACGGCCCGCACCGCCTTTGAGGCAAAACTGGCCGAGCTTGCTCCGGATGCCACTATCGTAGAAAATCTGGAGTGCAATTCCAATGCCGCCACAGCCAGCAGCAACCTGGCAGCCCTGAAGCTGGCGCACCCGGAGCTGAACAGCATGATGTCTATTGACAGCTATGCCGGCCTTGGCGCGGCCTCTTACGTGGAAGAAAATGGTCTGGAGAATGAATTCGTCGTGATAGGCATGGACGATGCGCCTGAAATTTTGCGTGCCATCAAGGGCGGCACCATGACCTGCACTGTCGCCATGGAGTGGTATGCCACAGGTTATGACGCATGCACGCTTGCCCAGACTATCCGCGAAGGCGGCACTGTGGAATACAACAACGATGCCGGCGCCCGCGTGCTGTTCGCAGAAGACGTGGATGCCTGGTGCGAAGAAAAAGGCATCGATATCAACGCCTGAACATCAGGCCGGTACCCCCTTCAGGAACCCTGACACCCATGCGGGCAGCGCTGTGCCGGTAAGGCCGGCCTGCCCGCACACCTGTGCCAGGGCCTGTTTCCGGGCTTATGTTCCGCATTGCATGCACCATTTGCAGCCGCAACAGGGCGCACCGGTGCATCCACGCCCCGGCCCGCTTGGGGCCGTCTTGGGCATACAGCCGCCAGAACAGCCTGCGGCCATTCTTACACAATATCAGGAGAACGACTATGAATCAGAACAAATCCAAATCGCACTGGCTTCGCCGCGTGCTGCTGGGGCGGCCTGAAATGGGCACTCTGCTTCCCCTTGCCCTGCTGCTGGCTGTGGTGGCCTGTATCAATGCCAGCTTTTTCAATTTGAACAATATACTTGATATTCTCCGCACGGCCAGTTTTTCCTTTATGATTGCCGTGCCGCTCACCTTCCTTATCGCAGGCGGCGGCATGGACCTTTCCGTGGGCGCTGCCACCAGCTTTGGCGGCGTTATCTGTGCACTGTGCCTGAAGGCCGGTGTGCCGCTGGTGCCCGCCATTCTGCTGGCAGTGCTGGTAGGCGGCCTTGTAGGGCTTGTGAACGGCCTTATCATCGTGCGCGCCAAGCTGCCCGGCTTTCTGGCCACACTGGGCACGCAATATGTGGTGAATGGCATTATCCTTGTGGTGACGCAGGGGCTTGCCATTTCCGGCTTTTCTGACAGCTTCAAGGTGCTGGGCCAGCACCGTCTGTTCGGCGTGGTGCCCATGCCCATTTTATACGCGGCGGCCGTGGGCATTGCAGGGCACATTCTGCTGGTATACACCAAATTCGGCCGCTCTGTACTTGCAATTGGCGGCAATGCGGAAACCGCCCATCTGGCAGGCATCAATGTGACACTCAAACAAATTATCCTGTATACAGCCACTTCTCTGTTCGCCGCACTTTCCGGTGTATTGATGGCATCCCGCTTTGCCACAGCGCAGCCCGGTGCAGGCACCGGCACCGAGCTTACCATCATGGCCGCCGTCATCATTGGCGGCACCAGCATCTACGGCGGCACGGCTACCATCATTGGCGCTGCGCTTGGCTGTATCCTTTTGTCCACCATTCAGAATGCACTGATTGTCATTGGGGTGTCCACCTTCTGGCAGAATCTTGTGTTCGGCGCTATTCTGCTGATTTCTCTGTTCGTGGACAAATACCGCCGTCAGGCCAGCAGCGGCACCTGATGGCAGAAGGGGGCCCGATATGAGTAAAACCATTCTGGAAATGAACCATGTCACCAAGCGTTTTCCGGGCGTGATTGCCCTGAACGACATCTCCATCACCCTGAATGAAGGCGAGATACTGGCCATCTGCGGCGAAAACGGCGCAGGAAAATCCACGCTGATGAAGGTGCTGAGCGGCAGCTACACCAGCCGGGATTATGACGGACAGATTTTGATAGATGGAAAGCCCGTGGAGTTCACCAGCGTCAAGGTGGCCGAAGAAAACGGCATTGAAATGGTGTACCAGGAACTGAACATGGTGCTGGAGGCAAGCCTTGCCGAAAACCTGTTCATTGGCAACCTGCCGGGAAAAGGCGTCTTTGTGGACTATAAAGCGCTGTATGCCCGCACACGCGAAGTGCTGAAAGAAATAGAGCTGGATGTGGACCCTCAGGTAAAAGCCGCCAGCCTTGGCAGCGGCCAGCTTCAGATGCTTGCCATCATGCGCGCCATTCAAAAATCGCCGCGCATCCTGGTGCTGGACGAGCCCACCAGCGCGCTGGACGACAACGAGGTGAATATTCTGTTCCGCTTTTTGGAAAAGATGCGCAGAAAAGGCGTTTCATGCATTTTCATCACTCACAAGCTGGACGAAGTATTCCGCATTGCGAACCGCGTTGTTGTGATGCGCGACGGGCAGTTCGTCTCTGCGCGCGGCGTAGCAGATGTAACGCAGGAGCAGCTTATCGAAGAGATGGTGGGCCGCAAGGTGGAAAACCTGTACCCGCAGGGCCACGCCGAAATTGGCGAAGTGGTGATGACGGTGGAAAACCTGAGCGTCCCTCACCCCACTATCCGCGGGCGGAACATTGTAGACAATATCTCGTTTCAATTGCGCAAGGGAGAGATACTTGGCATCGGCGGCCTTGTGGGTGCCGGGCGAAGCGAGACGCTGGGCGCCGTTTTCGGTCAACTGACACAGGGCGTGACAAAAAAGATAACGGTGAACGGAAAGGAATGCAGCATCCAGTCGCCGCGCGACGCCATTCGGGCGGGCATTGCCCTTTTGACGGAAGAACGCAAAAAATCCGGCTTTGTCGGCGTGTTCAACATTCGTGAAAACCTTACCTTATGCAGCCTGAAAGACCTGCCCCATAAATATTTCATTGACAAAAAGGCGGAAAAAGAGCAGGCGCAGGGCATCTTCAACCGGCTGCGCGTGCGCGCGCCCTCGCTGGAGACGCTTATCGTGAACCTTTCCGGCGGCAACCAGCAGAAGGTGGTGCTGGGTAAATCGCTTTTGGCAAAGCCGCAGATTCTTTTGATAGATGAACCCACTAAGGGCATCGATGTGGGCGCAAAAACGGAAATCTATAAGCTGATGAACGAGCTTGTGGAAAGCGGCGTCTCTATCATTATGGTATCCTCCGATATGCCCGAGCTTGTCTCTATGTCCGACCGATGCATCGTGCTGAGCAACAGCCATATCACGGGCGAATTCACAGGCAGCGACATCACGCAGGATAATGTGATGCGCGCCGCCATTGCCCAGTAATAGTAGAAGGAGTGTACTATGAAATACGGTTATGTAGGGCGTTCCAATATGATAGCCAGCAAAATATGCCTTGGCACCATGCATTTTGGCGACCGCACCCCAAAGGAAGAGGCCTTTGCCATTCTGGACAGGGCATTCGACCTTGGCATCAACTTTCTGGACACGGCCAACGTTTACAATGACGGCCGCAGCGAAGAGATTATTGGCGAGTGGCTGGCACAGTGCCCCGCGCGGCGCGACAAACTTATCATCGCCACCAAGTTCTACGGTCATCTGGAGCCGGGCGAGCCAAACGAAGAAGTGGGCGTTTCACTATATAAGTGCCGCCGCAGCCTGGAGGGCTCGCTGCGCCGCATGCGCACCGACCATATCGACATTTATCAATCTCATCATATCGACAAGCGCATCACCCCGGAGGAATACTGGGAAATGATGCATATGAACATCATGAACGGCAAAATCCTGTATGCGGGCGGCTGCAATTCCACCGGGTGGTCTCTGGCAGAGCAGCAGATGGCCGCCCGGCATCTTGGATACTTCGGCCTTGTGTCGGAGCAATCCAACTACAGCCTGCTGAACCGCTTTATCGAGCTGGAAGTTATTCCAGCCGCCCAGCGGTACGGCATCGGCATTCTTGCCTTCATGACGCTGGCCGGCGGCATTCTTACAGGGAAAAAGAGCGCCGCCCCCGGCTCGCGCACAGAGTTCGTCACAAAGGAATACGAATATGACATGAGCGAAAACGGCCAGCTTGCGGCCTTTTCGAAGCTGTGCGCCGAGCTTGGTGAAAAGGAGAACGTGGTGGCCAGCGCCTGGACACTGCACAACCCCGCTGTTTCCGCCGCTATTGTTGGGGCGCGCACCGTGCGCCATTTGGACGATGTGCAGCGCATTGTAGAATTGAAGCTGCCGCAGGACTTTTTGGATGAGCTGGATAAGCTGTTCACCTATTCAAACGGCAGGCCCCTGCGCCCCGCTACGGATGCCCCCTTCGCCTATTCCGGCCTTGGCTCGAAAGAAGACCACTTCATCGAGTATTACCGCAACGATAAAAAATACGAGCATCAGGCGCTGCACCTGGCGCTTGAATAAGGAGAGGCCTATGAAAAGCAAACACTCGCTGTATGATTTGAAGCTGCTGCCGTTCAGCGCGCAGGGCTCGCTTTCCTCCATCACCACAACGCGCGACGTGCCCTATGAGCAGCGCAACGACGATTTATACCTCAGCCTCACCAAAAGCAACGGCGGCAACCTCACCCGCTCGGGCCTGGCGCGCATCAGCCTTCTGCACGACGGCAAAGAGGTTCCCTATGAATACACAGCTACCTTCACCACCCTGCGGCTCGAGAGCAGCTTCGGCTTCGTGGAATTCTGTATGGAAAAGAGCCTGCTGCATTTTCGCGGGCAGGGCGTCACCCTGCGCTTTGCCTGCCGCATGGACCAGCACGAAGGCGGCTGCTCACGTGAGGACGGCAGCTTTGAAGCAGGCTTTGCCCTGATGGGGAAATTTCTGTTTGTGCCGCTTTCCGGCCGCTTTGTATATGATGCGGCCTATAACTGGCGCCTGTTCAAGCCGGATGACATGACATTCGATTTCTGCCCGCAGGACGGTGCGTTTTCCGGCGTGGTGCACAGCTATATCTCGAACGAATTGCGGCTGGAGCGTTACACCCCGTTTGAGGAAGTGGTGCGCGCCAACGAAGCCGCGCTGGAGGAATGGGCAAAAAAATACCCCAAGGTGGCCCCTGAATTTGAGCAGACGGCCCGCGTGGCCGTGTACACCATCTGGTCGCATGTGATGGAGCCGGACGGCCTTTTGAAAGACCGCGTGGTGTATATGTCCCGCAACCATTTGGTAGATGCCTTCGGCTGGCAGCAGAGCTATCAGGCCATGGCCGCCTGGCGCGATGTACAGACGGCCTGGCAGCTTCTACACAACATGTTCGATTACCAGCTTCCCGCGGGCCAGCTGCCAGACTGGATCAACAGCATGAGCGCCATGTACCTTTGCACCAAACCGCCCTTTCAGGGGTTTGCCGCAACGTGGATACTGGACCACGCAGACCTTTCCAGCCTGACGCGCGAGCAGTGCCAATGGCTGTACGAGCCCTTGGGCAAATGGACGAACTGGTGGCTGGACTACCGCGACAGCGACCACGACGGCGTGCCGCAGTATAACCACGGCGATGAATCCGGCTGGGACGACGCCTCCATTTTTGCCAAGGGTGTGCCGCTGGAATCCGCCGATTTGTGCGCCTACCTCTCCTTGCAAACAGAAGTGCTGGCCCGCCTGGCAAAGCGCATCGGCCTGCATTCTCAGGCAAAGATGTGGCAGGAGAAATCGAACTTCCTGTTCGGCAGCATGATGGCCTTCTGGGATGGCGAGCGCTTTGTGCCCACGCTTTCCACTACGCACGAAAAGGTATACTCTGATTCCATCGCCGTGTTCCATCCCATCATCATGGGCAAGCGCCTGCCGCAGAACGTCATTCAAAGCATTGCGCGAACGCTGGAAAAAGACTATGTCACAGACTTTGGCATTGCCTCGGAAAAGCTGGGCAGCCCGCTGTTCGCTTATACGAACTGCTTTTTGCGCGGCAACCTTGTCTCCCCCGTACAGCTGATGATGGCAACGGGCCTGTATGAGGCCGGTGAAAAAGAGCTGGCGCAGAAAATAGCCCGGCGTTTCTGCCACAAGGTAGTGCGCGACGGCTTTGCCCTGTGCCATTACCCCTTCGACCGTGAAGACCTCGTTCTGGAATCACCTGATTTCAACCTGGCCTTCGGCTCCGACATCCGCCTTGCCACCTCGTGGACGGCTGCCATTTTCCTGTTCCTTGCAGGCGACATTCTGGAAGGAAAGTGAGCAGGGTCCGTCACCCCGCTGGGCACCCTGCCGGATACACTGCTTCACAAAAAAAGCGATGGCGCAAGCCATCGCTTTTTTGTTTACATAGCAGGCCTATTCCACAGGGGCATGGCCGCAAAGCTCGATGAGCTGCCCGAACTGTTCCAGATGGTATGCCGCTTTCGCATTGCCTTTGGCCGGGCCTATGCCCGCCGGGATGAACCCGCCTGCAAGGGCGGCCTCTATTCCGGCATCGGCATCCTCCACAACCATACATTCCCCCGGCGGCAGCCGCAGTCTTTCTGCCGCCAGAAGAAACACCTCCGGGTCTGGCTTGGAGCGCGTGATATCATTCCCGTCCGCTACTGCGTCGAACCAGTCTTCAAGCCCCAGCCTCTGCAAAATAAGCGGCGTGTTTTTGCTGGAGGAGCCCACCGCAAGCCGCAGCCCCCTTCGCCGCAGCTCATCCAGGGTTGCCCGGACGCCGCCGGGCAAATCTGCCGGCGTCAGCTTCATAAGAAGCCTGCGGTACCGCTCGTTTTTCCGGGCCGCCAGCGCCTGTTTTTCCCGGCTGCTGAAGGCCCGGCCCGCCGCTTGAAGAATGATATCCAGGCTTTCCATGCGGCTTACGCCCCGAAGCCGGCGGTTTATGGTTTCATCGAACGGGATGCCCAAAGAATCCGCCAGCTCCTTCCAGGCAAGATAGTGGCACTCGTCTGTGGAACACAGCACCCCGTCAAGGTCAAATATGACGCCCTTTATGCCCAATGCTCCACCTCCGCCCCGGCCAGCGCATCGGGAAGCGAAACGCCGTTTTTATCCCATTCTATTTTCACCGGGGCCCCGCCCGGCTCTGTGCGGTACCAATAGGCGCCGGCCCCGCCGGCCACAATCAGCCGGAGCCCCACACCTGCGTCCATACCATTCCCCACGTCTGTGCCCATCGGGCGCCCGGCAGGCAGATGAAGCGGCAGCGCATAGCCTGCACGCAGGAACACAGGGAACCTGTCCTGTTCTTCCGTCTGTACCACCTGCCCGCCGTCAAAGGCTCTCTGCGAAAACAGCGCGTACCAGCTGCCCTGCGGAAGATAAACGCTGCGCACGCTTTGCCCCTCCTCCAGAAGCGGGGCCACCAAAAGGCTTTCGCCCAAAAGGAACTCATCCTCCCAAAGCAGGCCCTCTGCATCCTGCGGATATTCATAGGCAAGCGGCCGCATCATGGGCCGACTTTCCTGCACACAGCGCAGCGCCTCGCTGTAAAGGTACGGCAGCAGGTTCATGCGCAGCCGGTGCCAGAAGCTCATCTCCTCTGCAAAGCCGCGGCTGCGCCAGGCGGCCTCCATATTCCAGGGGCTGCGCTCATTGTTTGCCTCTCCGCCGCCGGGCATCAATTCGCGGAACTGGCCCCCATCTGGCTCGGAATGCCATTGCATGATGGGACAGAAGCAGGCCAGCATCGTGGCCCGGCGGTACAAATCCACAGTGGGCAGCGGCCCGGCAAAGCCCGCGATGTCGAACCCCCAAAACGGGATGCCCGTCATGGCCGCCGAAAGCCCAGCGCACAGGGCGCTGCGCAGCTCGCTGTTTACCGACTGCTGGTCGCCCGCCCAATGGCAGGGCACCGTATGCTGGCCGGAATAGCCCGCGCGGCTGAACAGCACCCGCCCGCTGCCGATAAACTGTGTATATGCGGCCGTATAGCTCTGCGCATAGCGGTTCACACCCTGACGCCCCGTGCTGCCATCGGCAAAATTCACCCCTTCGGAATAAATGAATTCACCGCCGTCCGTCTTAAAGCCGTCCACGCCCATATCTAGAAGATACTGGCGCTTGGCAAACCAGGTGCGCACTGTCTGTGGGTTTTCAAAATCCGGTATCATGGAGCCTGCAAACCAGTGCCCTTCGGGAATGGTGTAGGGCGTTCCGTCCGCATTGTGAACGCAAAGCCCCCGCCGCACGGCGTCCTCTCTGTCCAATTCGTTCTGCGCGCACACCGGCTCGCCGTCCCCTGTCTTTTTGTAAACGGGAACCTGCCACAGCACCAGATGCACGCCCGCACGGTGCAGCTTTTCCAAAAGAGCCTTTGGGTCTGGCCAGCAGGGGCTGGCGGAAAAGTCAAAATCCTCACAGCGCAGGGGCTGGCCGCCGGGCCTGGGCGTATAGCCTGCCCCGCGGAAAATATAGAACGTCGCCTCATCGCTCCACGCTTCGGCCACCATCACGGTGGCCGGGCAATGATGACTGTTCAGCTCGTCCAGCGCCTGCTCTATTTTCTGCTGGCTGTCCCAATGATTGGCGGAGGCCCATGGGCCGAACGCCCATTTCGGCGGCAGCTTTGCCGGGCCGAAAAGGCCCATGTACTCCTGAATTATCTGCGCAGGCGTGCCGGAAAACAGAACGACGTCGCAGCTCTCCGGCATATTGATTTTTATTTTGTCCTTCCCGAAGGTAAATTCTGTCGGCTCCAGTGTGTCCACATACACGCCCACCCCAGCATCTGTCCAGAAGAAAGGAGCCGGGCAATAGGTCTTTTCACCCTGAAAGCAGAATTTTTCCTCCACGCGGTTTACCGCCGTTCTGCCCTTCTGGTTGACGGCGTTATATTTTTCTCCCATGCCGAACGCCGCGCGGTAGGCAATATGCACCGTCAGCAGGGAGCGCCCGCCGCCCAGCCCCTCCTGCACGATATTTGCCGTGCCGGAGGGCGCCCGCCAGGCCAGCGCCCGGTTTTCTGCGTTGAATCTTATCCGTTTCATAAGCTTTACCCTTTTATGCCGCCTGCCATGAGGCCGTTCTTGAAATATTTCTGCGCAAAGATATAAATAAGGATAATGGGTATCATCGAAATCAGGCTGCCGGCCATCAGCACATTATATTCCGTGCCATACTGCCCGTTCAGCGTGGAAAGCGCGATGGGCAGCGTCATTTTGGAACGGTCCGTCAGCATCAGCAGCGGCCAGAGATAGTCGTTCCATGACTCCATGAACGTGGTGATGGCCAGCGTTGCCAGCGTAGGCACGCAAAGCGGCAGAATGACGTTGCGGTAAATGCCGAAGACGGAAGCGCCGTCTATTCGCGCGGCGTCCATGTAATCACCGGGGATGGTACGCATCTGCTGCACCAGCATGAACACGGCAAAGGGCTTGAAAACAGAGGGCAGGATAACGCTGGCATAATGGTTGATAAGCCCCATCTGGTTCATGACTACGAACAGCGGAATCATCGTGACCTGCGTGGGAATCATCATTGTCGCCAGATACACACCCAGCAGAAAGCCGGAGCCCTTAAACCGTATTTTTGTGAAGGCGTATGCCGCCAGCGAGGCGGAAAACAGCGTGATCACCGTATAGCTCACGGAAATAAACAGGCTGTTGAGGATGGTTTGAAAAAACGGGAAGCGTTCAAACACTGTTGTATATGCATCCAGCGTCGGCTCTGCCGGAATCCACTCGATGGGAATGGACATAAGCGCCCCGCGGCTTTTCAGAGAGGTGGATATCATCCAGAAAAACGGCACCAGTGCGATAAGTGCAAGCAGAACGGCCACAGCATAATAGCAAAGCGTGCCCCATGTGTGTTTACGAGTCATAGTTCACCCACCTCTTTTGCCCTTTCATCTGGATAAACGTGCACACCATAATGATAACGAACAATATCCAGGAGAACGCCGAAGCATAGCCCATGCGGTAGTAACGGAAGCCGTATTTATAAATGCGCTCTACCATAACCTGCGTTGCCCCATTCGGCCCGCCGTCCGTCATAATCATGATTTGCGGGAAAAGCTGGAACGCGTTGATGAGGCTGACAATCAGGACGTAAAAGATGGCGGGCGTCATCAGCGGCAGGGTGATGCGCCGGAACTTTGTCCAGGCGCCGGCACCGTCCAGCTCTGCCGCCTCGTAATAGCCGCGGTCTATGCCTATCATGCCGGACAGCAGAATAAGGCCGAAAAAGCCCATGTCCTTCCAGACGGAAACAAGCACGACAGCGGGCATGGCCCATGTTTCATCCAGCAGCCACCCCGGGCCTTCAATGCCGAAGACGGCAAGCAGGTTGTTGAGCGCGCCGTATTCCGGCGACAATACGGTTTTCCAGATAAGGGACGCAGCCACCCACGAGGTCAGCACGGGAATATAATAGATGATGCGGAACGCCGTCACGCCCTTGCGGCTCTGGCTGAGAAGCTGTGCAACCGAGAGGGATGCCGCCAGCATGATGGGGATGTACAAAACAATATAATAACAGGTATTTCCCAGCACCTGCCAAAACTCGCTGCTGGAAAGTATATTCTTAAAATTGTCAAGCCCTATAAAATGCTCCTGAAACATCCCCGGGGCCAAAAGCTGGTCCAGGCCGTTCCAGTCCGTCAGGCTGATAAACGCGGAGATAACAAGCGGCAGAAGTGAAAACACAAGCATGCCAATCAGGCTTGGCAGCAAAAATGGCGCCGCCAGCTTCAGCCCATCCTGCTGCAAACGGCTTTTCCTGCGCTTTACACGGGAAGACATTGCGGTCCCTCCTTCATAAAAAGAGGGGGAGGCTGTGCCTGCCTCCCCCTGCTATTCCGGATTTACGAGAGAGAAATTTGTGCTTCACACTCGCTCTGCGCTTCATCCAATGCCTCCTGTACCGTCATGGACCCGGAAGCCGCTGCTGCCAGCTTCTGGCCGATGATATCGCTCATCAGGCTGTAATCCTCAATGGTCGGCGGCAGCACCAGATATTCCAGAGAGTCAAACACGGCCTGACGGTTCTCCGGCGGTGTCTGCTCCAGATACGGGGCCAGTGCCGCTTCATCGTTGATAGCGGGCAGGTCCCAGCCGGCGTCGATGCGAAGCTGCGCCGCGGCATCGCTGGAGCACAGCCATGTAATCCATGTTGCGGCAGCTTCTTTGTGCTCGCTTTCTGCGTTGATAACGCACGCATTGCTGAAGAACGCAGTCGCCTTCTGGTCTGCGCCGGGCTCCACTACAACATCCCAGTCAAAATCACAGCCGTCGGCAAAGCTGCTGAAGGCCCAAATGCCGGTGGGGATCATGCCCAGGCGGCCGCTCATGAATAAATCCCAGTCGCCCATGCCGCCCAGCTGCACTTCATTGGGCTGTACATTGCTCACCAGAACACGGTCCACCATCATCTGTGCAGCTTCCACGTTTTCCGGCGAATTGATGGTAAACTGCGTACCGTCCTCACTGAGCAGGCTGCCGCCGTACTGCGCAGCTACCTTGTAGAACTCATTGTAAGTAACGGGCTGATAAATGCCGTAAATGTCGTCGCCCAGCGCGCGGATGGCCTCGGCAGCCGCCTGCACATCCTCCTGCGTCCAGTCACTGGTGGGGTAATCGATATTTGCCTGGTCAAACAAATCTTTATTATACACAAGCACAACGTTGGAGAAGTTGCCCGGCAGGCCGTACTGCTTGCCGTCCACGTTGAACGCGCTCAGCGCAGTTTCGTCGATGCGGCTCAAATCCACATCCGTAATCTCGGCCAGAACGCCCTTGTTGGCATACGCAGAAAAGTTTTCGATATTCAGCTCATAGCAATCCGGCGCAGTGCCGCCCGCAACGCGCGTCTGCATCTGCGTAAAATAATCGTCAAAGCCGATGGTCTCAATCTCCACTGTGATATTCGGGTATTCCTCATGGAACGCCTCATACATCTTCTGAAGCGTCTCTTCATTTCCAGCTGCGGAGTTGAAGTTGCAGTATGTAATGGTGACGGGCTCTGCCCCGGCAGACTGAGAGGCCGGGCCGCTGGCGGGCGGCGTGCTGCTGGCCGGGGCCCCGCCGCAGGCCGTCAGAGCCATTGCAGCCGCCATAAGGCCGGCGACAAATGAGAAAACACGCGACTTTTTCATCTTATTTTCCTCCTTTATTACGTTGCTTTTCCGGCCCGTTTCCCCTATAATAAAATATTGGAAAGAGCCAAGGTGCCTTTCTAATGGGGCTTGCATGTGTTTTTGACCGGACTCATGCAGGCCCCTTTTTAATATACAGCCATCCCCCCTTATCCCAGCTTGCGAACGGACCCGCGCTCTATCAGGCGCAGCGGAAGTATTTCTTCCTGCTTTGTGAGGTCCGGCTGTGCAATATGCTTCAGCAGCAGCTCCACCGCGCGCTGCCCCTTCAGGGAAATTTGCTGTTTAATGGTGGTAAGGCCCGGCGTAAGATACCGGGATATCTCTAAATCGTCAAACCCTACAATAGAAATATCATCCGGCACGCTTCGCCCCAATTCATAAAAGCCCTTCATGGCGCCTATTGCCGATATATCTGCCGCAGCCACAACTGCCGTTGCGGGAATCTCCTTCTGAACCAGCGCCCCGGCCATCTGAATACCGCTTTCGTAATCAATTTGCCCTTCGAATACATACTGCGGGCGGTACGGCACGCCAAATTCACTCAGGGCCTTCTGATACCCCGCCAGCCTTTTTTTCATAACGCCGTTCTCGTGAAGCTGCCCCACGAAAAAGGCAACGTCCCTATGCCCGCACTGCAAAACATGCTGCGTGGCCAGGTAACTGCCATACGCATCGTCAATGCGGATATTGTGATAATAGTAATCGTTGCAGTAACTGTCGATTAGCACAATGGGTATTTTGGTTTTCTTCATCTGCTGGTAAAACTCGCTTGGATACATTCCAATGACGATAATGCCGTCCAAGTTTCTCTGCTTGGCAAGCGTCAGATAGCTTTCGTTTGCATCGGTGGCAGAGATAAGAATGTGATAGCCCTGCTGGCGGGCATAGTATTCAATGCTGCCCAAAACCTCGCTGTAAAACGGGTTTTGAAGCATCAGCCTGTCACCCGGCTCTGTCTGGGGGACAACCACGCCTATCAGCTTGGAATCCCGCATACTCAGGCCGCGCGCATTCAAATCGGGCACATAATCCAGCTCTCTCACTGCGTCCATCACGCGGCTGCGCGTGGTTTCTGAAATGGAGCATTTTCCATTCAGGACATAAGACACGGTTGCGGAGGACACCCCCGCAAGCTGAGCAACATCCTTCAGTGTAGCGCGCATGGGGCCCCTCCTTTCGCAGATTTAATTTAAGCGGTTAACTTGTTTCTGATTTCATCATAGCTTGGTTTTTTCGCTTTGTCAAGAGTTATTTTCGCCTTTATAACAAAAATTATTGACTTTTATTTATTTTCTGATACACTTTTCTTAGATAATTAATTAACCGTTTAAGTATCGGAGGCCTTTTTATGAAAAAGTATCTGCCAACCGGAAATGAACAGCTCTCTCTTCCCAAGCTCAACGAAGAAAACATCGGGGTGGAGGACGTCACTTTTCTTCACATGGGCTGCAAGGGGCTTATTGAGATACGCGGCGGTGAAAGCCTGCCCCTTATGCAGCCGTTTGCAGAGGTGGACGGGCAGAGCTTTCCTTTGAAAAACATCCGCTGGCAGAGGCTTGGCTTTTGGGTGCCCGCCTTCACCTGCTCGGCAGGCCCCATTGAGTTGGAGGGTAGCGTGCTGGCCCCCCGCGGCGAACGCGGGTTTGCCTTTCAGCTTCGGCTGCGCAATTCCGATGCAAGCCCGCATCAGGTTTGCTTCGGCCTGCATGGCTGCTGGGGCTCTGCATGGCATTGTGTAAATGAAGACAAGCAGATCACCGGCACACAGCGCTGCCATGAAAGCCTGTGGAACAACAGCCTTATTTTTGAAATGAGCTGCGGCACGCCGCTGTTTGCCTTTGCCCCCATGTCCAGCGACGGCAGCTGCCAGTCTGCCTTTGCCCGGGAAAAGGACGGCCTTCACTACAAGCTGTCCCATCTGTACAGCTTTGAGCCGGGGCAAAGCCGGGAGGCCGTGATATACTGGGGCTTCGGCTATGAAGAAGTGGCGGCAGCCACCAGCGCCAAGGAGATGCTGCGCCAGGGCTGGCAGCAGGAGCTGGGCCGCACACTTCAGTGGCTGGCCCAAAGAAGCGCCGACCTGAAGGATGCAAAGCTCACTGCGCTTTATAACACCAATCTCTTTTTCTGCATCTTTTTCTCAACCGGCGTCACGCTTGACACAGAGGAATTCGTCATGGTGACCAGCCGAAGCCCCCGCTATTATGTAAGCGCCGCATACTGGGACCGTGACAGCCTGCTGTGGAGCTTCCCCGCCATTTTGCAGGCCGACGCTGGCATCGCCAGAAAAATGCTGCTCTATGTGTTCGGGCGGCAGCGCCGGAATATCGGCGTACATTCCCGCTTTATTGACGGCACCGTGCTAGAGCCCGGCTTTGAGCTTGATGAGCTGATGGCACCCGTTTTGGCGCTGGAGCGCTATGTTTCCGCCACGGACGACCGTTTTTTTCTGCAGCGCCCGGAGGTGATGCAGGGCATTGAAGAAATCCTGGAAAAGCTGGCGGAAAAGCGTCACGCCCATATCCCCCTGTACGAGACCTTTCTGCAGCCCACGGATGACGAGCGCGTGCACCCCTACCTCACCTATGACAATGTTCTTGTCTGGCGCGGGCTGCGCGCGCTGTCGAAGCTGTACCCACAGTACGCGCATCTGGCTGCCGAAGCGGAAAAGACCAGGGAAGCCATTTACAGCCACTGCGTCAAAACCAATGCGGACGGCAAGGCATATTTTGCATGGAGCGTTGACTTAAACGGGCACAGTGATGTGTACGATGAGCCGCCCGGGAGCCTGCAGCTGTTGCCGCACCTTGGGTTCTGTGCTGCGGACGACCCTGCTTATACAGCCACGGTTCAAATGATTCGCTCCCCTCAGTATCAATACAGCTTCTCCGGTTGCCCCATTGCCGAAATAGGCTGTCCGCATGCGCCGCACCCCTGGCTGCTCAGTATTGCCAACAGCCTGATATGCGGCCGTGTGGAGCATTGCACCAGCATCCTGCGCCGCATTCAGATGGATAACCTCATTGCCTGCGAAAGTGTGGACGAGTACTCCGGCGAATGCACAACGGGCGAGGCGTTTGCTACCTGTGCCGGTTTTTTGTGCTATGCACTTCGCCTTGCGTTGGAAGGAGGCGCACACCATGCGTAACGATGTCCGTCTGGACGGATGGCTGCTTCATGCTGACGGCCCCTGTCAGGATGATTTTCTGGAAAGCATCTTTTTTACAGGAAACGGCCGCATGGGCGTGCGGGGCTATGTAGCCGGAGACCCTTCTCCCCGCCCTGTAAAGCAGGGCCTGTTTCTGGCCGGAATGTTCGACGAGATCAAGCCCGGCATTACCGATTTCATCCATCTGCCCACCCCCGTCTGGCACCAGATATCGGTGAAGGGCCGGCAGGCACGCCTGTGCGGCAGCGTCAGCCGCACACTGGACATGGCGTGCGGGCTTCTTTCTATCCGATACGACCTGCAGCACAATGGCGGAAAGCTTCATGTTCTGGAAGAACGCTTTTTTGACCCGAAGGCGCCGTCCGCCCTTTACCAGCGGCTCACCATAGAAAGCGCCGCGCGAACGGAGGTGCAGGTGCAAAGCGGCATCTACTGCGCCAGCTGCAACTGCCCTGTGCCGGATGACCAGGTAAAAGAAAACCACGAGACCGTTCAGCTCATGGCAGAGCAGGCACCCGACATCTCAGGCACGGCCATTACCGGCCGGTGGCGTAGCCGTGTCACAGGGCTTGACCTGAAGATACACCTTCAGCTAAAAGTACCGTGCGGGGCCACGTGCAGCCCTGTACAGCGGACGGGCGAGGCCTGCGGCATATGCATTTCCGGCGAAGCCGCACCCGACAGGCCCTTTATCCTTGAAAAGTGCGCGTTCATTTTTACCAGCCGCGACAAGGACCCGCGCATTGCCGGGGTGGAGCCGCCGGTTTCCTATCAGACAGCCTTGCAGCAGGCAAGGCTGCACTGGCAGAAAAAATGGGCGGTCGGCGATATTAAAATCAAGGCCGAGGGCGGCAGCTCCATGCAAACGGCTCTGCGCTATTCCATCTACCAGCTGATGTGCAGCTATTCAGGATATGACGATACTGTCAGCATTGGGGCAAGGGGCCTGACACACACGCGGTATAAGGGCTGCTACTTCTGGGATACCGACCTGTTCATGATGCCGTTTTTCCTGCTCTCTGCCCCAAAAGCCGCTCGCAGCCTGGCGCGGTACCGCATCAGCTGCCTGCCTCAGGCCCGGGCACACGCGGCCAAAATGAACAGCGCCGGGGCGCGCTACCCCTGGATGGCCTCTTATGACGGCACCGAGCAGTGTGAAAGCTGGGATATCGGGGCAAGCGAGCTGCATGTCACTGCGGATGTTGTATATGCCCTCAATCAATATGTGCAAATGACAGGCGACCATCAGTTAGAGACAGAGGCTGCCGATGTGTATATTGAAACCGCCCGATTTTGGAAAAGCCGCTATTCCCCCGACCCGGGCACCGGGATGGTAAATCTTCTGTTCTGCAAGGGGCCGGACGAATACTGCGGCATTACCAGCAATAATTTGTTCACCAATGTCATGGTGCGCCACAATTTGCAGCTTGCCGTTGCCGCGGCCCGAAGAATGCGCCGGGAAGCCTCCCGACATTTTGAAGAGCTGGGCCTCTGTGAAGCAGAGATAGCAGGCTGGGAGGCTCTGTTTAAAGCTATCAAAATACCGCGCGACCCATGCACGGGGCGTCTGCGCGCAGACGATACCTTTCATCTTCTTGAGCCCGTCCGCATATGCGATTTGAAGAACGGCGCCGAGGCAAGCTATCACCGCGCCTGCTTTGACAGGCTGCAGCGGTATCAGGTGATAAAGCAGGCAGATACGCTTTTGGTCATGTCGCGCCTGCCTGAGCAGTTCACACAGGAGGAAAAGCAAAACGCCTGGCAGGATTTTGAGCCCAAATGCCTGCATGATTCTACCCTGAGCTTCGCCAGCCACGCCTTGTTCGCAGCCCAGAACGGCATGCCGCAGGAGGCGCTGAATTACTTTCAAAAGGCAGCTTATCTTGACTTGTATGAGATCATGGGAAATACGGGAAAAGAGGGGCTGCATCTGGCCGGTGCCGGTGAAACGTGGCAGGCGGTGGTATTCGGCTTTGCCGGCCTTCATTTTACCGAGGACGGGCCCGCCCTTGCGCCCTGCCTGCCCGAAGGATGGGAAGAGCTTCAATTCCGTTTTTTCTGGCACGGAAAATTGTTTGAAGCCTGCGTTGGGCAAGCCGGGGCCTGCGCTGTCACTCCAGTACAGCAATAAGGCTTCCGGGGCTTTGGCCTCTTAATAAAGAACAGCTTATATAAAAAGCGCGGAGAACACAAAGGCGTGTTCCCCGCGCTTTTCGCCCCTCTAGCAAAAAATGCAAAAATTTCCCATACATATTTGCTCCACCCATAACAGTTGTTCTTTCCCCTTTTCCTTCCGTGTACAATAAGTTTTTTGCCTACCAGTTCTTTTAAGGCGGAGCAGAGCGTTTTGGGCGGATCTGCTCCGTCACAGCGTTCTCTTGTTTTAATGTCCTTCAGCGGCTTCCCTCCTAAAACGAAAAAGCAGCGCCGAGAGGAATTCACCCCAGGTGCGCTGCCTGTATATAATTTGTCATGCGTGTTTTACGCGGTCTTTCAATTCCGCTTTTTTGCGTCATTCCAACGATCCACCGTGTCCACAAGATAAGCTGTAATACGGCGGATGCGCTCAAACTTCGCGTCGTTTCCGATACACACTCTACATTGCCGGTGTTATTGTTTTCCATATCTTTTTCAAGTTCAACACAATGCATTGGGCTTTCTAGTCCAAACTAGAGTTAGTTAAATATTAGAAAGGTTTGCAGCGAGGCATAAAAAAGCCACTGTCCACTTTGTGCAGACAGTGGCTTTTGTGGTGCACTTCCAGGGACTCGAACCCTGGGCCCGCTGATTAAGAGTCAGCTGCTCTACCAACCGGGGCAGTTTCTCGCTCAGAGCAGTAAGCAACCGAATTTTTCCTTGATTTTAAGCTACTTCTTCGCCAGCGGCATTCGCTTGAGTGATTTGCCGGATTTCATCCGGTTCGCCCAGGTTTATGAACTGCCGGTAGCTCATATTTACATGGACAGTCACTTCATAGCCTTTTCCGACCTCTATTTTTTCAAACAGCTGGCCGAGTATGACGCGTTTGCGCGGGAGAGAGGCCAATTCAAATTCTTCAGCCCATCCGCAAAACTGCCGGTAACAAGCCTTGATTTTCTGTGCCGCCTCCTGTTCATCATTCTCTGCCGCGATCGCTGCCGCATATTCCTGTCGGGCAAACTTCAGCTCACCTTCAGCTTTCGCAATCAAACGCGCCAGCATCCCCTCTGTGAAACTACTCTGCCCATCCAGACATTTGGGCACTTCGTTTTCATAGCGTTCAAGGGCGTGTTCGCAGTCCGTTACCTTCTTTTCAAGGATGCGCTTTTGCTGACGTTTCTCTCTATACTCCTGTCGTATTTTCTGTTCCAGGCGCTTGTCTTTGGGCGAACGCTGAATACAGCTGAACAGCTCGCGGGCTATTTCCAGTACGATCGCGGCGACCCTGTCAGCCAGATATATTGCCTGTCCATCACATTTTCTGAGGTGCTGCGCACGCTGAAAGCAATTGTATTTTGGTTTCAATGCTTCCACTACTGTTCCGTCGCGCCGTTTGTAACGGTCCTTATGCATAAAGCCCGACATCTTTGCTCCGCAATGGGCACAGTACACAATACCGGCCAGCAGCGTTCCATTTGCGGCCTTGTGAGCGACCTTTCTGGCCTCTGCGTTTGCACTGCAGCGCAGATCCGCCATTTTATTGGCTTCTTTAAACAGTTCCGCATCTATGATCTGCAGTTCTGGAATGTACTGTGAACGCACGCTCCGCGTGATGATGTACCCTGTATATCCCTCGTGTCGGATAATACGCAGGATATGGTTCGATGTGAATTTCGCACCGCTGTGTGTGCGTAAGCCGCGGCAGTTCAACATGTCTGCCAATGCGTAGGAGCTCTGGCCCTCTTGGGATGTTTTTTCAAAGATCTCACGAACGATGGGCGCTTCAGCCGGCTCTATTTCCAAATCCTTTACCGGCAAGCCTTTCTTATTCGTCCGACCCTTATGTACGGCCCGGTATCCGTATGGCACCGTGCCTCCGGAATAATATCCGCTCGAATTCAGCTGCTGAATGCGCATTGATACACGTTCCGAGGTCTTTGCTGATTCTCCCGCCGCCTGCCAAAACCGAATGTAATTCAACAACTTGTCTGTATGGTTTTCGATGCGCTGCTCGCCCTCGCGTGTGCTCCACACTTGGACGCCGTGCTTTACAAACCACTCCAGAACAAACGGCGTTTCGCTTTCGATGCGGCCCAGCCGGTCAAAAAGGTATACCAGTAAAATGTCGATCCCCTTTTGTTCGGCCAACATCTTATAAAATTGGATAACATCCCGCTTCTCCGCTGAAACCTTTGAGCCGGACACACCTTTTTCTGCCTTTTCTGCCACCACGCGCCAGCCATGCTGCACACAGAATTTGCGGCACTCGATTTTCTGCATCGGAATATCGTCATGATCCACCTGCCCTTTGGTCGACACGCGGTAGGCGAGTCCCGCGCACGGCGCATCGGGCGGCAGCTTGGCCATCTCCCTTGCAAAAAATTCATCGTCCAGCCATACTTCATCAGCTACTGGTATGGCGATAACTTCTCCGTATTGATTGGTATAATCCATTGCTCTGTCCTCCTTGCAGGTAGTGCCTGCAATTCAGATCAGCTATTCGGTTTTCAAGGTACCTAGGGAGCGGCGCTCCGCTTCCCTACTCAACACTACCTTATTATATAAGGAAAAGCTATCACCAAAACGGAGAAAAACGCCCTTAAAAGCTGTATGAACTGCAGCATTTTACCTGTTAATATAAAAGTAAAGCCGGACGCTGTTTGCGCCCGGCTTTGTTGTCACATTTCTATTTCAAAGTGTTTTCTCTATTTTTTGTTTCTTCCTTCTTCATCCTCTGCTTTGACAACGCCCTCGATCATGCCTGCTACAACTGTGTTTAACTGCACCGCATTTTTTGACGTGATAACAGGCTTTCCGGTACGTTGCTCTAATGCCTGTCTGGCAATCCCAGCTACTTCACCGCCCTGTCGCGCTACTTGTACATTTTCCTCAAAATTTTGAGGCTTTGTTTCTTTGGAAATATCTGTTGTAGAGGTTTCTGCAAGCATATTCAAAACAATTTCCGTTGTCGTCATATTATCTCGCAGATTTTCCTTTTTTAGGCCTTTCAGCTTTTTGTATTGCCGCGTCGTCATGCCTGACCATGCACGAGTGATCTCGTCAGTAAGTATCGCAAATTCGACGCCTTTTTGCACACCTCTATCCTGCCACTCATCGGTGAGCTCCTTGCGCACCTGGATTGCCTGCAGGCGCTGATTGATCCACTCGCGTGAATAGCCTTTTTTTAAATAGGTTTCGAGGGCACGGTCTATGGTCAACTCGGGATCTATGGTTTCTTCTATACGTTCCCTGCCTACCTCTGCAAGCCACAGCTTGAATGGTTCTGCTTTTGGCGAAGGGATGGACTGAATGATCCGCAAAAGCTGTTCTGTTGTGGCAACGTCAGTTAACCGCTTTTTCCCATCGGCAGCAGTCATTTTCAACTGCTGACAATTTGTCAGCAGTTGATCCGCTCCCTCCGTTTTTAGGCGCTGCTTCAGCTTCGCCCAGTAATTACTCGCCCCTCGTTGCGTATTCTGATTGGTTAAGACAGCGACAACATCAACGACAGAAAAGTACCATTCTTCCTTTTCTTCGTCCCATGCTGTACGGATTTCTTTGTTTTCAAAAAGTTGCAGCTGACTGTTCTCCACTGGAATTCACCCTTTCCAACTAAACCCATTTTACTACAAGAGGGTTCCTTTTTCTACTGAAAAATACTATCTTTCCTGTTTCGTTACTCCACTTTCGCAGTGGATATGAATGTAACATTGGAAGAATTATACCGGGTGAAGTACTTTACAGACGCTACTCACAAAATGCAACACTCTACTACCTCATCTGGTGTTCGTTTATCTCACAGTTTCATTTCTTTATATTGTTACTTTTATGGGCAGCACGTTTCCGGGCTTTCCCGCCCTATTCTCTGCCGGTAACTCTGCATAATGGCATCCAACAGCTTTTCCTCTGCTTCACACACATCATCCTTGGCAAAGTATATCTTCACATGATATTTGTCATATTCTCGTTCGAGCATTTTCACCGGTTTAACAGCCTTTTTCAAAACTTTTGCCCCCTGTCCACCACGGCATCCCTAAATTTTTCCGTGCTGCCCGTTGAGACAGGGCTTGCGACAAGCCCTTGATATGCAATTCATACCGCACATCGCTCTGTGTACAAATCAGGACAGCGCCGTAATCCTGTAAAAATTCAAGAATTCGCAGTACTGTATGATAGTCATGACTTATTTTCCCTACATCCTCCACCAGCAATGCATTGGCCTGCTGCTGTCGGATTGCCCTCTGCGCTTCCCGCAGGCCCATTCGGGCTAACGTACGGCCTGCACTCATGTCCTGCGAGGCTCCAACGATCCTCCACCCATTTTGTTTCGCCTCTGTCAACAGCCCTTGCATCTGCCGGATTAGCACTTCCGGGTGAGGAGAGCTGCTGCGGGCGTATGCCCATAATCTCAAATTTTTCATACACATTCATCCTTTTACAAACAAGAGAGGCCGATTGGTTATTACCAATCGGCCTCTCTTGCTTTATCGTTCCGGTGCTCTGTTCGACTTGGCCGACCTGCCGCGCTGCTGCAGGTCGGCAGCATATCCTTCATACCCCTCTCGATCCAATTCTTTCAAGCGCCTGGCATCGAAGCGATACTCCGGATAAACGCAAAAGCCACTCCTTTGCTGTCTACCTGTAGCTTTACCCAAGCCGTTTTTCTCGATCCACTCACAGAGCTCCGGCATCCCTGAGTTATTGATGTCGACAAAGGCATGATCTTTCTCACATGGCACGCTCAAATTTACGGTGATCGTGTCCCAATCCTCCGGCTCCTTTTCCTTCCATGATACCAGTTCAAGAGCAAGGCCGCCGCCATCTTCATATTGGCCAATGCGCAGCTCCATCGGTATCTTTTCGCCGTCGAACTCATAGTCGAGCAGCACGCTTCCGTCCATGATTTTTTCAAATTTCTCGTTGCTATATCCATCCCACCGCAGATAATTCCAATCCGGCTGCGGGCATTCTTCATCCAGTACGCTCTCACGCGGTACGGTTGCCAGCGGTATCTCCTGCACCTGGCCCATTTGCATTGGCACAAGTGCCGGCAGCAACTCCTGCACCAAAAATTTTTGATCCGGGCATGTATTGATCATCCCCCTGCGCGCAGTCAAAAACATCTTATAATCCAATGTGCAGACTAATAATTCCGGCGCCATTCTGTTTTGGCTGATAAATGCCGCCACATTAGGCGCTGTTGCTTCAAATACAACTGCTTTACTGCCGTTAGCGGCCATCCCCATTAAATATTTTTGATTCATGCTGTTCTCTCCCTATATATAATGTAAAATAAAAATATTTCAACAAAAGTATTCTGGTGTCTTGTGCTTTTGAATGAACTGGGCCACCCGCTCCATGCTGTCCGTTATTCGGCACTCCGGCAGAGCTTCCAGCACAGCTCTGTGATATCTCTGCCCTCTTGCCGCGCGCCGATCCAGAATTGCCACCACACAGGTATCCGTTTCCGTGCGAATGGCGCGGCCAAACCCCTGCCGCAGCTTGCGCTGCATGTCCGGCACTACCACAGCCTGGATATAATCCCGCAAGCTGGGATATTGCTTTTCCTCTGCTTCACTGACGGGGTCTGGCACCGGGAACGGGAGCCGTGCAATCACCAGCAGGGATACCATATCGCCGGGGAAGTCCATTCCCTCCCAGCACGGCCCCGCCGCAAACAGCACTGCATTGGGCATGTTTTTGAACTGCCGCACGACCTGCTGTCCGTTCCTCCATGCTTCCAGCAGAGGAAAAGCCAGGCGTCCGCGCAACCGCGCATAAACCGCCCCCATCAGACGATACGAGGTGAACAGCACCAGCGCATGTCCGTGAGCAGCCGTCACCAGCTTCTCGATGCGCTGCGCGAGGGCTTCCGCCTCATTTTGATCCCGGCTGGGCGGCATATCCTCTGGAATATAGAGCAGGCAATTCTGCTGATAGTCAAACGGCGACAGCGCCATAGACTCCTTCACTCTCCGGATCTGCTCCAGCCCCAGCATCTGTCTTGCACGCACAAAACTTTTGCCGGAGGCCAGCGTGCCGGATGTGAGGATCACAGGCGTACCTCTTGACCATAATGCCTGTTCGAGCTGACTGGGCGTCTCTCTGCTCGCCGCGCACAGCACAGGCTCGCCAGTGTGGTCATATTGGATGTAAAGGACCCTGCGCGGGTCCTCCCTTTGAAAAATAGCAAGCGTATCTGCCATATCGTCCAAGTAGACAGCTACCCAGCGTGGAAGATATCGTTCGACCTGTGCGGTGATCTCCCGCAGGCAGTGGATGACGCCCTCCAATGCTCGTGCACGCGAAGGCGTAAGGATAAAAACGCACCGTGTTTCTTCCCATAGCCGGTTCTCTCCTGACAGGCTGGCGCAAAGCACCGCCTGCGCTTCTGCCAGCCGCCCTGCGGCACGGACAAAATGCTCGCGCTGCAGCAGGCGGCATGCGTCTCTCAGGTTCCCCTGCGACACACTGCGGCTGTACATCTGGCGCGCTGCCTCCGGCAGTTTATGCGCTTCGTCTATCACCAGAACGCGGTAGTCCTTCAGCAGCGGCTTCATCGCCTGCCGCCGGTGTTCTGCGTCGGCCAGTAAATAATTGTGGTTGCAGATCTGCACTGTCACGTCTGCGCCGCAAGCCTCTTTCAAATACTGCCGGTACCTGCACAGTTCCTTTGCAATGCAGTTCTTCGGGCAAAACGGCGGTACGCACACATGGCGGCGGTCAAAGCCGGAGATCCCCAGTGTCTCGTCAAGATCGCAGGTTTTCTCCAACTGCCGCAGTGCGGTGCTCTCACGCCTGCTGTTCCTGTGCAAAATCTGCGCCCGTCTCTCAGCCAGCCGGATTTCACACACAAAGCGTTCTTTCCCCTTTCTCACCATAGCACGGACAGGCTGTTTCAAGAGCCCAGCCTCCAAAAACACGCGGGATAAAAAGGGCAGGTACTCTGTTAAAATCGCATTTTGCAGCGCGATACTGGACGTTGAGATCGTCACTGTGCCCGGCAGGTGTTTTGGACGGTAACTCTGCCATAACAGGCAGGCCACCAGATAGGCATAGGTTTTGCCTATGCCTACGCCTGCATCACACATTGCAATGCGCCCCCAAAACAATGTATCCAGCATTTCATGGCACAGTGTGATTTGTGCTTCTCTTACCACAAGTCCGTTTTCCGGCAGTAGAGCGCGAAAGATATATTCCGCTTGGGTATGCGCCTTTTCATAAGAGGTTTTCTGCTCCATAACCAGTTCACCTTCACTTCTGCACATCGTTGACGGCAAACTGATGCGGCGCAGAGCCTCTCATCTCTGCGCCGCACGGATCTGACGTCAACGACATTACCGTTTTCATCGTTTATTTAGTTTTCTGTGCCGTATTTGCTGCTCGCCCCCCGCGCACATGGGAACACGGCAGGCGGGCTGATCGCTTACAGCCGCTCGCTGGCTCCCCAAGGGTCTTACTGATTACAACCCAAGGTCGGCCACCCGGTCTGTTGTGCCGGGCAACAGGCGTGTCATTATCCCCCGCTCCATAGTCCAAGGCAATAGGGCCTGCTTTGGCCCCTTTTCGGACAAAATGGATCGCTCGATACAAGCTGGCGCGCACCGCTGTCCTCTGTTGAGGGCAGCAGCACGGTCGCTTGTACGTCATGGCGCTTTTCCCGGTGTCGCTCGTATGGGCGGGAACGTACCTGCCGTGCTGGTATTCAGTTGTCAAGCTACAGGTGGAAAGGTGTTTTATAACCTCTCACCTTATAGCCAATGACAGAGGGGGTTTTTAGTCGCTCCTAAAAAATTTTTTTAGTTTTTCTTTGAGACGTTTGATCCGGTTGTAATAAGAATACGCTGTTACATTAAATCTGCGGCATATTTGCGGTGTTGAGTAGCCCAGCATTTGCATTGCCAGCATTTCCAACGTGAGCTTGTCCACTTTTTCTAGAATAGTCAGAAGGTCCTCATTTTCAATGTTGTTCAGCAGATCTTCGGCATTTTTCAGCTCCTTTGTATCCATTTGCGGCATCCATTCCAGATTCTCATCATAATCCGACTGTCTCTCATAGAAGCTCCTATCCGCCTTGAACTGCTGCCAGTCGTATGTATGCAGACGCTGAATGACATCTTCGCTCACTCCTAGTTCCCGCAGTTGTTTTTCTTCTTTCTCTTTCCAGTTAATCCATTCCAATTCTGCCTTTCGATGGTTATATGCCATCTTCGTTTCCTCCAGTCGGTTTGAAATCTGAGTTCCAAACCGGCTGCGGAGGCGAGCGGCATCGAGTTATCCTTGTCCCGGACGAGACTTTTTGCGCTCGTTCGCGTCCAATAGACAAAACCCTGCAAAGTGTCTTGTCTGCTGAACGCGAACCAACACAAAAACAAACGAATAAAAACGGGGCGCAAACCGTTCGCACGGCTGCGCCCCGTTCTTCGGGTGCATCGTTTGTTCTTTACATTTTCTAACTACAACAAAAGGGCCTAAACGCTGGCATTTTTATTCCCTCCGTATTTTAGCGTGAGGGTTTATAGTTCTAGCTTACAATGTTTGTTTCTCTATATCCCCCTTGCTTTGCCTTTCTCTTAAATCCATGGGTAATCATTATATAAATACAGCGGTAGGAAAATTTCCTGCCGCTGTATTTGTTAAAACCTTACACTCGCCCATATCGATTGCACATCACATAGATATGCTTTGCTAGTCTAGGCGTCAAAAAGTCTGCCTCGCAGCGCCAGCGCCAGTTGCCGCCTATGGTGCCGGGAGTGTTGATGCGCCCTTCCTTGCCAAGGCTCAGCCAATCCGCCATGGGCACCACGGCCAGCCGGGCAGGGCTTTGCAGCACGCCGCGCAGAAGGCCTGCCTCCTCGCCCTCTTCGGCGGAAAGACCCAGATATTCCTTTGCGTGGCGCTTTTCCTTTGCGCGGGCGGTGCGCCACCAAGCCCGCAGGGTGGTGTTGTCGTGCGTGCCCGGGTATGCCACACAGTTCTCTGTGTAGTTGTGAGGCAGATGGTCGCTGCCAGGGCCCGCGCCGAACGCAAACTGCAGCACCTTCATACCGGGGAAGCCCGTCTCTTTCAGCAGCGCGCGCACGCTTTCGAACATCTCGCCCAAATCCTCCGCCACAATGGCCGCACCCGGCAAAGCGCGCAGCACCTCACTCCACAGCCGCATGCCCGGCCCCTGCCGCCACTCCCCCTTCCGCGCGTTGGGCGCGCCGTAAGGAATGGCGTAATAAGTGTCAAACCCGCGGAAGTGGTCGATGCGCACGGCGTCATATAGTTCCAGCGAAAAACGCACCCGCTTTATCCACCAGTCATAATGCGTGCTCTCATGCCGGGCCCAATTGTACAACGGGTTGCCCCAAAGCTGGCCGTCGGCGGAGAAATAATCCGGCGGACAGCCCGCCACATCCCTGGGCAGGCCCGCCTCGTCCAGCCAGAACAGCTCGCGCCCGGCCCATACATCGGCGGAATCGGGCGAGACATAGATGGGGATATCCCCCAAAATGCGCACGCCCTTTTCGTTCGCGTACGCCTTCAGCGCGCGCCACTGGGCGAAAAACTCGTACTGGCAGAACTTCCAGAAATGCACTTCGGCCTCGTGCCTGGCATACAGTTCCCGAATGGCGCCCGCCTCATGCATGCGCAGCGCCTCGGGCCACTGCCGGTAATCGCCCCCATCCTCAAGGTCCTTTGCCGTCATGAACAGGGCATAGTCCTCCAGCCACCAGCCCTGCTCATAGCAGAAGTGGTAGTAATCGTCTGGGTACCATTTCGAAAACCGCGCAAACGCCTTACGAAGCACAGCAAAGTGCGTTTCGCGCACGGCGCCGTAATCCACGGCGCGCGGCGTTTTCCCAAAGGAAAGGCCGGCGTATTCCTGCTTTTTCAAAAGTCCCCTTCTGCGCAGGGGTTCAAAATCAATGAACAAGGGGCTGCCTGCAAAGGCCGAGCAGCTTTGGTATGGGCTGTCACCGAAGCCCGTGGGCGACAGCGGCAGTATCTGCCATACGCGCTGGCCCGCGTGGGCCAGAAAATCTACAAAATCATATGCGCCTTTGCCCAGTGTGCCGATGCCGAACGGCCCCGGCAGGCTCGATACCGGCATCAGAATGCCGCTTTCTCTCATAGAAGTACCTCCTTACAACAGCTCATGTTAGCTGCGCCAGGTAATCTCCTTACGTAGATTCCCGCTCAATCAAGCTAGGAAGTGTAGTGTATGACTGCACCAGCAGCTGCGGATTTTTGATTCGCCGCAACATAATTTTTGCTGCCTGTTCACCCATATCGTACATGTCAAGATCCACGACTGTGAGCGGCGGATCGAGCACTTTTGAAAAAGGAAAATCATCGAAAGTCAGCACTGCCATTTGTCGTGGTATCACAATGCCGCTGTGCTTCAGAGCTTCCACACAGCCAAAAGCAAGATACTGGTTAGCACATATAATTGCCTGAGGCTTCTCGCCAAGTGCCAACAACTCCATAGTACATTGAAAACCTGTTTCACTACTAGGGGCTCCATGACGGATATAACCTGTTGGAACTGTTGTTCCCAATGAATCCAGAACACCATCCAAACGATGGAGCGAAATCGTATCCTCCTTTGAACCCCCAATATATGCAATGCGTTCATAGCCTTTTTTCCTTAAATGGCTCGCTGCAATTTGCCCTGCGACATTGTTATTGGTATCAATCCAGCATAAGCGATTGGAAAAATCCGGCATGCCGATGACTACATACGGAAAAGAAGTATCTGTCAGAAGTACCGCCACCTCTTTTGAAACGACGGAAGCATGAACAATGGCACCATCTACATACTCGCTGTCCATAATATCGGCAAAACTATTAACCAGTTCTCGGGAGTTGATACGTTTTATCAATAGCCCATAATCTTTTCGAGCCAGTGCTGCCTCAGCTCCTGCTAGCATCTCAAACAGATGTGGATTTTCAAAGCCCACGCCATGCTCTAGCTCGCTCAGAAAAAGGATATTTTTTGTAGCTCGCCTAGCAAAGCTTTGGGCTCGCTTGTTCGGACGGTATCCCATCTGGCGAATTACTTCCTGCACCCGCTCCACTGTCTCCTGTGAAATTGTTGGAGAGTGGTTGATTACCTTGGAAACCGTTGCGGTTGAAACACCGGCCGCAGCCGCAACATCACGAATCGTCACACTCATGCTCCTGTCACCTTTCTGAATACGGCAAATCCCATCGGAGTGAGCGTCTGTCCCTCCAGTCCCTCCTGCCACAACAGCGTTCCTTCTGTAAGCTCTGCCGGTAGTTTCGCCGCCTGCGCCTGATTATTGAGCAGGATGAATATTTTCCCTTTATCAGATGAGCGGCAGTAGCAATACAGCCCGCTTCCTTTCTGTGCGTATGTCGTATGGTAATCGCCCTGACGCAGCTCTGGGCATGTGTTCCGCAGCCGAATCGCGTCCCGGTAAAACTGCTCCAATTCACCGCCGCTTTCTCCCCATGGCATCGGATGGCGGTATTCTTCTTCTAAAAGGCCGTCAAGTCCCTTTTCATCCCCGTAAAATACGGATGGTATGCCAATAAACGTCATTTGGAATAGTACAGCCAGCTTCATACTTGCCAAATCATTTTTGCACAAGGATAAAAACCTGCTCACATCATGACTATCTAACAGGTTTAGCTGACCGTACAGGACAGGTAGCTTATAGCGCATGCGCATATTGGTCACGCGCCCGTCAAATTGAGCTGCATCAATGGAATGTTCCGCAAAAAAGCGGCGGCAATGCTTACGGAAATCGTAGTTCATTGTGGAATCAAACATATCTCCGCTCAGCCAGTGCTGCGCACTCTCCCAAACTTCACCGATCAGCAGGCAGTCGCGCTTTACGGCTTTTACAGCTTCTCTAAATCGGCGCCAGAACGCGTCATTGATTTCGCTCGCCACGTCCAGCCGCCAGCCGTCAATGCCAAATTCCCGCACCCAGTACTGGCCCACTTTGCAGAAGTACTCAATGACCTCCGGGTTTTCCGTGTTGGTTTTCGGCATCATCCGCTCATATCCGAAGCACTCGTATTCCGGGTATTCCTCTCCGGTCTCCGGTCGGCGCACAGGGAATTTCAATCCATAAAACCAGTCCTTATATGCGGAGGCTTCCCCCTTGTCCACAACGTCCTCAAAAGCAAAGAAACGCCACCCTACATGGTTAAATACACCATCTATAATCACACGCAACCCCATATCGTGACAGGTGTCCACGAGACGACGGAAATCCTCATCCGTACCAAAGCACGGGTCGATGTGGAAATAATCCAGCAAATCGTACTTGTGATATTCCCCTGCGGCAAAAATCGGATTGATATAAATACAATTAAAGCCAAGACTTTTGATATAGTCTAAGTTCTCCGCGATTCCCTTGATCGAGCCGCCCAGCTTTCCGTGCGTTATTTGCCCTTTCCATATGCACTCACTGGGTTCACCACTGATTGCGCGCCGCGCTGTCGCAAAGCTGTCTGGGAAAATATTATAGACAACTGCGTCTTTAGCCCATTCCGGAACCTCGGCAATATCTGCTCGGTGATTAAACGGAAGCTGATAATATTCTGAGCGGTCATCCACTCGCTGATGAGCGAAGAAGTCACTGTAATACAACAGCTTTTCCTTCCCATCGTCCAGCTCAAAGTAATAGCAGATCCGCTTATAAGGGCTTTTCAAAATCACTTCATAATAATCAAACCATTCATCCTGCGCTACAACCTTCATCGGTGTACTTGAAAAAATCACCGGTGTCTGACGGCAAGCCCTATCCGCATAGTAAAGTGTACAGGCGCGAAGATCATCCCGGCCGCAGCGCAGCCGGAACACGACCTCCCGTTCGCTGATCCCATGCGCATCAGCAGACATGGGCACATGTTTAATCGCGCTGAGATTCATTATTTGCTTCACCTCATTCCAATTAGCCTTTTACGCCGCCAGCAGTTAAGCCGGAAGTCATGTGCCGTTGTACAGCAAAGAAAATAATCAAAATTGGCGCACTCACAACCAGCGATGCCGCAGCAAATACGGGCCAGCTTCCGCTGATTTCTGTCGCCTGCAGCGAATACAGGCCAGCCGCCAGAGTATAATTTTCTGCACCAGTCATAAATGTAATTGCAAATAGATACTCGTTCCATACATAAATCAAAATCATCACCGCTGTGACGAGAATGCTGGGCTTCGCCAATGGCAGCACAATTTTGGTAACCAGCTGAAAACTACTGGCCCCGTCGATAGCAGCGGCTTCCTCAATTTCGATTGGTATGGTGTCAAAATATCCCTTCATGTTCCAAAGCCCGAACACCGCCATAGTACCTGTGTAAACAAGTATCAGCCCAATCCTGCTGTTCACCAGCCCCATGGGGCTGAGTAATTTGTAAATTGCAAACATAGAGAGAACGGATGGGAAAGAATACAGCAGCAACAAAATTTCGAGAATTGCTCCCCGCCCTGCAAAGCGTTTGCGTGAAAACACATATGCTGCCGGTATAGCCGCTCCAAGAGAAATTACTACCGTACACACTGCCAGAATCATGCTGTTCTTGAACCACAGCATGACAGATTGTTCTGTGAACACAGCTTTGTAATTGTCCAGTGTAAATTGCTCAGGGATAAAGCGGAAGTCCGAACTCAGCAGGCTATTCTCTGCATTCAGAGAAACAGACAGCGCATACAGAATCGGCACCAGCGTGGCAAAACACAGAACAATAAAGAAGATGTGGAGTGCGCTATGTCCCAGCAAGTGGCGCAACTTCTTTTTCTGGTGTAATGACATCTTCACCCCTCCTTCGCGCGTTGCCTTGTCAACAGAGAAAAGACAATCAGTACAATGAAAATAATAATAGACACTGCCGAGCTATAGCCGTAGTTGTTTGTGATAAACGCATTTTCATAAGCGTAAGTCAAAATTGTATGCAGGTTCGAGCCTGTTTTTGCTCCTGCCTGTTGTGTGAGCAAATAAATCACGTCGAACTGCTTGAAAGTAGTAAACACTGTGATAATAACAGCCGGCGCAATAATCGGCTTAATCGATGGAATAGTAAGGTATACTGTACGCTGCATCCAGTTCGCGCCATCCAAAATCGCGCTCTCGTAGCAGCTTTTATCCACAGCCTGCAATGCGCCGTCCATAATCATAATCATAAACGGAAGCGCAAGCCACAGGTTTACTACTGTACAGCAGATAAAAGCTGAAACATCATTTGCCAGCCAGCGTTGGGCCTCCAGCCCGAGCTTTTCCATCCACTGGTTCAAAAGCCCAAACTGTGAATTGAACATACCTGTTTTCCAGAGCAAAATAGAGACATAACCGGGCATAGCCCACGGGAACATCAACAGTGTTTTATAAACACGGCGGAACTTAAAGTCTTGAATATTCAATAAACTGGCCAGCACAAAGGCAATTACGAGCTGCAGCACCATATTGACAACTGTCCACAGGATCGTCACCAGCAGTGCCGACAGGAAGCCGGAATCGAACACAAAAAGTGCGTCCTTATAGTTTTCAAGCCCAATAAAGTCAAAGTTGAACCAGTGGTATACGTTCATGTTGGTGAACGAAATATATCCCGTATATAAAATCGGGAATACCACGATCAGTAAAATTAAAAGCAAAGAAGGCGCACTGCATAGATACGCCCATAATGTGTTTTTCCGGCGTTTCTTCATAGCCTTTCGCTCCTTACTTCATGGATGCAATCAAATCAAGCGCTTTCTCCTGTGCGGCCTTGGCACTTTCTGTCACATCCTTACCGCTCATATTGATATCGACCAGCAGATTTTCAGCCACAGTCCACATCACATCCATCTCTGGGATGTTCGGCATCGGCACCGCGTTTTGAGCGGTTTCATACATTGCCATTACCATATCATCCTGTGCCACGGCAGGATCATCGTAGCAGCTCTCTTTTGCAGGTGCGCATCCACTTGCCTGAGCAATGGCAATTCCGATTTCATCACCAGTTAACTGCTGAAGGACCTTTGCAATCGCATCATGCTTTTTCTCTGCGGCAACTTTCAACACGTGCAGCCCCTGTACACCAGAATACGGTGCAATTGCCTTCCCCGTTTCGTCTACAACCGGCATAGGCGCCAGCCCCAGGTCAATTCCGCTTTCTCTGGCAGTCGGCACCAGCCAAGGTCCGCCAATCGTGGAATGCGCTTTTCCTTCCCTGAACAGAGTATTAACTGTAGCATATTCGCCTTCGCTGGGCATATATTCCACAAATTTCTTATGATATTCCAGCGCCTTAATCGTTTCCGGGCTGTCAAGGCCAGGCTGACCTTCTTCATTGATGATATAGCCGTCAAATGCATGAATCCACCCCGCACTATAATATGCAGTGCTGTGCTGCTCCACAAAGCCATAGTGTCCGCCCATTGTGGTATCCTGCATATATTGATAAAGCTCTTCTGTCGTTTTCGGAACTTCTTCATCGCTCATGTAGCGGCGGTTATACATGTACAGCAGCGTTTCAAAATACAGCGGCAACTGATAGACTTCACCTTTATAGGTTGCCGCTTCCACCGTCATAGGCAGATAGGCATCCAGTACGGACGAATCCACAAAATCCGTGATTGGTGCCAAAATGCCCATTTCCGCATATACCCCTAGTTTATCGTGAGCGAAGAAGTACATGTCCGGGGCGGCTTTTGGATCATTACCTACCATTTTCAAGGCTTCTGTCAAGCCATCTTTCCGCTCCAGCTTCACAACAATATCCGGGGCCAGCTTATCCAGCTCCGCTTGCAGAGCCGCTGCGACTTCATCTTCCTTATCATGCCAAATCGTAATCGTCACAGGGCCATCATCTGTTTCCGCAGCTTGGGAGCATCCGGCAAAAAGTGTTGCCATGAGGCATACCGATAAAAGAAGCGCAAACAACCGTTTCATTCGTTCAGCTCTCCCTTCATAATAAAGTAACCGGCGCAGGTAAAGGAAATCCCCTTTTACCTGCGCCGAATGCTGTTAGGATTTCTTTTTCTTTACGATAACTACACCAGCCACCACAGCGATAACGGCAACTGCAGCAACTACGATTACTACAGGATTCACACCGCTTTCTGCCGGCTGTTCCTCGACAGCAGGTTCAGAAGAGTCAGATGCTGCGGGTTCTGTCTCCGGCTCTTCATAAGAAACAGTTGCATTTTCGGCATCTGTTACCACGACCCAAACATCCTTGCCCACATCTACGGACAAATCCGTTGTCTGTACGCTTCCTTCATTTCCGTTGACGATGATGCTGTTAATCCAGCCAGGCACCGTCAGTGAAAGCCATCCATTGCCCGCATCCTGCAGGGCTTCGCCCGGCCATGCAGAAAATGCATTTGTACCATCCGGCGCGGACCATGCCCAAAGATGCGGTTCGCTCCAGTCTGACGGAGCCTGGACATACACCGTGATATCTTCCGCTACTGGTGCATCCGGGTCATTGTATGTAAACTCGGCAGCTCCCTCTGAATCCACGGTCACCCATACTTCAGCGGCATCAATGGTAAGATCTTCTGTCTGAACCTCGCCTCCGTTGGCATTGATGATAACACTATTTACCCAAACAGGCACCTCTGCCGTGTACCAGCCATTTTCTCCGGCTGTCATCGCCTCGCCCGGCCAAGCCTCAAACGCGTTAGTCCCGTCTGGATCGAGCCATGCCCAAATTCGAACATCCTCCCAGCTTTCATCTACCTTGGCATGAACTTCAAACGTCTCAACATACTCTGGGATTTCACCTGTTGTTTTAGCATCATAGCTGATTTCCACCGTATCGGCGTCCGTAATTGTAAGCCATGTATTTTTGGCCTCCAGCTTCTGGTCCGCCGTTTGGACAGCACCTTCGTTTGCGTTGATAATCACATTTCCCGCAGTAGCCGGAATCCAGCAATAATACCAACCCGGATTATTTTCATCGGCTGTCATTTTTTCGCCGGGCCATGCTTCAAAGGCATTCGTACCATCGTCGGCCCACGCCCACATGCAGGGGGCCGACCAATCTTCCGGCACCTGCGCATACACGATAATGTGTTCATCATCAGCCGCAAAAGCCAATGTGGGAACCATTAACAGGAGCAACATGAGTGAAACTACCAATGATGTAACTTTTTTCGCTGTTTTCATGGATGATCCTCCTTACTATTTCTGCTGGATTCAAGGCCTGAATTCCTTTTGTTGCTTATACCATAGCACAGTTACCAATTCACTTCAACGAAAATTTAGGAAACCGTTTAACTATTTATTTGTAATATTATCACATATTAAAACACAAAATACCGCGCACAATATACAACCATCTATTAAAAGTTCTTCTGTTTTAATCAATTTGTAATAATTTAAAGCAAGATTTAAGAAAATATATTCGTATAAATAAGAAAAGGAGGACGAAGCGCAAGGTTGAATCCTCTTTCTTTTGCTGAATACTAAATTATCAACATCGTCGGCGGCTGCCGAGGTTAAGGGATATAAAAACCAAAGCTTCCGGGCTAAGGTATAGACGAAGGTTTATTTTTTACAATCTACTTCCTGAAGGATTATAAAGACGGGTGAATTCTGCTGTTCTGCTTGTCAAAGCGGCAGATTTGGTGAATATTCCCAAAAGTCTTTATGCAGAAGAAAGTCCACTGCTGTTATTCAGGCGCGGGGTAAAAGCATAGGCTGCGGCCATCTCAGCCGCAGCCTTCTGCGTTATCTCTATCTCCAAAACCATTTTTGTTATCGCAATTTGCTTCGTGAGCCCGTTTTCATCTTCATCGCTAGTGACGATTGTTTCTTCACGCTCTTCTATCCGTGTGCTGTGGCGAACCTGATACATGCCGCTCAATACCGTCTGAAGGCAGACGGGTATGAATATTCTAAAAAGCTTCATATAGAAGGAAGCTCACTGCGGTTCGCTGCTAGCGAGGGTCTTTCTGATATAAGCCGCCGTCAGACGAACGTTCTCATAAGCTTATAGATATGAAAAAAGCCACTGTCCACTTTGTGCAGACAGTGGCTTATGTGGTGCACTTCCAGGGACTCGAACCCTGGGCCCGCTGATTAAGAGTCAGCTGCTCTACC
>JAGZUF010000047.1 GCA_018380115.1 Oscillospiraceae bacterium | reverse complement strand
TTTGAGAAAAGTCTACGGCGTTTTTTTCTGCCCAAATCTGAAAGGAGGTGCAGCCACAATGTACTTTACGAACGGCAGCAGCCGTGCGTTTGAAATGCTTATGCGGGGAAAGCCCGGCTTTGACCGCTACGAAAACGGCGGCTGTGCCGACTGTGAAGATTGCAATACCTGTCACTTTTACCGTCCGCATTGGAAGTACCAGTTTGCCTATACGGTGTGCCAGCATTTCGGGCTGGACACGTCGGACTACTCCTTTGGCTATGTCGCCGGGTGGAGCAGCGGCCGCGATATTAAGGAGCTGAAAGCATCCCTTGAAACCATCCGCACCGCCGCCAGCAAGCTTATTTCCGAAATCGAGGGGCATTTTGCAGAGCTTCAGGCGCAGCACACCGCAGAGCAGGAACAGGCTGCTGCGCAGGATGTGCCGGAGAACACCTTTTCCATCTATCAGCTCAAAGACGGCGACGCAACGCGGGATCTCCGATTTGAGCCGCTGGAACAGGTAAAGGCCGCCGGGCTGCGTGTTGACCGCGAAAATTATGAGCTGGTCTATACCGCACCCCTCTCCGACACGGACACGCTGGAGGACATTTTTGTTCGCTTCAATATGGACAGGCCGCAGGATTTTACCGGGCATAGCCTTTCCATGTCCGATGTCATTGTGCTGCATCGCGGCGAGCAGGAAACGGCGCACTATTTGGATCGCGGCGGCTATACCGAAGTGCCGGAGTTTTTACAGCCGGAGCAGACCGCGCAGCAGGAAGCACAGGCTGACGCCCCGCCAGCGGAACGACCGCTGACAGAGTTACAGAAGCAGGCTGTTGAAATTGCCAAGCAGTATGAAACGCTCTCCATGCAGGAGAAAATCGGCGTGATCGCGCAGGCGTTCGGCTGCACGTCCGGCACGATTGAAACCTCGCCCTGCACAGGAAAATGGCGCGGCACAAGTGATATTTCCATTCGCCTTGATAACGGTAGCTCTCTGTTTTTGGGTAACCACATGACGCGAAAAGCCAAAACCAAAAAGGTACAGCAGGAGCTTGTCGATAGCGCGTTTGTACGGTATAACCCTAAAATCATCCGCGTTGCAAAGGAAACTGCTTATACCGCCCTCAAAGAACGCGAGCTTCAGGACAATGCCATTGCCGCAGAAAAGGGCTTGAAGCCCTATACGCTGCTGAACGTGGAGTTCAACGACGGCGCAGATCAGCAAAGCAGCGGTTACATAGGCTGGTACTATGCGACGCTGGCGGTGGACGGAAAAATCTGTACGCATTTAGAAACAGGCTTGAATCACGACATTGCATCCGGCAGCGTAAGCCCGACGCCCACGCGGGAGAATTACTACGCAGCCGGAGCGCTGAAAGAAAGTGATGTGGACTATGTTTTCAACAACGTCGGCTTTTCCTCTGCTTCCGGCCTTTACTCTCTGCATCTGAGCGACGCCGCACGGGGGCGCGCTGAATTGGAGCTTGCGAAAAAGCTGATTGACGATTACTGCCGCGAAGAATTTCATTCCGATGCAGATTTCAGCGACCTGTCCGCCGTTGGTATTGGACACACGACCATTACGGATGATGAAATCCCCATTCAGGCATACGCAAACCTGACGGACTTCCGCATTGAAAAATATTTGGGTGATGTGCTGATTGAAAGTCGACAGTATGAATCGCTGGCTGCGCTGATCCAAGGCGAGCTGAACGATTTGGAATTTGACGACTTGACTTATGCCAGCGACGAGCAGCTTGCCATGTTCCACGACCAAGAGAAAGTGTCCGGCAAGGAAGCGCCCTCCCTTGATCCTGCGGTACAGCCTGTCGTGACGATTGTTTGGAGCGAGAGCGATAAGCTGCAAGAGGGTGAACAGCTCCCGCTTGCCCGCGCCGACGCACTTTTTAAGGCGCTGGACGATGAAAAGCGTTCTGAGCGTGAGAAGCCCGGTTACACAGGCGGCTGGTACGATAAAACCAAATTCCGCATTGACTGCACATTTCACGGGGAACGTGACAGCTACGAGGGACGGCAGGACTTTGGTGATGGGGACGGCGCTCTGATCGACCATATCCAAGCATATCACGAATACTACGCCAAGGACGAAAACTGGAAAAACTTTGTGCTGCACAACGAGGGCGCGGAAGCGTGGGAAAAGGACAATGCCGAGCGCGAAATGCTTCTCACCGAGTTTGTACCGTATATGCGGCTGCATTGCAATCTCTCCGAGCAGGAGCGCACCGCTGCGGATATGCTGGAAAATGGAGAAGCCCTGACGCCGGAGCAGACAGCATATTTTCATGCGGTTCTTGCCCATGTGGACGCTTGCCGGGAAAAGCTGAACGCGGGCGATTATCACTTGCCCGATCCACCGCAGCTTTCCGATTTTGATAAAGAGCTTCAGGACTACAAAGCCCATGTGGAAAGTGAGATTGCACAGGAAGCCGAAGCCGCAGGCATGACCGTGGAGGAATATGCCGCCAATGGCTACGAGCAGCAGGAGCAGCCCGCCGACGTACAGGAGCAGCCGGGGAAAGCGCCGCCCGCAGATACCACGCCGGAGCAAACCGCCGTCAGATATTACACCATCAATGAGGGCGCTGCCCGCCGTGCCAACGATGCAAACAGCTACCGCGACTATGCCGCAGGCAGCGCCACCGCCGAATATCGGCAGATGGTGGATCAGGCAGCGGCGATTGCACAGCGGCAGAAAGAGCGCGTCGATCCCATGTACCATGAGAAAATTGACGCGCTGCTGGACACCTACGCCCGTAAGCTGGCGGAAAATCTGAACGACCACTATGCCATTGAAGCTCGCGTCCCCTCTATCCTCGTTGCAGGCGGCAGCAATTTCCCTGTTCGCAAGAAAGAGAAGCAAAACGCCGCCCGTGACCGCAATATGCAGGAATGGCAGGATGTTCAGGGAATTTTGGACAAGATCCGCAGCACAGGCATGGGCGGTATCAGCATGGACGACCCGCAGGCAGCGGCGAAGCTGGAAGCCAAGCTCGTCAATCTGGAAACGGCGCAGGAAACCATGAAAGCCGTCAATGCCTATTTCCGTAAGAATAAGACTTTGGAGGGCTGCCCCAGTCTGACGCCGGAGCAGATCACCAAATTGCAGCAGGAAATG
>JAGZUF010000020.1 GCA_018380115.1 Oscillospiraceae bacterium | reverse complement strand
GCCGCCTGCATCACTTGCCCTGCGGCCCGTAAACAGGCGCTGTTTATCCAGGATTATCTTTCTGGCAATCGTAAAGTTGTTCATCTCTTCCCGCTTCGCCCGATGCTGGAAGCGAAAGCCTTTTTATTCTCCCCAGCAGACCTGGGGGTTGTCATTTCCCTAAAGCATACAAAACAGAGCGGCCCCGCCGGCAGAACTGCCGGCGGGGCCGCCCTGTTTTTGTATTCTGCCGTACTCACACCACCACGGCGGTGCCGCTTGCCGTTACCATTAGCATGCCGTTGTTCGCGCCCAGCACTTCATAGTCCACATCCACGCCTACTACCGCGTTGGCGCCCAGTTCGGCTGCGCGCTGCTGCAGTTCTGCCAAAGCCTCCCCGCGCGCGTTTATCAGCTCTTCCTCATAGCTGCCGGAACGGCCGCCGAAGAAATTTGTAAAGCCCGCAGCAATATCCTTCAGTGCGTCTATACCAGCAATTACCTCGCCGAACACGATGCCCTTATATTCCAGAATGCTGTGCCCCTCCACCGTGGGCGTCGTCGTCAATATCATAGCCATTCCTCCTTTTCCGCCTGCGGCACAGGCCGCACGGCCTTACTCGTACAGCGGGAACCGCTCCGTCAGGGCCTGCACGGCCTGCAGCGTGCGCTGCCTTGTCTCTTCAAAGCGGAACACAGTGTCCGCAATGAACCGGGCAATGGCCTCCATCTCCGCCTCGCCAAAGCCGCGCGTGGTGACGGCAGGCGTGCCGATGCGCAGGCCGGAGGTGACGAAAGGCGAGGCCGGGTCGTTCGGCACAGTGTTTTTGTTTGCCGTGATGCGCACTTCGTCCAGCCGGGCCTCCAGCTCTTTGCCCGTCACACCGGTGCCGCGCAGGTCTACGGTCATCAGGTGGTTGTCCGTGCCGCCGCTTACAAGCGCAAGGCCCTCGCGCACAAGGGCTGCGGCCAGCGCCTTTGCATTGGCCACAATGCGCCGCTGGTATTCTGCGAACTCCGGGCGCAGCGCCTCGCCCAGGGCCACTGCCTTGGCGGCAATGACATGCTCCAGCGGGCCGCCCTGCGTGCCGGGGAAAATGGCCTTGTCGATGGCCTTTGCGTATTCCTCTTTGCACAAAATCATGCCGCCGCGCGGGCCGCGCAGCGTTTTGTGCGTGGTGGTGGTAACGACATCCGCATACGGCACAGGGCTGGAGTGAAGGCCCGCGGCCACAAGCCCCGCAATGTGGGCCATATCCACCATGAACAGGGCGCCGTTCTCTTTTGCGATGCGGCCTATGCGCTCAAAGTCAATGGTGCGGGCATAGGCCGACGCGCCTGCTACAACCAGCTTCGGATGATGCTCGCGCGCTTTGCGGGCCAGGTCTTCATAATCCAGATACCCGTTTTCATCCACGCCGTAGGGCACAAAGCGATAGTTTTTGCCGCTCATGTTCACAGGGCTGCCGTGCGTAAGGTGGCCCCCGTTTGAAAGGTCCATGCCCAGCACCGTGTCGCCCACGTTCAAAAGCGCAAAATATACGGCCAGGTTGGCCTGCGCGCCCGAATGGGGCTGCACGTTGGCATGCTGCGCGCCGAACAGGCGGCAGGCGCGCTCGCGCGCGATGTCCTCTACTTCGTCCACCCAGGCGCAGCCGCCGTAATAGCGCCGGCCGGGGTAGCCCTCGGCATACTTGTTCGTCAGCACGCTGCCCATTGCGGCCATCACGGCAGGCGATACCACGTTTTCCGAGGCAATCAGTTCAATGTTCCTGCGCTGGCGGCAAAGCTCACCCTGCATGGCCCGCGCCACCTGTGCATCGCTTTGGGCCACAAAGCCGATGGTGTCCAACATATCCGCGTACATGTACATCCTCCATATCTTGTGGTTTTTCAGCTTTCCTTTTTCAGTATACAACGAAATGCGGTTGTGCACAAGCACCGTTTATGCTATGATGAAAATGGCCGTTGGCCGGCGTTTTTGAGGAGGTTTTGCCACATGAGAACGAAACAGGATACTTTGCAAATTGTGAACAGGCTGAAAGAAGAATATCCGCTTGCCGAGTGCACGCTGGATTATGACAGCGCCTGGCAGCTGCTTGTAAGCGTGCGGCTGGCCGCCCAGTGCACCGACGCACGCGTAAATATCGTCACAGAAGAGCTGTTTGCCAAATACCCCACGCTGGAGGCATTGGCCGCCGCCGGGGCGGACAATATAGAGGCCATTGTGCGCCCGTGCGGCCTGGGCCGCTCGAAGGCGCGGGACCTTGCCGCCATGAGCAATATGCTGCTGAACGAATTTGACGGCAGGGTGCCCCAGGCCATGGAGGACCTTTTGAAGCTGCCCGGCGTGGGCCGCAAAAGCGCCAACCTGGTGCGCGGCGACGTGTTCGGCCTGCCCGCCGTAGTGGCGGATACGCACTGCATCCGCCTGTCGAACCGCCTGGGCTTTGTGAAGGACACCAAAGACCCCGTGAAGGTGGAAAAGGCCCTTGTGAAGGTGCTGCCGCCGGAGGAATCGAACGATTTCTGCCACCGCTGCGTGCTGCACGGGCGCGCAGTGTGCACGGCGCGCAGGCCGTATTGCGAGCGCTGCTGCCTTGCACAGCTTTGCCCCACAGGCAAAAAAGCTCTTGCGGGCACCGGGTGCTGAGGGGGCGCGGCATGGCACAGCAGGAGCAGGCGCCCGAGGGCCGAAGGCCGGCGGCTGAAAACAGCTTTCGCCGCGGCTTTCTGGACGGCGTGCCCATCGGGCTTGGCTATTTTTCCGTTTCCATTGCGTTCGGCATTCTGTGCGCGGTGAACGGTATGGACCTTCGCGCCACCGTGCTCATCAGCATGACGAACCTCACAAGCGCCGGGCAGCTTGTGGGCGCCGGCGTCATATTCGGCGGCGGCACGCTGCTGGAAATGGCTCTGACGCAGCTTGTCATCAACCTGCGCTATGCGCTGATGAGCATTTCACTTTCGCAGAAGCTGCACAAAAGCGTGCGCTTTGCAGACAGGCTTTGGGTGAGCTTTTTTATCACAGATGAAATTTTCGCCGTGTCCGCCTCAAAGCCGGGCGAGGTGGGCAGGCGCTATTTTATTGGCGTTGCCGTTGTGCCTTACCTTGGCTGGGCGCTGGGCACCCTGGCAGGCGCCGTGGCCGGGGCCCTGCTGCCGCAAAGTGTGCAAAGCGCCATGGGTGTGGCGCTGTACGGCATGTTTGTAGCCATTGTGGTGCCTGCGGCAAAGGCGCACCGCCCTGTGCTGGGCGTGGCGGCGCTGGCCGCGGCGCTTAGCTGCCTTGTGCGGTATGTGCCGTTTCTGCACGCGCACATCTCCTCAGGCTTTTCCATCATTCTGTGCACGGTATGCGCGGCAATGGCCTTCGCATGGCTGGCGCCTGTAAAGGAAACGGAGGTGCCTGCATGACGGTACAGATGCTGTGTTACATCGCCGTGATGGCGGGCACCACTTATCTCATCCGCGCGCTGCCCATGCTTCTGGTGCGCGGGAAAATAAAAAGCCGCTTTGTGCAGAGCTTCCTTTACTATGTGCCCTACGCCGTGCTGGCAGCCATGACGGTGCCCGCCATTCTGGAAAGCACGGCCAGCGCCGTTTCGGCCATGGCGGGCCTTGCGGTAGCTGTGCTTTTGTCTTATCTGGGCGCCGGGCTGCTGCCTGTGGCGCTGGCGGCCTGCGGGGCGGTGTTCTGCGCCGAATGGCTGCTGGGCATATGGCGGTAAGGCCCGGTTTTGGAAAGCAATGCGCCCCGGCGGAGCCAAAGAGGCCTTCGGGGCTGGCCTAAAACAGACGGGAAAGCTGGTGAACTTGCTTTCCCGCCTGTTTTTATAACCGGACATCCTGAACCCCCATTTCTCTTTTTCAGCGCCCGCAAGCCGGCAGTTTCTTTTATAATAAAGGAGTGGAAGCATATATTTTGCCGTACAGGATATATGGCACTCTTGTAAAAGGAGGAAGTAAACCATGTGGGTATGCCCCAAATGCGGAAGAGAATTCAAAAAAGCAAATCAGGGACATTATTGCGGAAAAGCGCCCAAAACAGTATTAGAATATATCTATTTGCAGCCACTGGAAGCACGCCCGCATCTGCTAAAAATGATGGCTGCATTGCAGGATAGTGTCCCGTGTATAAGTGAGCGTATCATATGGAGCATGCCATGTTATAAAAAGGGAGCAAAATATATCACCTTTTCTGCCTGTAAAAATCATATCAGCTTTTATGCAGGGGCCGAAGCGATTGAAGAGTTCTCCTCTGAGTTAAATGAATTCGTCACCAAGAAAAATGCGATTTATTTTCCATATAATAAAGCATTGCCGGCCAAATTAATCATAAATATCGCCAAGTGGTGTTTAAGCTGATTTTGAATAAAAGCCTGCAATGAATAACCTTTTTTCTTTCGGCAGGATGCGCCAAACAAAAATTTCAGGCAAAGGTGCAATGCAGCCTTAAGAAAGGCAGGCTCTTGACATCATTTTTTATTCCGGCAATATAGCAAGCAGAAAAAAGGAAGGCCAAGCATAAGCACCCATTATTTAGGCTATTAGATTATAGGAATTACCAGGCCATAAATTCAAAAAGGAGACTACCTATGCTCGAGATTAGAAATCTTATGAAAGTTTACGGAAATAAAAAGGTTCTGGACAATATAAACTTATCATTTGAAAGCAACAAAATATATGGCTTGTTAGGTCCCAATGGCGCAGGGAAAACTACAATGATGAAGATTATTGCCAACAGAGCCTTCCCGACAAAAGGGGATGTGCGCTTGAACGGTGCCATTGTAACAGAAAATGAAGTGATACAGAAAAATGTTTTTTACGTTACAGAAAAGGATAAATATCCTAAAGACATAAAAATGAAAGACTTGCTAAAATGGGAGGCCCGGTTTTACGAAAATTTCGACATTGAGCAGGCAAAACAGCTGGCGCAATTATTTAATCTAGACTTAAATAAAAAGACGAACACCCTGTCAACCGGCTATTACACTATTTTCAAGGTTATTGTTTCACTTGCCAGCAATTCAGAGGTCATGATTTTGGATGAACCTGTTCTTGGCATCGACTCGTTATATCGCGGGCTGTTTTATAAGGTTCTGTTAGAATATCATCAAAAGAAAAAGAACCTGATTTTGATTGCCACGCATCTGATTGATGAGGTAGAACCTGTTTTAGAAGAAGTCATTGTTATTGATAATGGAAATATTATACGCCAAGCCCCATTAAAAGAGTTGACAAAAGGGAAAAGACTTAATGATGTATATGTGGAAATACTCAAGGAGGCCAGAAATGGATAGGGCGCGCTTAAAGACCTTAATTCTATATCACATTTATTCTTCTAAAGTTTTGGTTGGCATCTTGCTGTTGATTATGTTTGTCAATTTGCTGCTGGGCATCGCTTTTAAGCATTCCATCAACAGCGCAGGCTCCATGGATATTGCGTCTTATATTTTTGCGATGTTTGTCGGCTATGAATTGTTCAGGGAAGTGTTTGCCTTTTCAATGATAAATGGAGTATCCAGAAAAACTTATTATATTTCCAATATCTTATCGACAATAATCATAAGTGTTTTTCTGGGGGTTACAACGGGAGTAGTTTCCTTCATTTCATCTGTGCTTGCAAACAACAGTATTATGTTTTATATGATATATCCAAAGAATACGGCAAACATGTTTATATGGTGCACCGTCATGACATATGCCATAATTTCTTTGTTTCACTTTATCTCTTTAGTGATGTATAGAATCAGCAAAAAAACCAAGTACATCATCATTCTTCTATTGGCTTTAAGCGTGCCATCCATCATTCTTGTTAATAATTTGGCCGGCGGATTTATTATGCATATTCAAAAATTTCTCTTCCTGTTTTTGGGCATCACTGGAAGCGGCGCGGATATTACCGCTGACCCCATTTTGTCTTCTGCCGTGCTATTTGTTTTTTCAGCAGTAATAACTGCTGTTTCCTGGCTTTTTTTAAGAAAGGCAGAAGCAAGGTAGCATTACCATTATATATGATTTTTTATTTCCCCATGCCGGTGCGCCGCGCCTTCGGCAGATGCTGCGCACCGGCATGGCCTCATTTTTTCTTGACAACGCGTGCGCGGCGCGTATAATGGGAAATGGACATAAAAACAGGGGGGCCGAGAGGCTTAGATTTGGCTGCCGTACGCGGGGCCATAGACCCTTCTTACCTGATCCGGGTAATGCCGGCGTAGGGAGTTTTTGCATAAAACAGCAAAGCTCAGCGTGCGCCGTGTGGTTTTTGTGCCACACGGCGCACGTTTTTGTTTTTGTGTCACATCATTTTGAAAGGGGCATTTCCCATGACGACAAAAACACACGCAAAAACACGCACCCTTGTGGAAGGCGCACTGTTGATCGCGCTTGGCACCGTGCTCAGCTACATCCCTATTTTCGAGCTGCCGCACGGCGGTTCCGTCACCTTTGTAAGCACGCTGCCCATTATTCTGATGAGCCTGCGCCACGGCCCGAAATGGGGCCTGTTCACGGCTTTCGTGTACAGCCTCATCCAGCTTTTTCTGGGGCTGAAAAACCTCACCTACTGCCAGACGCTGGGCGCGCAGGTGGGTTGTGCGCTGCTGGACTATGTGTTGTCTTACACCGTATTGGGCCTTGCATGGTATATTGCAAAACCGTTTCCCTCTACAAGGGCGGGCCGTGCCACCGGCATAGGCATCAGTATCTTTGCAGTGAGCGTGCTGCGCTATGTGTGCAACACGCTTTCTGGCTATGTGGTGTGGAAGGACTATGATTATGCCTTCGAGTGGATGACAAACTTCGGCTGGGGCCAGGCTATTGCGAACATGGGCGAGAATGCACTGTGCTGGCTGTACAGCGCGGTATACAACGCCACCTTTATGCTGCCGGAAACGCTTGTCACCGTGGCCGCGGCCGTGGTGCTGGCGCTGGCAGCCCCCAAGCTGTTCAATTCCAGGGCAAAACTGTAATGAGTTAAGAGCTTTAGGCAAAATAGCCAAGAAACACGGCGTAAAGTTCTCCGGCTTTGCGCCGTGTTTCTTTGTGCACCGCCGCGTGGTTTGTGTTATAGTAAAAGTAAAGAAAGTGCGCGGCTGGCGCACGCCTTCCGCGCCTTTGCTGCAAAGGAGGTTTTTGTATGGCGCACCCTGTCATTTGCATTGGCCGTCAGTTCGGCTCCGGCGGGCGGGAAATCGGCCTCGCTGTGTCCCAGAAAATGGGCATTCCTTTTTATGACAAGGAAATTTTGAAAAAGGCCGCGCAGGACAGCGGCATCTCGCAGGAGCTGTTCGAGCGAGCGGACGAGCGCCCTTCCTCCAGCTTTCTCTACACGCTCAGCATCGGGGCAGCGCCCGCATTTGCCAGCTATGAAGATTACCTCACAGATGATAAATTGTTTGTGTTTCAGTCGAACACCATCCGCGAGCTGGCAAAGCAGGGCCCGTGTGTGTTCATTGGGCGCTGTGCCGATTATGTGCTGCGCCGGCAGCCGGGCATGCTCAGCGTGTTCATCCATGCCCCGCTGGAGCAGCGCGTGCTGCGCATTGCAAAGCTTCGCAATATAGACGAGGACAAAGCGCGTGCGCTTATCCGCAAGACAGACAAAACGCGCGCCAACTACTACAACTATTATGCAGACGGCGACTGGGGCCGGGCAGACAGGTATGACCTTGCGCTGAATACAGGTAAGCTGCCTATCCCTGTGGCGGCCCAGCTTCTGGCAGACGCTGCCGGCCTGATGAAATAATAGGCTGTTTCCCCCTTGTCACCTCCCTCGCTGCCGGCCCCCTCTCCGGCGGCATGAAAAACGCCCCCGCGCCTGCGCGCGGGGGCGTTTTTTGCAAGCTGCAGCCGACAAGCTAAGCCGGGCGGCGGGCTTGCGGCAGCCCTGCAAAGGCCTGTCATCGGTATGCGCCTCAACACGCGCGAAAGGTTATTCCACCTGCATCATTTATCCCCCGGCCTGCAAACGGGCAGCCACTGTGCTAACAAAGCTGTTTCATTCCTGCCGTCGGCAGCCAGCCTTGCCCGATGCCTGAAGCTAACGCTTTTTACAGGGCAGCTCCGCCAGCTTCAAAATTTACGGCCCCATCCAGAGGATGTCCGGGCGGGGCCGCAAATCAGGCCAAAGCAGTAAGGTGCAGGCAAAGATAACAACAGAGGCCGGAAGGACGGCGCGGGGCAACCGGCCCGCACAGCATCAGCTCCCAAAGAAGCCCGCTCTTGCCCAGGCATGCCCGCCGGTTTACAGGCGCATCAGAACGGCATCGCCGCACCGGAGGGCACTGGGTCAGCAGACGGCTGCACGCCGCGGGCCTGTGCCTCCACACACACGTCGCCGCCGCGCAGTGCCACCCGTGCTGGGGCGCCGTGCAGTTCAAGCAGGGCCAGTGGCTCCAGCACGCGCGTGCGCACTAGGCGCCGCAGGGCGCGGGCGCCCAGCTCCGGCTTTGCAAGGGCAGCCAGCGCCGCAGGCACCTCCGGTTCATAGGAAAGGGCTACGCCCGCTTCACGCAGCTGGCCGCAGGTTTCGTCCAGTTCCCGCTGGGCAATACGTTCCATGGCCTCGGCAGAAAGCGGGCCAAACACCACACATTCATCCAGCCTCGCCAGAAGCTCGGGCGAAAAATGCCCGCGTGCGCTTTGCAGAGCATCGTGCCTCGCAAACAGTGCCTGCCCACACCCGAATCCGGTGGGCCGCCCGGTGCCGCCCAGCGCTTTGGCACCCAGATTTGAGGTAAGCACCACCAGCGCCGTGCGAAAGCTGACACGGCGGCCAAGGCCGTCTGTCAGCTCCCCCTCTTCCAGTATCTGCAAAAGCAGGTGCATCACGTCCGGGTGCGCTTTTTCCACTTCATCCAGCAGCACTACGCAGTGCGGGCGCTCGCGCACGGCACGGGTAAGCTGGCCGCCTTCCTCATGGCCCACATAGCCCGGCGGCGCCCCCACAAGGCGTGCTGCCGCCTGCTTTTCCATATATTCGCTCATATCAAAGCGCAAAAGCGCCTGCAGCCCGCCGAAGCATTCCTGCGCCACAGCTTTGGCCAGTGCCGTCTTGCCCACACCCGTGGGCCCCAGAAACAAAAACGAGGCCATGGGCCGCCGGGCGCTTTCCGGAAACAGGCGCGCACGGCGCAAAGCGCCTGCCACGGCATGCACTGCGTCGGCCTGCCCTATAATGCGCTGGGAAAGCACCTGTTCCAGGCAGCCCAGGCGTTCGTCCCGGCTGCGGCACAGCAGACTGGCCGGCACGCCGCTGTGCCGCGCCACTGCCGCCGCTACATCGGCCCGCCCTACGGCGGGCGGGCAGCGTTCTTCCATTTTTACCGAGGCGCAGGCTTCGTCCAGCGCGTCGATGGCCTTATCCGGCAGAAAACGGCCGGGCATGTAGGCCGCCGTAAGCTCCACCGCATCCTCCAGCGCCTGCGGCTCAATGTGCACCCCGTGGTAGCTCTCATAGCGCGGCGCAAGGCCCTGCAAAATAGCCAGCGCAGCCGTGCGGCTGGGCTCTTCCACCGGCACGGCCTCGAAGCGGCGGGCCATGGCGGCATCTTTCTCAATGTGCTTTGCATATTCCTCGCGTGTGGTAGCGCCAATAACCTGTACTTCGCCGCGCGCCAGCATAGGCTTTAAGATACTGGCTGCGTCCACGCCGCCCTCCGACGCGCCCGCGCCCATGATGGAATGCACCTCATCCAGAAACAAGATGGCGCTGCCCGTCTGCTTTACCTCGGCCAGCACATCGTGCAGGCGCTGTTCAAAGTCACCCCGGTATTTTGTGCCCGCCACCAGGCTGCCTATATCCAGCGAGAGCACGCTTTTTCCGCACAGGCGCGCAGGCGCCCGCCCTTCTGCAATGCGCAGGGCAAGCCCCTCCACCACAGCCGTTTTGCCCACCCCCGCCTCACCCACAAGGCAGGGGGCGTTTTTTCGCCGGCGCAGCAGGATGCGTTCGACAGCTTCGATCTCTTCATCGCGGCAGAACACGGGGTCCAGCCTGCCTTCACGGGCAAGCTGGGTAAGGTCCTGCCCATAGCGCAGGGCGTTTTTCGGCGCAGGCGGGGCTGCGTGCGCCGCTGCGGGCTTCCACAGCGGCGCCTTGGCGCGGCGCCCGCATTCGGCGGCCTCCGCCTTTGCATCTATCCCAAGCTGTTCCATCATGCGGCGCGCCGTGCACTCCTGTTCCAGAAAAGCGGCCAGAAGATGCAGCGGCGCAGCTTTTTCCTCGCCGGCGGCATGCGCTGTGCGCACGGCCTCGTCCATGGCGGCGCGCAGCTCGGCGTTCACTGTGCCGGGCCACAGGTAACACGGCGTGTTCTGCCCTTTTTCTTCGCAAATAAGCCGCGCCAGACGGAAGCCGTATATCTTTCTGGACAGCAGAAATGCCGCGGCCTCACCTTCATCTTCGCGCAGAATGGCAAGCAGGCAGTGTTCTGTACCCGCCGCTGTATGCCCGAAGGAGGCCGCCGTGCTCACAGCCTCGTTCAACACCCGGCGCGCGGCCTTATCAAACCCTTTGAATCGGTATAGCAACGTCTTCTCCCCTTTCCCTGTGCAAGTATGGCCGCTGCGGCAAGGGGGCATGCACAAAGGCGTTTTCTTCCAGCGGCACGCATCAAAAATGCCCCGCACTTCCCATACAGGAAGTGCGGGGCGTCAGCCTCGTGTTCAGCTTTACTGGGCCAGAGCCTCTTCCAGCGCCTGAGCGATCTGGTCCGGACAGGAGGTGGGCCTGCTACCGCAGGTGGTCCCGCGCATGCGGCCGATGGCGTCCTGTGCTTTCATGCCCTTCAAAAGTGAGCAAATCCCCTTCAGGTTGCCGTTGCAGCCGCCCAGCACCTCCACATTTTCAATAGTGCCGTCCTCCGAAAGCGTCACTGTGGTGGAAAGGGAGCACACTCCCCTGTTTTTTCTCTGGTATGTCATCGTTCTTCCCTCCGCGCAGTTCAAAATGCTGCCTTTTATTTTAGCACAACACGCGCGGAAAAACACTGCCCTTTTGCATGATTTGGCGAACAAGCCAGAATCCTGCCGCCGGGCAGCGAAAAAATTGTGCATCCGCTCACAGAAGGGCCCTGCCTCCGCCGGGCGTCAGGCTCCGTCCCTGCGCGGCGCACCGCTGCGGCTTTGCGCCAACGCCTCAATGCGCGCCAGCATGCCGTCCGCCGTCGTCACGGCGCCCAGCGGTGTGGGCTTTGACATGTGCATGCCGTGGAAATCCGTGCCGCCCGTCACAATCAGCCCGTACTGCCGGGCCAGTTCGTGCAGGGCCGCCTTGTCCTGCGGGGTGTTGCGCGGGTGGTCTATCTCTACGCCGTCAATGGCGCCCTGTGCGGCAAGCTGTGCGGCAAGCTCCATACTCTGGTATACACTGGGGTGCGCCAGCACCACCACGCCGCCCGTGCAGCGCGCCATCTCCAGCACGGCCTGCACAGACTCGTACGCCGGGTCGTGCAGCACGCGCCCGCGGCCTGCGCCGAAAAGCTGGCCGTACAGTTCTTTATAAATGCCGTCTGTGTAGCCATATTCGAATAACAGACGGATGAGATGCGTTTTATACGTGACGCCGCTGCGCGCGGCAAACGCCTTGGCCTCTTCCCTGCAAAACTGCGGGTACAGCGCCTCCAGCTCGTCCATGCTCTTTTCTGTCGCCTCATTGCGGCGGGCAGCCATCAGGGCACAGAACTCTTTCAGCGCCGGCGTCAGCTTCGGCCAGTAACACAAAATATGTACACGGCGCCCGCGCACAAAGTCAAAGCCTGTCAGTTCCACCGCCGGTATCATGTGCACGCCCCGCACCACGGGGTGCTTATAGGCGTATTCAGCGCTGAGCGTGGTGTCGTGGTCCGACACGGCCAGGTGCGTCAGCCCGGCGCGCGCGGCCAGCTTCGGCAAAAGCTCAATGTCGCTGGAGCCGTCTGAAAAATTGGTATGTGTGTGCAGGTCGCCCGGCATAAAAAGGCCTCCTTAGTGCCCGGCACGGCGCACCCCGTTCACACGCGCCGCTGCGCCGGCAAAAAGGGGGGCCTGCCGGTATGTTCTCAAGTGGATTGTACCACCGCGCACGGCCTTTTTTCAAGTGCCGGAAGCATTTCAAAACTGCTCGCCCGCCAGAAAATCGTCTATCACGCCGGGCACATGGCATGCCTCGCATCCGTTCTTTTCCAATGCCTCTGCAAGCGCCTGCGCCTGCGCTTTATCCAGCGTGATATCGCCATAAAAATCTCCTGTCTCCGTCAACCGCAGGCCGTATGTATCATAAAGCCCCTGCGAGCCTCTTAACTGATGGCACACCACTTCGCACTTCATTGCGCCGCCTCCTCTGTTTGCGTCAGGTTTCCCGATGCATCCACAGTATACCAGATATAATTGTAAATTTTTGGAAAATCATGTCTTTTTCACAGTGCACTTCAAAAAATAGGCAAACACCAAAGTCACAGCCAATTTGCGCACAGAAGTATTTGACTTTTCCGGCCCCATGCTGTATACTAAATAACGTTCCGAATTTGTGCAGATGTAGTTTAGTGGTAGAACTCCAGCTTCCCAAGCTGGCTGTGTGGGTTCGATTCCCATCATCTGCTCCACAAAAAAGCCCAAAAAAGCCCGTGGAATTAGTGTTCTGCGGGCTTTTTTCGTTTTGCCTGTTCACGCTTTTGTTCACATTTTATAGAATCAGCATTTTTCGTCCGCGCCCCCCAAAAGCCCGCAGGCGTAATTTTCCGCAGCTTTTCTTTTTACGGCCACATATTTTATAACACGCTTGGATCGTACAGTACAACAGCCCCCGGCGCAGGCAGCGCCGGGGCTTATTGTTTGCTGTCCGCTTTTTTCGTCCGGCTGCGCTTATGCACCTGGTTAGGCCATTGCACAGGGCGGCTTGTGCAACAGCCTGCATGGATGCCGCCCTCATCACGCCCTGCCGGCCATGCAGTACGGCGCCGCATCTGCTCTATGCCTGCGGCCTTCCCCATTTATCGCGGCCGCAGCCGCCTGCAGAACTGCTCCATAGCTGCCTGCCGTGCTCCCGCAGGGAGAGGCATTGACAAATAACAACCCATAATATAAAATAAGGTTGTTTATTTTACTGTAAGGAAGGAAGGAGAATAGAATGGACCGCACCCCACGCACCCCCATTTATGCCCAAGTGGCCTATGATATCGCCTCCAAAATAGCAGACGGCACCCTGCCCGAGGGCCAGCGGTTTATAGGCCGCTCGCTGATGGGGCCGCAATACGGCGTCTCGTCAGAGACTATACGCCGGGCACTGCGCCTTTTGGCTGATATGGACATCATTGACATCCGTCAAAACAGAGGCGCCACCATACGTTCCCGCAGCCGGGCAGTGGAGTATATGGAACAATACCGTTCTGACAAAGACCTTGGCGCGCTGAAGGGCCACCTGAAAAAGCTGGTTACGCAGCGCGATGCCCTGAATGAAGAGATTGCCGCCACATTCAAAAAAATCATGGATCTGCAAGAGCGCTTCCGCCACAGCGACCAGCTTCGCACCCATGAATTCCCCATTTCCGCGCACAGCGCGGCGCTGGGGCGTACGCTAGAGCAGCTTCGCTTCCGCACAAGCACCGGCGGCACTGTAATAGCGGTGCGGCACGAGGGCAGGCTTCTGCTTTCACCAGGGCCGGATACCGCTCTGGAAGCAGGCGACACACTAGTGGTAGCATGCAGCGTGTCGGATATGGGCCGCGTGGCTCAGCTGCTCAACTGAACACAAGGAGGATGGCGAAAATGGCAGGAACCGCGAAAAAAATATTATGTGTCATACTGGCCGCTGTGCTGTGCATGGCAGTGTTTTCCCCTGCTGGCGCCCAAACACCGCAGGAAGGGCGCGGCGAGATTGTTTTTGTGGATGTAGGCTGGGATTCCATACGCCTGAACAACGCTATTGCCGGGCTGATTGCTGAAAAAGTGTTCGGCTATACGTGGACAGAGGTGCCCGGCTCTACCCCCATTGCACACGAGGCGCTGATGAACGGCGAAATAGATGTGAACATGGAGGAATGGACCGACAACATCCCCTCTTACCAGGCTGATTTGGAGGCCGGAAAATTTACAGAGCTGGGCGTAAATTTCAATGATAACTATCAGGGGTTTTATATCCCGCGCTATGTGGCCGATGAATACCCCGATTTGAAAACAGTGAAAGACCTTGCCCGTTACCCTCATCTTTTTCCGGACCCCGAAGACCCGGGCCGGGGTATTATCTACGGCGGCATCCCGGGCTGGGCCGTCACCGAAATCATGGAAAAAAAGGTGGATGCCTATGGGCTGGATGAAAGCTATCACTATATGGTGCCCGGCAGCAATGCCGCGCTGGATTCCGTCATCACTTCTGCATGGGATAAGCATGAGCCCTTTGTGGCCTATTACTGGGAACCCACATGGCTGATGGGCCAATACGACCTCGTTTTGCTGGAGGATGACCCCTACGACCCGGCGGCCTACCAGGAAGGCATCGGTGCCTGCCCCGCCGTGACGGTAACCGTGGCTGTGAGCAACCAGTTTGCAGAAGAAAACCCGGAATACTGCGAATTTCTTTCCAAATACCACACAGGCTCATCGTTCATCAGCGAGGGGCTTGCTTACATGCAGCAAAACGGAGCCGAGCAGGACGAAGCCGCCGTGTGGCTGCTGCAGCAGCATCCGGAGCTGGTAGAGCAATGGCTGACGCCAGAGCAGGCCGAAACCCTGCGCGCCGGGCTTAGTGCAGATGCCGGCGGCACCAGTTGGCTGGCCGACTTTCCTTTGGAACTGGACGTGAACACCGATGCCATTGACAGCGCGGTGCGCAGCTTTGCTGTGGCCGCCTCGGGCGTGTTGGATGCCATACAAAGCGGGCTGGACGGCCTTGTAAACCTGTTCAAATGGCTTTTGGCGCACATTCCATGGTTTATCCTTCTCGCCCTGGTGTTTGTGCTTGGCTGGAAAGCGCGCCGCAAGATGCGCAGCGGGCTTTTGTATGCTGTGCTTTTATTTGCCGTGGGGCTTGTGGGCATGTGGGATGAAATGCTGCTCACACTTTCTATCGTGCTGGCCAGCGTGGTCATTTCTTTGCTGCTGGGCCTGCCCATCGGTATCCTGATTTCCAATTCGGCGCGTGCCAACCGCATTGTGCGGCCCGTTTTGGATACCATGCAGACAATGCCGGTGTTTGTGTACCTCATCCCGGCGCTGCTGCTGTTCGGCCTGGGCAACGCCTCTGCTGTCATCGCTACCGTTATCTACGCCATCGTGCCGGTGGTCCGCCTCACCAGCCTGGGCATACAGCAAGTGGACAGCGAAGTGGTCGAGGCCGCCCACTCTTTCGGCTCTACCCGGTGGCAGACCTTGTGGAAAGTGCAGATTCCGCAGGCGCTTCCCACTATTATGACAGGTGTGAACCAGACGCTGATGATGGCCATGGCCATGGTTGTGACCTGTTCGATGATTGGCGCGCGCGGCCTTGGTATGGAGGTGCTGGAGGCGGTGAACCGCATCCAAATAGGCCGCGGGCTGCTGGCGGGCGGCAGCGTGGTGGTGCTGGCCATCGTGCTGGACCGCCTGACACAGGGCTGGTTCGGCAGCGGAAAAGAACAGGATACGCCGGATGCAGACGGCGAGAACTGAGGTGAACGGCATGCAGGAAAACAAAGATATTATCATAGAAGTGCAGCATGTAAGCAAGCTGTACGGCCTGAACAAGGCCGAGGCCGCCCGTATGATGAAGGCCGGCAGCCAGAAAAGTGAGGTGCAGAAAAAAACGGGTGTGTCAGTCGGCCTGTGGGACATCAGCCTGTCTATCCCGCGCGGGCAGATTTTTGTCATCATCGGTCTTTCGGGCTCTGGCAAGTCCACGCTGGTGCGCTGTTTCAACCGGCTGAACCGTCCCAGCTTTGGCAAGGTGCTGTTTGAAGGGAAGGACCTTGCAGAGCTTTCCAAAAAAGACCTTCTGGAATTCCGCCGCAGCAAAATATCCATGGTGTTCCAAAGCTTTGCGCTGATGAGCCACCGGGACGTTCTGGGCAACGTGGCCTATGGGCTGGAGGTAAAGGGCGTGCCGCGGGCCCAGCGCGAGAAAAAGGCCATGGAAGTGCTTGCCATGACGGGCCTGAGCGGCTGGGAGCACCAGGCCTGCAGCAGCCTGTCGGGCGGCATGCGCCAGCGCGTGGGAATTGCCCGTGCACTGGCAAACGACCCTGAGGTGCTTTTGATGGACGAGCCCTTTTCTGCGCTGGACCCGCTTGTGCGCCAGGATATGCAGTTTGAGCTGCTGCAGATTCAGCGGAAGCTGGGCAAAACGGTAATTTTCATCACGCACGACATCGACGAGGCCTTCAAACTGGGCGATACTGTGGCCATCATGAAAGACGGCCGGCTTATTCAGGTAGATACACCAGAGCAGATGAGCGAACACCCTGCGGACGAATATGTGGAGGCGTTCATCAATAATGCCGACCGCTCCCGCGTGCTGTGCGTGCACAATATCATGCTCACACCTGCCGCGCTCGTACAGACGGGCGACGGTATCGAGCATGCCATCCGTGTAATGAACAAAAACGCTCTTTCCACCGTATATGTGGTAGATAGCCGCCTGCATCTTGTGGGCATCCTCTCCATTCGAGAGGCGTTGCGTGCACGAAAGGAAAAGCTTTGCATCACCGATGTGATGCAGACAGATGTCCAGACCGTGGACCCCGACACCCTTGTGGCCGATATCATGGCAATAGCGGCAGAGGCGCCTTATCCCCTGGCCGCTGTGGGAAAGGACGGCCAGCTGAAAGGCATTGTCACCAAGGCGCGCGTGCTTGCCTCTCTTGCATAAAACGGAAAACGCCCCCGGCGGCAGGCCAGGGGGCGTTTTTATCTGCTTGCGGAACAGGCTATTCTGTTTTCAAAGTTTTTCAAACACACTGGCGGGCTGGCCGCAGATAGGGCACTTGTAGTCTGCGGGAAGCGTCTCGCCCTCGTAGATATAGCCGCACACTTTGCAGCGCCAGCCGCCGGGCTTCTTTTCCTGCTGGGCCTGGTAGCTGGACGCCTTGGGCGGCGTAAGGCCGTTTTTCACCCTGTGGTAATAGGCGTACGTCATAGGCGCGGCCGTGTTCAGCACTTCAGCCTCTTCTACAAGGCCGATGATGAGCATATGGGTGCCCGCATCCAGCGTATCCACCACTTTGCAGCCGAAACGGGCAGCCACATCCTGCGTCACATAGGGCACGCCGTGCGCGTCTCTTGCCGTCTGGAAGGGGGCAAATTTATCCACCTCACGGCTGGTTTTGAAGCCGAACGTGCCAATCAGCTCCATGGGCGCCGTCTCGCACAGCACGGCGGCCTCAAAGCGCCCGCTCGCCAGCACGGCGTCGGTGGTGGCGTTCTCCTTATTGATGGCCACCATCAGCTTTGCGGGTTCCGCCGTCACCTGCGTGACGGTGTTCACCACGCATCCATAGTCTCTTCCCTCATGGGCAGCGCCGACCAGATACAGCCCGCAGCTCAAAGAATAAAACGCTTTCATATCCATCCTGTCATCTTCCTTTCCGCGCAAAGCCTTCTATTGATAACTAATATTAATTATAGTGCTCCTTTTCCCTATTTGCAACTGCTTTCGCTGTTTTGCGGCGGAAATTCCGGCTGTGTGCACAGCGCAGTAATGGCCTGCCGCAGGCGCAGCGCCACCTGTGCCTTCTGGCGCGCAAAGGGCACGCTGTCATCAAAGCGGATAGCCTCGCCCATGCGCACACGCTTTGTGGGCGCGTGCAGGCCCACCGGCACAAAGGCAAGGTGGCGGCCCGTGGCGCGGTAGTATGCCTTTTCCAGATGCAGAAAGCCCTCGTATACCGCACCTATCTCGGCCGCGCTGCTGGCGTAATCTACATCCGGGCAGAGGATGATGTTCTCGCCCCTTTCCAGCGCCTGCTGGGAAAGGCGCATGGTCTCTACAATATCGCGGCTGCCGCGGTGCACCGGAATGGCCCCGCACCCGCGCACAATGCCGCTTACCGCGCCGGAGACAAGCTTTGCGCACACAAAGGCAAGCGGCCCCGGCATGCCGAACCGCTTTGTGAAGGTATAGCCGTAATACTGCGCAAAGCATGCCTTTGCATCGCAGAAGGGCGCAAGCGCCCAGATATGCCCCTCCACAGGAAGATGCGCCACGGCGCGGATGGGCCCCGCCATATTCTGATGGTGCACCACATACACCGCCGGGGCCGGGGCCGGCGTGCCCTGCGCGCGCCAGCCCTCCAGCCGGAACAAGGCGCGCAGCACGCGCACGGTGCGGCTATACATCCGCCTTCTCCCCTTTCCCGCCGAACACCCAGCGCAGCTGCACCTGATAGCTGAGCAGGCTGAGCAGGATGTCCACGGCATATTTGGCCAGCAGCTCGTTCGCATCGAATGCCGCGCACAGCGCCCAGGTGCCCAGCACGCTGCCCGCAAGCTGGAACACCCACAGCACATAATAGCGCGCCGCCGTGGGCCAGAATGCCTTGCGCTGCATTTGAGGCAGGCGGCGGTTGCACAAGTAGTTGAACAGCGAGGAGAGGATGCGTGCCAGCACAGCCGATATCATAAGCCTGTCTACCAGGCTAAGCCCGCCGAACACAAAGCTCACCAGCAGGCCATAGGCCGCCACGTCCACCACGGCGCTGGCCGCACCCGCCGCCATATACTGCGCAAGCCCGCGCAAAAGCGGCACGCAGATGCGCAGGCTGTCCTTCACTGTGTCGTAATGGCTGCCGGAGTTGTTGTCGAAATAACGCGTCTCTATAGTAAGTACGTTCATGGGCACACCCTTGCGCTTTGCCCACAAAAGCATCTCCAGCTCATATTCATAGCGCTGGCCCGGCAGGGCCGCCACCTCCTCCAGCAGGCCGCGGGGAATGCCGCGCAGGCCCGTCTGGGTATCCTCCAGCTCTATGCCGTACAAAACGCGCATCGCCGTGCTGGTGGCGCGGTTGCCCGCCATGCTGCGGCGCGGCGTCTCGGGGCCGAAATGGCGGCAGCCAAGGCTCAGGGCCTGCGGCTGCCCAAGCACGGCGGCACACAGGCGCTGCACGTCCTGCAGGGCATGCTGGCCGTCGCAGTCTGCCGTAACCACGCCCTCACAGCCTGTCAGAAAGCGCAAAATATGGGCAAAGCCCGTTTTCAGCGCCGCGCCCTTGCCTTTGTTCTGCTCGTGATGCAGCACAGTGCAGCCCGGCAGGGCCGCTATCTTTTCGAATATCGGGGCAAATTTGGGCCCGCTGCCGTCGTCCACGACGACCAGCGGGCCGCGCTGTGCGCACAGCGCGGCATATTCCGCAAAGCGTTCCTCCGGCTCATATGCCGGTATCAGGACGCATACTGCCATACTCTGTTTCCTCCTTCTTCGCAAGCCGCCTTTTGAGAAAGCTCACCGCAAACACAAGGCAGCCCATCACCACGGGCACCGCAGCCCCCAGCCCGCAGGTGAGGGCCCAGGCGCGCGCCGAAAGCGTCTCAATGCTGAACATCCACGGAAAAAAGGCCGTGGCCCCGTAAAAGCAGGCCGCTGTCAGCGCCATGACAGCGGCGCGCAGCCATGTAAGCGGCCAGCACAGAAAAAACACCACGCACAGCCCCGTCACACCGGCCAGCAGCGTGCATACGGACGAAATCTGCCCCTGAGGCAGGCCCAGCGCCCCGCCCAGGGCAGACGTGCCCAAAAGGAACAGCGTGCCGCAAAGCCCGCCGGGCAGCGCGTTCAGCAGCGCATTGCGAAGAAAATGGCCCTTCGCGCGCACGTCCGAGCGCTCGAACGTGAGCAGGAACGACGGCAGCCCTATGAGCACGCCGCTGATGAGGCTGATCTGCCCCGGCAGCAGCGGGTAGGGCATGGCCCACACAAGCAGAATGGCCGAGAGCAGGAACGAGAAGATGTTCTTCACAAGGAACAGCGAGGCCGAGCGCGAAATATTGGCAATGACGCGCCTGCCCTCGCGCACGATGTGCGGCATGGCGGAAAACTGCGCGTCCAGCAGCACAAGCTGGGCCGTCTGGCCCGCGGCGTCGCTGCCGCCCGCCATGGCCACGCTGCAATCGGCCTGCTTCAGGGCCAGCACATCGTTCACGCCGTCGCCCACCATGGCCACCCGGTGCCCCTTTGCCTGCAGGGCACGGATGATGGCCTGCTTGTGCCGCGGGCTCACGCGGCCGAACACCGCCGTCTCTTCGCAATACGGGCCGAAATCTGCATCCTCGGGCAGGGACGCGCAGTCCAGAAAATTCTGCGCCCCGGCAATGCCTGCGCTTTGCGCCACACGTGCGGCGCTTTGCGTATTGTCGCCCGATATCACCTTCACCGCCACGCCCTGCCGTTCGAAATAAGAGAGCGTGGCCTGCGCGTCGGGCCGAAGCTCGTCGCGCAGCACGGCCCAGCACACGGGCTGGACGGGGCCCAGCAGGGCGCCGTCCTCTCCGGCGCCGCCGGCGCGCGCCAGGCATAAAACGCGCAGGCCCTGGCGCAGAAAGCCGGCCACGGCTTTGTCCCGGCACGGGGCACCCAGCACCTTTTCCGGGGCGCCCAGAGCCCAGCACTGGCCGTTTTCCAGCACAACGGCGGAATATTTCCTCTCAGAGGAAAAGGGCACCTCGCGCACAACGTCCCAGCGCGGCGCCTCGGGCAAAGCGGCGCGCAGGGCACAGGCCGTGGCGTTTTGAGAGGTCTGCGCCGCGGCAAAGGCGGCCAGCGCATCGCGCGCTGCCGCGGTCTGCTGCCCGTCCGCCGGGCACACCTGCTCCAGACGCATATTTCCCGTGGTAATGGTACCAGTTTTGTCAATGCACAATGTGTCGATGCGCGCCAGCGCCTCGATGCAGGATAATTCATGCGCCAGCGTGCGCCGTTTTGCAAGCCGCAGAACACCCAGCGCCAGCGCAATGCTTGTAAGCAGGTAAAGCCCCTCCGGAATCATACCCACCAGCGCCGCCACCGTGCTGGTGACGGCATAGCCGAAGGTGGCTTCGTCCAGCGTGAGCTGGCGCACCAGCATGGCCGCGCCCAGCGGCACAATAAAAAAGCCCACCAGCTTCAGCCAGCCGTCCAGCGCGGACATAATGGCCGAGCGCTGCTTTTTATCGCGCTTTGCCTCCTGCGAAAGCCGGGCGGCCCAGCAGTCCCTGCCCACGGCGGTAAGCCTTGCGCGGCACTGCCCGGCCGAGAGAAAGCTGCCCGAAAGCAGCGCGTCCCCCGGGCGCTTGCGCACATTATCCGCTTCGCCTGTCAGCAGCGCCTCGTTCACTTCGGCCGCGCCGGTGCACAGCTCGGCGTCCGCAGGCACCTGGCAGCCCGCGTTCAGCACCACAATGTCGCCCAGCACAAGCTCATGCGGCGGCACGGGCGTCACTCTGCCGCCGCGCACGGCCTGCACGGGCCGCTGCTCCAGCAGGGCGATGGAATCCAGTGTGCGCTTCACGCGAAGCTCCTGCACGATGCCAATGAGCGCATTGATAACCACGATGCCCAGAAACAGCGTGTCGCGGTATGCGCCCACGGCCACACAGCAGGCGGCCAAAGCCAGGAACACGAAGTTGAAAAACGTGAACAGATTGTCGCGCACGATGCGCCCGGCAGTTTTTGTCAAGGGCTTCGGCGCTTCGTTTGCAAGGCCGGCCGCGGCGCGCGCCGCAGCCTCTTCGCAGGACAGGCCGTATTCCGGGCGCGCCTCGCACAGCGTGCTGCCGGCCTCGGGGCTTTTGTGATGCATGGGGTGATCACTCCTTCTTCACCCCTTACAACGAGCCAGCCCCCGCGCGCACTACACGCGCGGCACAAAGCTGCGCCGCGCGCCTCACACGAACACAAACTGCACCAGAAGCATATAGCATACAGTGCCCGCCGCAATGCTGACAAGCGTGTTGCGCCGCCACACATGCAGCCCTGCCGTAAGCGCAATGGAAATAAGCTCCGGCGCGCCGTGCGCACCGGACAGCCAGGCCACGTCCTTCAGGCAGTACACCACCAGAAGCCCCATGGCGGCATAGGGCAGCGTGCCGCCCAGATATTCCACCAGCTTGGGCACGGGCCTGTTTTTCGGCAGCAGCACAAAGGGTGCAAAGCGCGTGGCCATGGTGCCCAGCATGATAGCCGCCGCCGTGATAAGGCACTGCACCTCCGTCATGCCGCCGCCCCCTTTGCCCCGCCCTTCACGCTGTGCCAGATAAGCAGGGCGCCTGTGATGAGTGCCATGGCAGGCAGCATAAAACTCGCCGCCCCGAACACAGCCAGGCACACCGCTGCGCCCGCAAGGCCCAAAAGCGCGGGCCCGTGGCGCTTTGCGTTCAGCCACTGGTCGGTAAAGATGGTGACGAACAGGGCCGTCATCACAAATTCGATGCCCTTCACCTCCAGCGTCAGCACACCGCCCAGCATGGCCCCCAGCAGCGTGGCGCCCACCCAGTAGGCATGGTCCAGCGCGCTGGCGGCCGCGTAAAAAGCCGTTTCATCCACGCCCTGCGGCACCTTTGCCGCCACGTTCACGCTGAAGGTCTCGTCCGTCAGCGAGAAAATAAGGTACGGGGCCCATTTTCCTGCCCTGCGGTATCTGCCCAGCATGGAGACGCCGTAAAACATGTGCCGCGCGTTTACCATGATGCTGAGCAAAAGGGCGCCCACCGGGTCGAACGCGCCCGTCAAAACAGGCACGGCCGCATACTGCATGCTGCCCGCGTACACGAAAATGCTCATGCCCACGGCCCACAGCGGCGAAAAGCCCGCATGGCGCATCAGCACACCGTAGGCAAACCCCAAAAACAGGTAGCCCGCCAGCACGGGCAGCGTCTGGGCAAAGGCCGCACGCCATAGCTTTTCTCTCATCCGGCACCCCTTCCTGCGCCCTCGGCGGCCAGCAGGCAGCCGGCAAAGCACTTTTTCTGCCCGGCAGCCGCGCACAAAAAGCCCCAAACAGGGCGCCCTGCGCGCGGATGCAAGGTATATTATACCTTGCCCGGCGCCAACGTGCAAGTGCGGCGTTAAGGCTGCGGCACGCGCCCTGTATATGGGCACGGCAACCCCGCAGCATGCGGTTTTTCATATGCGGCCGCTTGACACGGTGTGCTATAATAACTTCGCTGGGCAACTTACCGATTTTGTGCCCACCGCGCCCTGCGGGCGCGGGTACCCCTGCGGTTTGGCGAGGCCGCAGGGCCAAAATCTTATCGCCGGAGTGTACCTTTTATGAAACACAATACGAAACGCCTTGTCCGCGCCGCGCTGATCGCCGGCATCTATGTAGCCCTGTGCCTTGTGCAGCAGCCGCTTGCCTACGGCCCGGTGCAGTTCCGCGTAAGCGAGGCGCTTACGCTGCTTCCCATCTTCACGCCGGATGCCGTCTGGGCTGTGACGATGGGCTGCTTTTTGTCAAACCTGTTCAGCATGAGCCCGTGGGACATGCTGTTCGGCACGCTGGCTACCCTGACGGCTGCACTGGCCACGCGCAGGCTGCGCCATGTGCGCACAAAGGGCCTGCCCCTTGCTGCCGCCGTGCCGCCTGTCCTTATCAATGCCGTGGTGGTTGGCCTTGAGGTGACGTATATTTTCATGCCAGAAACCGCCAGCCTTCCCGTGCTGCTGTTCAATATGCTCACGGTAGGCATCGGGCAGGCTGTGTGCGCGGGTGGGCTTGGGCTTGTGCTGGTGCGCACGGTGGAAAAAAGCCCCCTTTTGAAGCAATGGTTTGAGGAGTGACATGCTTATGAACACCCCCGGCACCTTTTTGTGGGATTGGAACGGCACGCTGGTAAACGATGTAGCCCTTTGCAGCCAGCTTTTGAACAGCCAGCTTCAGCGCCACGGCCACGCGCCGCTGGGCGGTGTGGAGGAATACAGGCGCGTGTTCCGCTTTCCCATAGAGGAATATTATAAAGACGCCGGGTTCGATTTTTCCCGCTGCCCTTACCGCCAGCTTGCGGCGGAATACATGCAGCTTTACCCCGCCCGCCTGCTGGAATGCCCCCTGCAGCCGCACGCACAGCAGGTGCTGGCGGCGCTGAAGGCGCGCGGCGCGCGGCAGGTGGTGCTGTCGGCATCTGAACAGGCAATGCTGGACGAACAGCTTGCCCACTTCGGCCTTACGGGCTATTTTGAAGAGGTGCTGGGCCTTACCGATTTTTACGGCCGCAGCAAGGTGCAGCGGGGCCTTGCCTGGCTTGCCGCAAGCGGCCTTGAAAAAGAAAACGCCGTGATGGTGGGCGACACAGACCACGACCTTGAGGTGGCAAATGCACTGGGCATCCGCTGTGTGCTGTTTTCGGGCGGCCACCAACCGCGCGAAAAGCTGGCCGCCACTGGTGCGCCGGTGATAGACGACTTGCGCAGCCTGCTGGATATGTAAAGCCCCAGGGACAGACAGGCTGCATTCTGCATAATACACCCCGCGGCGCGCCCTGAAAAAAGGACGCGCCGCGGGGTGTGTTGTTTTATTTTTCAGAAGGTGTCCGTCCGGCTTCCACAGCGGCCTGCCCCAGCAAAGCCCTGCGCCCTTGCAGGAGAGGGCAGAACGGCTGTGACGGACCCACCCCGGAACAGCCCGTCACACATCTCCTTCTCCGGCCGCATAAACCCGGCGGGAAAGCGCAGAACGCGTGACAGGAAGCCGCTGAGCCGCCCTGGTGATATTCTCATTCTGCGCAATGGCAAGGAAGTATTCCAAAGCCCTGATATTCAAAGAACATTCTTCTGCCGCGCTACAGCCGCCGCTACCTGCTTTTTCACGCGCCGCACCGGCGCACAAACCACGCAAACAGCGCCGTGCCGTCCACAGTGTCCGGCCTGGCCCATGCGCCGCACATGCGCTCTGGGTGGAACTGCACGCCCCACACGGGCAGGGCCGTGTGGCGCATGGCCTCGATGACGCCGCCCTCGCTGAACGCCGTGGCCTCAAAGCCCGGCGCGGGCGTTTCCACGGCCTGATGGTGGCAGGAATTTACGCTGAACACCTCGCCGTACAACCCATATAGGGCGCTGCCCGGCACGGCGCGGACGGCGTGCACCCTGTCCTCCGGCTCGCCGGAGGAGTGGCGGTGAAAAGGCTTTTGCGCCTGCGGCATATCCTGCCGGATGCCGCCGCCGAACACGATGTTCAAAAGCTGGTGGCCCCGGCACACGCCCAGCACGGGCCTGCCCGCCGCCAGAAAGGCGCGCGCCAGCGCAAATTCCGCTTCGTCGCGCGCAGCGTCCACCTCTTCAGTGCCCGCAAAGGGCTGGCCGTAGCGGCGCGGCTCTATATCCACGCCGCCGCACAAAATAAGCCCCGCGCACGAGGTGTCCGCCCGGGGGCAATAGCCCCCCTGCGGCACTGCGCCCACAAGGCGCAGCGCCTGCGCATAGGAATCGTAGCCAGTCTGCGATGCTGAAAGAAGGATGCGCTGCTCCATGCCTATTCTCCCCTTCTGTATGCCGTCTTCCCGCCGCACGCCGCCCACTGCCCCCGCCAAAGGCGGCAGTATGCGCAGGGCACCGTGTCCTGCGGGGGCGAATCCGCCTTGCGCTTATCCATAAATTCCTTCTCATATACAAAGCCGCATTTTTTCATCACCGCGCCGGAGGCCGGGTTTGCCCACTCGTACCAGGCCGCGATGCTTTGCACAGGCGTATGGGTGAACAGGTGCTCCACCATGGCGGCCAGCGCCTCGCTCATATAGCCTTTATTCCACCAGGCGCGGCCCAGCACATAGCCAAGTTCGGCCACATCCCCGTTCAGAAACGCACCGATGTTGCCGATGACATGCCCCGGCCGCTGCTTTTCCGCAATGGCAAGCGGTAGCCAATCATCCGAGGCCTGCCGGGGCAGCAGGCGCTCACGCAAATCGCGCTCTGTCTGCTGCACGCTTTCGTGCGCATACCAGGGCATATACCGCGCGGCCTCTTCGTCGCCGCAGTAAGAGTTGAACATGCTCTGCGCGTCCTGCATGCAAAAGGCCCGCAGAATAAGCCGTGGCGTCTCAATATAGGCTTCCATCGTATTCCCCTTTTCCTCGGCACGCGGGCTCAGCCCATATGCCAGTAATATGCGCGGTGCGGCGCCAGCGTCACTGCGCCGCCAAACTGCCGGGTTTCGCCGGTGATAAGGTCCCGCCCGGCGGGTGCGCCCGCGTCGAAATGCGCCTCAAAGGGCGCTGCGTCCGCATTCACGGCCACCAGCACGCGGCCTTCGTCACACGCGCGTTCGAAAACAAGCTGGCGGTTCGTCTGCATCACCTGGCGGTAGCCGCCGCGGCGCAGCGCTGGGCTTTGGGCACGCGCATGGGCCAGCGCGGCGATGTACTGCGTCAGCCCGGTTTCCTGCGGCGCCGCGCACGCGGGGCGCAGGGCCGCGTCGCCGTCTGCCTTGCGCCCCTGCGCGCCCCACTCGCTGCCGTAATACACGGCGGGCACGCCGGGCATACCGAACAGAAGGCCCCAGGCTGGGCGCAGGTGCGCCTTGTCTGCCAAAATGCTGGCGATGCGCTCCACGTCATGGTTATCCAGAAAATTCAAAAGCGGCCTGCCCCGGTACAGCGCCCACGGCTCGGGGCCGAACTGCCGGTTCAGGCTGTAGCCTATCTCGAACAGGTTCATGGTGTTGAAGCTGGAATACAGGCCCTTATAGCACTCATAGTTCGTGACGGAATGGCACATTTCATCATTCATCCAGCGGTTGTAATCGCCGTGCAGCGTTTCGCCCAGCAGCACAAAGCCGGGCTTCAGGCCGTCTGTAAAGGCGCGCAGGGCGCGCAGGTATTCCGGCGGCAGGCAGTAGGCAACGTCCAGCCGCAGGCCGTCGATGTCAAACAGGCGCACCCATTCGCGGATGGCGTCGAACTGATGGCGCACCACCTCGGGGTTTTGCAGGTTCAGCTTCACAAGCTCATAGTGGCCCTCCCACCCCTCGTACCAGAAGCCGTCGCCATAATTGCTGCCGCCGGAAAAATCAATGTGGAACCAATCCTTATAAGGCGACTGCCATTTTTTCTGCTGCACGTCGCGGAACGCCCAGAAGCCGCGCCCCACGTGGTTGAACACGCCGTCCAGCATCACTCTGATGCCCGCGCCGTGCAGGGCCCTGCACACGGCGGCAAAATCCTCGTTTGCGCCGAGGCGGGCGTCCAAGGTGAAATAATCGCGCGTGTCATAGCCGTGCGCATCGCTTTCAAACACAGGGTTGAACAGCACGGCCCCCGCGCCAAGTTTTCGAATATGCTCCACCCAGCCCAGAAGCTGCCGGATGCGCGGCTGCGCCGCACCGTCGTTCTGTGCGGGCGCGCCGCACAGGCCAAGGGGGTATATCTGATATACCACCGCATCTTCAAACCACATAAAATACCGTCCCTTTCCCGTTTTTACCCGCCCGGCAAAAGCGCCGCCAGAGCGATGGCGGCGCACAGCGCGGCATACAGCACAAGGCCGCGGGCGCGCAGCGCCTCGTGCACGGGGTGCAGCACGCTTCGCCGGCCGGGCAGCAGCCCCTGCCAGAAGCCCTTCAGGCGAAAAACGAGCCAAAGCGCCCCCGTAAACATGCAGAAAAGCGCAAAGCCTGAAAGGCACAGCGCCGCCGTGGCGCTGCGCAGGGCAAGCGGCGCAGCCAGAAAGCCCATGGCGTTCACAGCCATGTGCGCCAGCACGGCGGCCCACAGGCGGCCTGTGCGCGCATACAGGGCGGCCAGCGCCGCGCCCACGCACAGCGTGTATAAAAGCTGCGCCGCATTGCAGTGGAACAGCGCGAACATCAGCGCAGAAAACGCCACATACACCCTTTCGCCATACATGCCCACGGCGCCGTGCAGCGTCCGGCGGAACAGCCATTCCTCGCCCAGCGGCGCTATCACACACCCGAACAGCGCGTTCGCCCATGTGCTGCCGCCCAGCGCAAGCGAGGCTATCTGCCCGCTTTGCCGCGCCGCAGGGGCAAACAGCAGGGTAACAAAATTGGCAAGGTAGGCAAGCCCCAGCACGCATACCAGCCACGGCACGGCGCGCCAGAGGCGCAGCGGCCCGCACACCGGGCGGGGCCCCGCGGGCACGGCACGGCGCAACCACGCAAGGGCCGCGGGCGCGGCGATGCCGTAAAGGGGAATATCTGTCGCAAGCCACACGCCCCAGCCGCTTTGCACAAGCTGCGGCCAAACGGCGCGCATCAGCGCGGCGCACAGCGCGGCGCCCGCCTGTGCGGCCAGCAGCAGCGCGGCATATGCCCCCGCCGTATGCGAAATGCGCGCCCGAAACGAAAGCTCCACCCCGCGCCCCCCTTTCCCTGCTATGCACACGGCCTTCATGCAGATGGATATGCTTATTATCATACCAGACGCCGCCGCGCGAAGCAACCAGAAGCGGCGCCAAACGGTATGCCTGCACAGGAAAGCAGCGGTTTTACACCGGCTGCTCCGGCGTCTTTTTCCTGCGGCGCGCCGGCCTGGGGTGCGCCCTTTGCCATGCGGCGCCAATGGCTGCCGCAGGGCGCGCTTTGCGGAAGGCCCGCCTTCCGCCCCGGCCAAAGCCCGGCAAAAGGCGCGTTGGCGCAAAAAAGCATCGGTTTTGGCTGATGGTTTTAGGGTTTGATGCACTCAAAAAAGGGCAGGCAATCCCGTCGGATTGCCTGCCCTTTTCACACACCGCGCCTCCAAAACCGCCGGGTCAAAGCTGCCCGGCACCCCGGAAGCGGCCGTTTTGAATGCAGAGCAGGGAAGCTTTCCGCAGGCACCCCTTGCGGCTGCCGGAGAAATCTGAAGAAGCTGCGCGCAAAAATTGCTTTTCAGGGGCGATGGTTTCTTGTGCCGGCGCGTCTAAACTGTGCCTTTTCATTTTATTTTACAGGCGCGCGGCGCAAAAGCAGCCACATGGCCCCGGCCAGCGCCAGCGCACCAGCCAGCCAGATAATCGCCCACTGCCATTCGTACAGCGCGCCAATGGACGCAAAGAACTGCCTGATGCGGAAGAACAGGCCGTTTTGGGCCGCGGCAATAATATCCGCCACTTTGCCCACACTGGCGCCCAGCAGCATGCTGAACACCCACACCACCCAGAAGCCGACCTGCCCGAAGCGCTGCATCACGCCGCCCATCACCCCGCCGACGGCCACCGCCGTCAGTGCGATAAGCGGCAGCATCCAGATGTGCCCCTCAAACACCCATAGGGCGGGCATGGCGCTGTGCAGGCTGCCGCCCTCCAGCGGGGCGGCGGGAAAAAGCGCCTGCTTTGCCAGCCAGGCCAGCGGGCTGATGGGCCATGTGGCCAGCATAGCGCCAAGCGCCAGCACCACATTTGCCGCAAGGGCGCTGAACAGATAGGCGCGGCGCGTGCAGCCCATGGTGATGGCAAGCTGGAACGAAGAGGAAAACTGCACCACCCCGCTGACAAAAAACACCAGCGTCACGGCGCCCAGCGCCACCACACCGCCTATGGAAAGCCAGCCGTCATCCTGAAACCCGCTGGAGGCAGTAATGATATTGACAACGGCCTCCAGCACCAGGGCAGAGCCCCACCCGATGCCCAGCGCCAGCCACAGCATGGGCAGAGCGCCCTTCAATTCCCGTTTAATTGCTTTCAGCATTCAAGCCACCTCATTTCACACAAATGCGCCGCAAAAGCAGCCAGCTTGCCGCCTGCACGGCGCCGCACACCACCAGCGCCCCCAGCGCGCTGGCCCCCGCAGCCGCCGCTGCCCGGGCGGGCTCGAAAAACAGCAGCACCAGGCTGAGCTGCACAGAGCGGGGCGCAAACACGACGCCCAGCACCGCCGCCGCGATAATCACCAGCAAAGCTGCAAAGCCGCACACCCAGCCCCAGCCGCCGAACCGGTGGCCCATAAGGCCCACAAGCTGGCCCAGCGATGTGAGCGCAATGCTGGCCGCCACCAGCAGGGCAAACAGGGCCGGCACAAAGACGTCCGGCAGCCACTGCCCAAGAAAGATGCGGCACTGCGCCGCGAACACCGCGCACATGCCGGCATCCATAAAGAGAGCCAGCGCCAGCGTGATGCAGGGCAGCTCTGCCCACAGGCCGCGGCGCGTCTGGCCCATTGTCAGGGAAAAGCGCACCGTCTGCGGCATTTGAAGGGCAGACAGAAGGAACGGGATAAGTGTCAGGTACATGATACCCATGCTGGTGATATAGCCCGTCATGCCCTCTCTCGCGCGCGAGCCTGTGAGGTTGATAAGCGAGATGAGAAAAATGACAGCCATCATGCCGGGCACGGCCCAGCGGTAAGACCAAACGCAAAAACGCGTGGTTTTCAGCATGGCGCATCCTCCTTTTCACCGGCCAGATACACAAAGGCCTTTTGCAGGTTCACAGGCGAAACATCCACATCGCGCCCTTCCGCCGCTGCCTGCGCCTGCCTGGGCGGCACGCGCAGGGCCGCGCCTGTCTGCCGACCGAAATGCTCTGTATGCAACACCTTCGAAGCGCCCAGCCGCGCGCACAGGGCAGCCACGTCTTCATCCTTACCCGTCACAAAGCTGAACGAGCCCACAAAGCTCTCGGTTTCGGCTACCTCGGCAATGGCGCCTTCCTTCATGATGATGACCTTTTCAAACACGTTGGCCGCCTCTTCGATGATATGGGTAGAGATGATGAACGTGCGGCCTGTCTCGGTGTAATCCTCCAAAAGCAGCTTGTAAAAATCTTCGCGGGCCACCACGTCCAGCCCGGCCACGGGCTCATCCAGAATGGTGACGGGCGCGCGCGAGGCCAGCGCCAGGATGATGGTGACCATGCTCAGCATACCCTTGGAGAGCTTTGAAACGCGCTTTTTCGTCTCCAGCCCGAAGCGCTGAACCAGCCTCTGCGCGTAGGCTTCGTCCCAATGGGGGTAATAGGTGGCCGCGGCCTTCAGGTAATCGCGCACCTTATAGGTGTTTTCGCCAAACATCATCACGGGCGAAAGCTCGCGCGAAAAGCAGATGTCCGCCAGGGCCGCCGCATTTTCCCACACGGGTGCGCCGCCGTAGGTGACGGTGCCTGCATCCCAGGTGTTCTGTGCCGTAAGAATGCTGAGCAGCGTGGTTTTTCCCGCGCCGTTGCGGCCTATCAGCCCATAGATGACGCCGGGCTCTATGTCGATGCTCACATCGTGCAGCACCTGTTTTTTTCCATAGCTTTTGGTGATGTGCTGCGCACTCAGTACTTTGTTCATTCTGCGTTTCCTCCCTTTTCGCCGCCCGCTTTTGCCAGCATGGCAGCCAGTTCTTCGCGTGTGATGCCAAGCGCCCTTGCTTCGCGCACAAGGCGCTTGACGTAGGTTTCGAAAAATGCGTCTTTCCGTTTCTGCATAATGCGCTGCCGCCCTCCTTTTGCAACAAACATCCCAATGCCGCGCCGCTTGTACAAAATGCCCTCGTCCACCAGCAGGTTGATGCCCTTTGCCGCAGTGGCGGGGTTGATGCTGTACGCGCGGGCCAGCTCGTTCGTGCTGGGGGCCTGGCCCTCTTCCTCCAGCACGCCGCGCAGGATGTCATTTTCCAGCATTTCTGCGATTTGAAGGTAAATAGATGTGCCGTCGCTGAAATTTCCTGTCAATGTCTGCGCCTCCTTTTTCAGAGATATAAGATCGGTCCGGTCTCTTTCGCTTTTTGCGCCCACGTTTATTGGTTCATTACTTGTGTAACTAACTATATAGCTAATCAAGACAAAAGTCAAGGGCTTTCGGAAAAATTTTTCCGAAAGCCCTTTTCGCAGGCCGGGCAGGGGGAAGCGGCCGTTCCCCCGCCCTGCCGCGGTTTTCTGTTTTCACACGGTTTTTATCGTGCGCCAGCGCCCGCTTTTCCAGCGGATGAAAAACAGCGCGGCGCGCACGTTTTCATCCACGGCAAAGGCCAGCCACATGCCCGCAAGGCCCATGCCCAGCCGCACGCCCAGCACATAGCCAAGCCCCACCGCAACGGCCCACTGGCTGGCGATGCCCACCGCCACGGGGAACCTTACGTCGCCTGCCGCCTGCAGGGCGCGCACCAGCACAATGTTGAACGCCCGGCCTATTTCAAGAAACACCTCGATGAGCATCACCGTCTTTCCCAGCGCAATAACGCGCGCGTCCTGCGTGAACAGGCCGAACAGAGGGCCCGCGGCAAGGTACATCAGCAGGCTGATGCCCACGTTCACCGGGCAGAAGCCGCGCAGGATGCGCATGCCGCAGGCATAGGCGCCGTCCAGGTTGCGCGCGCCCACAAGGTAACCGATAAGCACCTGCCCCGCCTGGCTGACGGCAGAGATAAGCATGAAAATGCAGTTTGCAAACATCACGGCATACATGCGCGTGGTGACCACATAGGTGCCCATCATGTTCACGAACACAAGGCAGCTCATCTGGGAAAGCTGGTAAGACAGGTTTTCGCCGCCGCTGGGCAGGCCAATAGACACAAGCCTGCGCATCAGCCCGCCCGGAAATGGGCGAAGCTGGCGGAAGGAGGCGCTGGCCTCGGGAAAGCTTTGGCGGAACGCATAGTACATTAGAAGGAAGCCCGCCACCCGGAAAATGCTGGAGGACAGCGCCGCGCCCGCGGCGCCAAGCCGGGGCAGCGGCCCAAGGCCGTTGATAAGCACCGCGTTGCCCGCAATGTTGCACACGTTTACAAGGCCGGTGATGAGCATGATGCTTTTCATGCGCGCGCCCGCGCGCAGAAAGGCGGAAAAGTTCAGCATCAGTGCCTGAAACGGCAGCGCCGCGGCCGTGATGGCAAGGTATGCGCCCGCCTCGGCCCAAAGCTCGTGCGGCACATGCATCAGGCGGAACAGCGCCCCCCGCAGGCAGATAAGCCCCACAGCCAGCAGCGTGCCCAGCACAAGGTTCAGCGCGGTGGAAAGCGCGTAGATGCTGTTCACGCTTTTCATATCCTGTGCGCCGCGGTACTGGCTGATGAGGATCATGGCCGCCAGCGTGATGACGTTGAACAGCAAAATGACCACTGTGATAATCTGGTTCGCATTGCCCACGGCGGCCACAGCCGTTTCATTGAAATGGCTGAGCTGCACCTGGTCCATATTGCCCACCAGAAGCTGAAGAATAAGCTCGATGAAAATCGGCCAGCTCAGCCGGAACAGCGCCCTGCCGGAGGCGTCGATGCGCGCGCTTTCCATAGCGGCCCTCCCTTTACCCGTTTTTAACACGCAGAAAAGGATACCACACCGCGCAGGCCCGCACAAGACGGAATATTGTCAAATATGCCGGTTTCGAGGTATCTTTTTTGTGCAGGCTGCTCTGTTGTGCGTGAGTCAGGCCCCCCGGCAAAGCCGGGGGTTTGCGTAAGCCCTGGAAGGGCATACTGCCGGCAAGCCTCTCAAGAGGCGCTGAATGCTCCGTCTTTTGCATCACCTGCCCCGCCCCCCGTAAACGGTTTTTTCCCGTCGCGTGATACATCTTTTGGGTATTGAATACCGTCTTGCTTCGCTCGAAGCTGACATCGAAGGCCCTCTTACTCTCCCCGGCACAGCCGGGGGGTGCCGTTTCGCAAAAGCTGACCAATAAAAAACGCCCCTGCGCCGGGCAGGCCGGCACAGGGGCGTTTTGACTCGGTTTCAGCTTTACATCACGGCCTGCCCGTTCACCACAAGGCGGAACGAAAGGCCCAGCTTTTCCGCCGCCTTGCGGCACAGCAGCATGCGGTCCAGAAATATTTCAAAATAATCCATCACGGCGCTCATCTCTGTATCCAGCGTCAGGGTGAGCACCACGGCCTTTTTCTGCGCATCCAGCGTGGTGGCGGCCTTTTCCACAGCGTAGTTCACCCTGTCGTGAATGTCAAAGGACGCTTTGTCGCGGTTGCGCACGCGGGTGCGGCGCACGTCTGTTTTATCGGCCAGAATAAGCGCCGCAGCCACGGCGTTTACCGGGAAAGCCGTGCTCTCGTCATGGTTGCCGATGGCCGAACAGATGGTGGCTATCTCGTTTGCCTCCATGCCAAGCTTGTCCAGAATGCGGAAGGCCATCACCGCGCCGCTTTGCGCATGGTCGATGCGGTTTATCACGTTGCCGATGTCGTGCATGTACCCCGCTATCCAGGCAAGCTGGCAGGTGCGCTCGCCGTAGCCAAGCTCTTCCAGTATCTTCTGCGCAAAATGCGCCACGCGCGTCACATGGGCAAAGCTGTGCTCGGTGTAGCCAAGCGCCTGCAGGGTGTCGTCCGCGCGCTCGATATACGTTTTTATCTGTCTATCCTGTTTTATCTGCTCTGGTGTTATCATTCTGTTTCCTCCATTGTGTGTGCGGCGGGCCGGGCCGCCTGCTCCAGCACCACAAAAGCCGTGGCAAAGCCGCCCTCGTGCGTGAGGGAAAGGTGCGCCGTAAGGCCCTTTTGCCGCATAACCCCGGCAAGCTGGCCCGAAAACGCAAAATAGGGCGCGCCGCTTTGCGCGCGCAGGGCCTGCGCCTGCACCCACACAAAGCCCGAAAGCCCCGTGCCCAGCGCCTTTGCCAGCGCCTCTTTTGCGGCAAAGTTCGCCGCCGCCGTTTGGGCGCGGTGCAAAGGGCCGCGGCTTTGCAGCAGCGCGCGCTCTTCGGGGCCAAACACGCGCTGCACAAAGTGCGCGCTGGCTATGCTTTTTTCCAGCCGCGCCGCGCTGGCTGTGTCCACGCCAATGCCGTATATCATCGCGCCGTCCCGCCCTTTCCGGCATGCGCCTGTCCCTGCGCGCACCGTTTTTCAAAGCATGCCGCCGCGCCGAAAAGGCGCCCCGGCAGTTCCATTATACCCCCCGCGCGCAGAAAAAGCCATGGGCGGCACAGAAGTTTGCATTTCGTTCACAGAAGTTTTTCCCGGCATTTACCGCCCGGCCCTCCTGCGGCGTGCTGCCTGAAAATTTTCATTTGAAAGCAGCGGTATTTCCGGCACGGCGCCCACCATGCCGGACGGAAAACAGAAACATAATAGGCGAAACATAATAGGTTTATTGGAACAAAAAGTGTCCTTTCTTTTATTCAGCACGTGTTTTTTATGCGGCCTTCAAAAACATAATTCTATGCTTTCTGCATGGCTTCATCCAAAGTTTGTTCGCCCTGATATAGGGTAAGCTCCGAAACATTTTCACGTTATTCCCGCACGCAAAGTTTCCATTCCCCGGCAAAAAAGAAACCGGCAAACGCAGGAAATAGCCCTTTTTCAAAACGCCCCTTGCAAACGGCCCGGCCGCGTTGTATAATAACAGGCAGAAAACGCGGCGACAAAGAGAGTACGCGCGGCGAAGCATCTGCGCAAAAGAGAAAAGCGCCATGGGCTGAAAGCGCTTTGCAGGTGTGCCGGGCGGAAGTTCACTTTCGAGCGGCCGGGCTGAAGGCGTTTGCTGGTAGGCGCGGACGGGCCCTTCCCGTTACAGAAGCAAAGAGTGTTTGCTCTTGGAAGCAAAAACGTGGGTGGTACCGCGGAGCATTGTGGAACGCACAGGCTTCGTCCCTGAGAACACAGGGGCGAAGCCTTTTTTCGTCCCGGAAAGAAAAGGAGAGGTTTTGTTGAAACAGGCATTGGAACACATCAAGGCCACGGCAGACGAGCTGATTGCCAAAGCCGCCAGCGCCGCCGAAGTGGAAGAGCTGCGCGTGCGCTTTTTGGGCAAAAAAGGCGAAGTGACGGCCATTCTAAAGCAGATGGGCAGGCTTTCTGCCGAAGAGCGCCCGGTGATAGGCGCCCTTGCAAATGAGGTGCGCGAGGCCATTACGGCAGACATTGCCGCGCGCACAAAGCAGCTTTCAGACGCCGTACTGGCGCAGCGCCTGGCCGCAGAGGCCATGGACATGACGCTGCCCGGCCGCCGCCCCGCGCAGGGCAGGCGCCACCCGTTTGAGCTGGTGCTGGGCGAGCTGAAGGAGATATTCCTGGGCATGGGCTTCGACGTGGTAAGCGGCCCGGAGGTAGAGCTGGACCACTACAACTTCGAAATGCTGAACATGCCCAAAAGCCACCCCGCGCGCGACACGCAGGACACCTTCTATATCACGGAAAACGTGCTGCTGCGCACGCAGACAAGCCCCATGCAGATACGCACCATGGAAAAGCAGGCCCCGCCCATCCGCATCATCTGCCCCGGGCGCGTGTACCGCTCGGACGCGGTGGACGCCACCCACAGCCCTATTTTCCACCAGATAGAGGGCCTTGTGGTGGATAAAAACATCACGTTCAGCGATTTGAAGGGCACGCTGGAGATGTTCATCAAAAAGCTGTACGGGCCCGATACGCGCGTGCGCTTCCGCCCGCACCACTTCCCGTATACCGAGCCCTCTGCCGAGATGGACATGAGCTGCTTCAAATGCGGCGGCAAGGGGTGCAGCCTGTGCAAGGGCGAAGGCTGGATAGAGATACTGGGCTGCGGCATGGTGCACCCCAAGGTGCTGGAAAACTGCGGCATCGACCCGGAGGTGTATTCCGGCTTTGCCTTCGGCGTGGGGCTGGAGCGCATTGTGATGATGCGCTACGGCATTGACGACATGCGCCTTTTGTATGAAAACGACCTGCGCTTTTTGAAGCAATTCTAAGGGGGAATGAAACGATGAAAATGCCATTGAAATGGGCGAAAGAGTTTGCCGCCTTCACCTGCACGCCCCACGAATTTGCCGAGCGCATGACGATGTCCGGCTCGAAGGTGGAGACATACAGCTGCGAGGCCGACGCCATTGAAAACGTGGTGGTGGGCCGCGTGGAGCATATAGAAAAGCACCCGGACGCCGACAGCCTGTTTGTGTGCCGGATAAATGTGGGCGAGGAGAAGGACATTCAAATCGTGACAAGCGCCGCGAACCTGAAGCCCGGCGACTATGTGCCTGTGGCGCGCCACGGCGGCCGCCTGCCCGGCGGCAAAGAGATACGCCGCGGCCTGCTGCGCGGCGTGGAGTCGGACGGCATGATGTGCTCCATAGGCGAGCTGGGCCTTACCCTGCATGATTTCCCCGGCCAGCGCGAGGACGGCATTATGGTGCTGGACGAGCCCGCGCCCCTGGGCGCGCCCATCGCGCCCGTGCTGGGGCTGGACGACGTGAGCGTGGAATTTGAGATAACCCCCAACCGGCCGGACTGCCTTTCCGTGCGCGGCCTTGGGCGCGAGGCGGCGGCCACCTTCGGCGTGCCCTTCCGCGACCATGTGCCTCAGGTGAAGCCCGGCCACGGCAGCGCAGCCGAAAAGCTGCGCGTAGATATTGAAAACCCGCAGCTTTGCTACCGCTATGTGGGCGCCGTGGTGGAAAATGTGCGCGTGAAGCCCTCGCCCCGCTGGATGCGCGAGCGCCTGCGCCTGTGCGGCGTGCGCCCCATCAACAACCTTGTGGATATCACAAACTATGTGATGCTGGAATACGGCCAGCCCATGCACTGCTTTGATTCCAAGTATGTGAACGGCGGCCACATCACCGTGCGCAACGCAAAGGCCGGCGAAGAAATCGAAACGCTGGACGGCGTGCAGCGCACCCTGAGCGAAGAAATGCTGGTGATAGCGGACGAAAAGGGCCCCATTGCCGTGGCGGGTGTGATGGGCGGCGAGTTTTCCGGCGTATATGAAGACACCACCAGCGTCATTTTCGAAAGCGCCATGTTCTACGGCCCGTCCGTGCGCACCACGGCCAAAAAGCTGGGCATGCGCACCGAGGCGTCGGGCCGGTATGAAAAAGGGCTGGACCCGAACGGCTGCCTGCGCTGTCTGCAGCGCGCGCTGGAGCTGGTGCAGCTTCTGGACGCGGGCGACGTGGTGGACGGCGTGGTGGACGTGTGGCCCCACCGGCGCGAAGAGCGCCGCGTGCCCCTGCGGCCTCAGGCTGTCAACCGCCTGCTGGGCACGCAGCTCTCGCGCGAAGAGATGGCGGGCATCCTGCTTCCGCTTGGCTTTGAGCTGGACGGAGGCGATGTGATTGTGCCTTCGTTCCGCTGGGATGTAGAGCGCGACTGCGACCTTGCCGAGGAGGTGGCCCGCTTTGTGGGGTACAACAAAATGCCCTCCACCATCATGCAGGGCGTGGCATCGGCCCGGCCTACGCCGCGCCAAACCTTCCGCGAGAACGTGCTGGACTGGCTGGTAGGCTACGGCCTGTACGAGACCGAAAGCTTCTCTTTTTACAGCCGAAAGGCGTTTGACGCCATCCGCCTGCCGGCGCAGAGCCCGCTGCGCAGCCCTGTGGTGATTGCAAACCCGCTGGGCGAAGACACCAGCGTAATGCGCACCACAGCCCTGCCCAGCATTATGGACATCGTGGCGCGCAACTACAACGCGCGCGCCGCCGAGTGCGCCGTATTTGAGGACGCCACCATATATCTGCCGCAGGGCGGGCCGGACGAACTGCCCCGCGAGGTGGAAACCGTGGTGATGGCCGCCTACGGCCCCGCGTGGGATATTCTTGCCCTGAAGGGCGTGGTGGAGGCTGTGTGCGCGGCGGCCAGAACGCCCGCTCCTCGCTTTGTAGCCAACACCCAGGGCGCCACCTTCCACCCGGGGCGCTGCGCGGATATCTATCTTGGGGAAGACAGGCTGGGCACCATTGGCGAGCTACACCCCGAAACGGCGGCCAACTACGGCGTGAAGCCGCGCGTGGCCGCGGCAGAGCTGGATATGGACGTTCTGTTCGCCCACCGCGGCGGCACGCCTGTGTTCCGCCCGCTGCCAAAGCACCCGGCCGTCACGCGCGACCTTGCCCTTGTGATGGAAACGGGCGTGCCCGCGGCGGACGTTGCCGAGGCCATACGCACCGCGGCAGGCGATGTGCTGGAAAGCCTTGCCCTGTTCGATGTGTACACCGGTGAGAAAGTGGGCGAGGGCAAAAAGAGCCTTGCCTATAACCTTGTTCTCCGCGCGCCAGACCGCACCCTGACGGACGAGGAGGCCGAAGCCACCGTGGCCAAGGTGCTGGGCGCGCTGGCGGCAATGGGCGTAGCCCTGCGCAGCTAAGGGGCCCGCCCCGCGGCGCGGCATATGGAAAAGCTTAAAACCGCACAGGGCCCTGCGCAAATTTCTCTTGCGCGGGGCCCTGTTTTGGGTTACAATAGGAATAGTAAACTGTATAAGGGGAAAGATGCCCTTTGTACGGAACAAAACACCGCCGGGTGCGCCTTTGGGCGCACAAGGGTGTTCTTTTCGAAGGAGGCGTGTAGTATGAGCGAACCCACCGCTATTTTTTCCATCTATGACGACAAGGATAAGGAGATCCGCGAAATTCTCACCAGCGTGTACCGCGCCTTGAAGGAAAAGGGCTATAACCCTATCAACCAGCTGGTGGGCTATATCCTTTCGGAGGACCCCACCTACATCACCACCTATCAGGGCGCGCGCGCCAATATCCGCCGCATAGACCGCGACGACCTGCTGCAGGTGCTTTTGAAGAATTACCTTGGCGAATAACCCAAAAGAGGAGCTGTTTTACCCATGGCATTTACCCCGAAACTGAAATACAAGGGCCGCCCGCTGGTGCGCTGCAAAAACGACATCTATTACGGCAACTTTTCCGACCCGTTCGTCATTTACATGCAGGTGCTCACCACAAAGGAGGACCACGGCGTGCAGGTGGCAGACCGCATCCACGTCATTCTTCTTTCCACCGACACGCGCAAGAACCCTATCGAACGCATGCAGCAGCAGTCGATGAAAAACGGGCTGTACAGCGCGCTGGAGATAGGCACCATCTGGCTGGAAAAGGCTCTGAAAGAGGCGGCGAAGGCGTAAAGCCCGCTCACGACAGAAAAAGCATCCGGGCGCAGTATGTACTGCGCCCGGATATTTTTTACAAAAGAAAGCCGCCGGCGCCAAAGCCACCTGCCGGGCAGGCGGTTTTCTTTCACAAGTCAGGCCCACCGGCTAAGCCGGGGGCTTGCGCAAGCCCCAGAAGGGCATACTGCCGGCAGGCCTCTCAGGAGGCACTGAATACTCTGCCGCCTGCATCACCTACCCCGCCCTCCGTAAACGGGGTTCTTCCCGCTGCGTGCTGCATCTTTTTAGTATTGAATACCATCCCGCTGCGTTCGGAACTGACGGCGAAAGCCTTTTTACTCTCCACGGCACAGCCGGGGGGCGTTTCGCTAAAGCCCAGTCATAACCACCGAGCCGGGGGCTTGAGCTGGCCCTATAAGGGCCTATTACCGGCATACATCTCAAGACGCACTGAAATTTATTTCGCTCGCATCACTTGCCCCACAGCCTGTAAACGGGCAATCTCTGTTCTAACGGCAGCCTTTTGCTCCTGATAACTTGATATTAGCAGCTCGCTTCGCTCGATGCTTGAAGCGAAAGCTTTTTGCGGGGCGCCTCCACCGGCAGAGCCGGTGGTTTCCCTATTCAAAAAAAGCAGGCAGGCCGCCTGAAAAAGCGGCCCGCCCCTTTTTTACCCTTGTAAACGGCTTATTCCTTTTCTTCCGCTCCGCCGCCCTCTTCGCCGTCGGCGTCGTCCTCAGAAAAATCCACCTCAAACTTTGTGCCGCAGCTTGGGCATGTGAGGTCATCCGAGGCAAGCATATCCTCGTCCACACACACCACCTCGCCGCAGTTGGGGCAGGTTATCTCGTACAGGCCCGCCTCATACTCATCGGCGTAATCTTCGTCGTCCTCATCTTCGTCATCGAACAGATAATCTTCCACGTCCTCAAGGTCTTCGCTCACAGCGTCCACCTCATCGAACAGCTGGTCTACATCGGTGTCTATTTCTTCCACCTTGGCGGCCATCATGTCCAGCGTCTCCACCACGGCGGCCATCAGCTTGCCCTCTTTTGTGGAAACATCGTACTCCATGCCTTCCATCAGGCCCTTGATATAGGCAACTTTTTCTTTCAGCTCCATGGGTATCCCTTCCTTTCTGCGCGGCAATGCGCCGCACCAAAAACTCAAAACAGGGCAAGGCCACACGGCCCCGCCCTGCGGATGTCCTGTGCGTTACGCACGCTCCATATATTCGCCCGTGCGGGTGTCAATGCGGATCATATCGCCCTCGTTGATGAACAGGGGCACGCGGATTTCGGCGCCCGTCTCCAGCGTGGCGGGCTTCAGCGTATTGGTGGCGGTGTTGCCCTTGAAGCCCGGGTCCGTCTTGGTCACTTCCAGCACAACGAAGTTGGGGGCCTCCACGCCGAATACCTTGCCCTTGTAGCTCAGCACCTTGCACACTTCATTTTCTTTCACAAACTTAAACGCGTCGCCCAGCTCGCTCTCGTTCAGGGGGATCTGCTCGTACGTCTCGTTATCCATGAAATAGTACAAATCGCCGTCCTTGTAGGAATAGGTCATCTCGCGGCGCTCGATATACGCGGTGGGGAATTTGGCGGTGGGGTTGTACGTTTTTTCCACCACAGAGCCCGTGATGACGTTGCGGATCTTCGTGCGCACGAAGGCCGCGCCCTTGCCGGGCTTTACATGCTGGAACTCTACGATCTGAAAGACGTTGCCGTCCTCTTCGAACGTGATGCCGTTGCGGAAATCACCAGCAGAAACCATAAAGATCGATCCTCCAATAATACTTTGTTACAAATTCGCATGTGTATATAGTGTATCTTATTTTTTTGCTTTTTTCAAGGGGTTTTGCCGTTTTGGCCGCTGCGCGCCGCGCTGTTACAAAAGCCGGCCGCCCTTTTCGTAATAGCGGCGCAGCACGGGCTTTTCCAAATGGCGGCGAAGGCGGATAAGCACTTTTGTATCCTGATACATGGGCTGCACCAGCAGCATTTTCACCCCGGCCAGGTTTGCGCCCAGGGCGTCGGTGAACACCTGGTCGCCCACAAGGGCCGCCTCGCAGGGGCGCACGCCCATCTCGCGGCACGCGTGCCACAGCCCGAAGGGCGACGGCTTGCAGCAAAGCGCGCTGTATGGCAGGCCTATCTTCTGCGCGAAGGGGCGCACGCGGCCCGGCATGTTGTTCGAGGCCACGCGCAGCCGCACGCCGCTTTCCTTCATGGTTTGCAGCCAGGCGGCAATGGCGGGCGGCAGCTGCTGGCTGCCGTGGCCGGTTAGCGTGTTGTCCACGTCCAGAATAAGCGCGCGGATGCCGTGCCCGCGCAGATATTCCGGTGTGATATATTCGGCGCCGCGGAACAGCGCCGTGGGCTGGAACAGCGCCATGCCCCCCTCTCCTTTCCCGGTGCGGCGGCAGGCGCCGCGGCAATCAAAAAGCGGGCCCTGTAACAAGGCCCGCCCGGTGGTTCAAACCGTACCCCAAAGCCCCTCGCTTATTTGTACTTGCGCTTGCGGGCGGCTTCGGATTTCTTCTTGCGCTTCACGGAAGGCTTTTCATAGGCTTCGCGCTTGCGCACTTCAGCAAGAACGCCTGCGCGCGCAGTAGAGCGCTTGAAGCGGCGAAGCGCGCTTTCCAGCGACTCGCCCTCTTTTACTCGGATTTCCGACATCTTTGTCCCTCCCTTGACCTGAGGTAAGAGCCGAAAGGTATGCAGCACATAAACTATCAGCTTTTAATATTATACAATGGCAGCCGTGCCTGTGTCAATGTTTTTCTTTTGAGTGAATACGGGCGCCCCGCTCATTTTGCAGCAAGGTTCACCAGCTTGCCCGGCACATAAATTTCTTTCACCACGGTTTTGCCCGCAAGCTCTTTTTCCACGTTGGGCTCGGCTTTGGCAAGGGCAATGGCCTCTTCCCTGCCAATGTCTGCCGCCACCGTCACACGCGCACGCACCCTGCCGTTCACCTGCACGGCTATCTCCACCGTGTTTTCCGCGCATTTGGCCTCGTCGTACTGCGGCCACCTTGTATGGGCAATCTGCCCTTCAAAGCCAAGGCCCGCCCACATTTCCTCTGTCATATGCGGCGCAAACGGGTTCAAAAGCACCAGCAGCGTGCGCACCTCGCCCGCGGTAACGCGTTCTGCCTCGTAAAATTCGTTCACAAGGCTCATCATGGCGGCAATGGCCGTGTTCATCTTCAGGCCCTCAATATCCTGCGTCACCTTTTTAATGGTGCGGTGCACGGCGCCCTCCAGCGCGGCGGAATAGCCGGGCACAGCGGCGTCCATGCGCTCGGCAAGGCCCCACACGCGCTCCAGAAAACGGCGGCAGCCCTTGATGGAGGCCGTGTTCCACGGCGCGGCCTTTTCAAAATCGCCAATGAACATTTCGTACAGGCGCATGGTGTCGGCGCCGTAGTCGCGCACGATGTCGTCCGGGTTCACCACGTTGCCGCGGCTTTTGGACATTTTCTCGCCGTTCTCGCCCAGTATCATGCCGTGGCTGGTGCGCTTTTTGTACGGCTCGGAGTAGGGCACCACCCCGATGTCGTACAAGAACTTGTTCCAGAAGCGGCTGTACAGAAGGTGCAGGGTGGTGTGCTCCATGCCGCCGTTGTACCAATCTACCGGGCCCCAGTAGCGCAGGGCCTCGGGCGAGGCAATGGCGGTTTCGTTGTGAGGGTCCATATAGCGCAGGAAATACCATGAGGAGCCCGCCCACTGGGGCATGGTGTCCGTCTCGCGCCGGGCGGGGCCGCCGCAGGCCGGGCAGGTGGTATTCACCCACTCGGTATGGCGCGCCAGCGGGCTTTCGCCGCCCTCGCCCGGCTCGAAATCGGTAATGTCCGGCAGGCGCAGGGGCAGCTCGCTTTCCGGGATGGGCTGCCAGCCGCAGTGCTCGCAGTAAACCATGGGGATGGGCTCGCCCCAGTAGCGCTGGCGGCTGAACACCCAGTCGCGCAGCTTGAAGTTGGTTTTCGCCTGGCCGATGCCTTTTTCCACCAGCCACTGCGTGACGGCCTTTTTGGCCTCTTCCACGCTCATGCCGTCCAAAAAGCCGCTGTTCACCATTACGCCGGTGGCACAGTCTGTAAAGGCAGCCTTCTGCACGTCGCCGCCCTTCACCACTTCCACAATATCACAGCCGAATTTTTGGGCAAATTCCCAGTCGCGCTCGTCGTGCGCGGGCACGGCCATGATGGCGCCCGTGCCGTAGCTGATAAGCACATAATCTGAAATAAAAATGGGTATCTCTTTGCCGTTCACCGGGTTCACGGCGCGCACGCCCTCTATTTTCACGCCTGTTTTTTCCTTGGCAAGCTCGGTGCGCTCAAAGTCGCTTTTGCGGGCGGCCTCCTCCTGATAGGCGCGCACGGCGGGCATGTTGGTTATTCTGCCCGCCCATTTCTCAATAGCCGGGTGTTCGGGGCTGATCACCATGTAGGTGGCGCCGAACAGCGTATCCGGCCGGGTGGTGTAAATAAGCAGGCTGTCGCCCGCCGTAGTTTCAAACTGCACCTGCGCGCCGTGGCTGCGGCCTATCCAGTTTTTCTGCTGGGCCTTTACGCGGTCAATAAAATCCAGCCCGTCCAAATCGTCTATCAGCCTGTCGGCATAGGCGGTTATTTTCAGCATCCACTGGCTTTTATTCTTGTGCACCACATCGCTGCCGCAGCGCTCGCACTTGCCGTTCACCACTTCTTCGTTGGCAAGCACCACCTGGCAGCCTGTGCACCAGTTGACGTTCATCTCTTTTTTATAGGCAAGGCCCTTTTTATAAAGCTGAAGGAATATCCACTGCGTCCACTTGTAGTAGGAAGGGTCTGTGGTGTTCACCTCCCTGCTCCAGTCGAAGGAAAGGCCCAGGCTTTTCAGCTGGCTTTTGAAGCGCGCCACGTTCTTTTCCGTGACAAGCTCGGGGTGGATGTGGTTTTTCATGGCATAGTTTTCCGTGGGCAGGCCGAAGGCATCCCAGCCCATGGGGTACAGCACATTATAGCCCTCCAGCCGTTTTTTGCGCGCCACAATGTCCAGCGCGGTGTAGCTGCGCGGGTGCCCCACGTGCAGGCCCTGGCCGGAGGGATATGGAAACTCCACCAGCGCGTAATATTTGGGCAGGGAAAAATCCTGCTTTGCGGCAAAGGTATTTTCTTTGTCCCAGATGTCCTGCCACTTTTTCTCAATGGCCCTGAAATCGTACTTCATGCTTTTTTCACATCCAATGATCATTTTCCGCGCGCCGCAAAAGCCCGCGCCGCAGGCCTTTTTCAAAAGGCCCGAAGTGGTTTTACTTTAGCATATTTTCGGGCGGATGTAAAGCCGCGCAGGCGGCCGCGCAGGCGCAAAACAGGCCCGTTTGCAGCGGCCCCCGCCTGAAAAAAGGGACGCGTGCGCCTTCCATATGCAAGACCCGTTCTGCCTGGGGCGCGCTTTCTGCGGCTTGCCCGCCGGAAGCGCTTTTTCGAAACGCCGCTTAGAGTACCGGGCGCGGCCGCAGGCCACGCCTACGGCGTGCGCGGGCCCTGTAAGGGCCTGCTTTTGGCATACGGCTCAAAGTGCAGGGCTTTTCCCTTTCCCCCCGGCCCGCAAGCCCGCGGCCATTGTTTCAGCGCAGGGGGCCGCTCTGGTAACCCGCCGCTGGCAGCCAGCCCCGCCAGGGGCCGGGGGCAAAATCTTTTTACAGGCCACTACTGGCCGCGCCGGTGCTGCAAGGACACTTTGCCCTTTCCCGAAACAAAATACCCGGGCAAGGCGGGAAAAACTGCAAACCGGGCAGAATACAGGGGAAAGCTGCGGCAGGCCAAAATCATAACCCCAGGCCGCGCCTACAGCCTGCGCGGGCCCTGTAAGGGCCTGCTTTCGGCATGCGGCTCAAAGTGCAGAGCTTTTCCCTTTCCCCCCGGCCCGCAAACCCGCGGCCATTGCCATCAGCCGCGCCAGCTTGCAAAACGCCGCGCGCCCCAAACGGGGTGCGCGGCATTTCCTGCCTGCTTTCTGTTCAATGCACGCG
>JAGZUF010000046.1 GCA_018380115.1 Oscillospiraceae bacterium | reverse complement strand
AAAAGCGTTAGCGCCTGCGGCTTTTTTCGGCGCGGGGTGAAATAAAACAAGGCTTTCGAAAACAGGCGAATTGTGGTACGATAAAGAAAAATCGAAAAGAGGGGCGGGAAAACCGCCCGCCCTGCAGGAACACAGAAAAGGAGAACGAGACGATGGCAACTTATTTCAGCGAACCCTCCCGCACGTTCGGAGAGTACCTGCTTGTGCCGGGGTATTCTTCCGCCGCGTGCATCCCGGCGGCCGTAAGCCTGAAGACCCCGCTTGTAAAATATAAAAAGGGGCAGGAAGAATGTCCACTCTCTATGAATATCCCGATGGTGTCGGCTATCATGCAGTCTGTTTCGAACGATACCATGGCGATTGCACTGGCGAAAGAGGGTGGCGTTTCCTTTGTATACGGCTCACAGAGCGTAGAGGACGAGGCAGCTATGATCGCGCGGGTGAAAAGCTATAAAAAGGGGTTCATTACCAGCGATTCCAATGTTCGTCCGGACGCCACGCTGGCAGATATTCTGGAGCTGAAACAGCGCACCGGCCATTCTACCGTAGCCGTCACGGATGACGGCACGGCACATGGCAAGCTGCTTGGCATCATTGGCAGCAGAGACTACCGCGTTTCACGCATGAGCCCGGACGTGCCGGTCACAGAGTTTATGACGCCGTTTGAGCATATTGTCACTGCCCCGGCGGATACGACGCTGAAAAAGGCGAACGATATCATTTGGGATAATAAGCTGAATGCGCTGCCCCTTATCGACGAGAACCAGCATCTGCAGTATATCGTGTTCCGTAAGGACTATGATTCCCACAAAGAGAATGTGAACGAGCTGCTGGATAAGAACAAGAGCTATGTGGTGGGCGCGGGCATCAATACGCGCGACTACGAGACGCGCGTGCCCGCCCTGGTGGAAGCCGGTGCGGACGTGCTGTGCATTGATTCGTCCGAGGGCTTCAGCGAGTGGCAGGCGCGCACGCTGAAATGGATACGCGAGCGCTATGGCAACACGGTAAAGGTGGGCGCGGGCAATGTGGTGGACCGCGACGGTTTCCGTTTTCTGGCCGAGGCCGGGGCCGATTTTGTGAAGATAGGCATTGGCGGCGGTTCCATCTGCATTACGCGCGAAACCAAGGGCATTGGCCGCGGGCAGGCCACAGCCACCATTGAGGTGGCGGCCGCGCGCGATGAATATTTCAAAGAGACAGGCATTTATGTGCCCATCTGCTCGGACGGCGGCATTGTGCACGACTATCACATCACCCTGGCGCTTGCCATGGGGGCGGATTTTGTGATGCTGGGGCGCTATTTCTCACGCTTTGACGAAAGCCCCACCAACAAGCTGAAAATAAACGGCCAGTTCGTGAAAGAATATTGGGGCGAGGGCTCGAACCGTGCGCGCAACTGGCAGCGGTACGACCTTGGCGGCGCGCAGAAGCTGAGCTTTGAAGAAGGCGTGGACAGCTATGTGCCTTATGCCGGTGCATTGAAGGACGGCGTCAGCGTCACCCTTGCCAAGGTGCGCAGCACCATGTGCAACTGCGGCGCACTGTCCATTCCTGAGCTGCAGGAAAAAGCGCGCCTGACGGTGGTTTCTTCCACCAGTATTGTAGAAGGCGGTGCGCATGATGTGATGCTGAAGAACAAGGCTTCTTCCGTGTCGGAATAAAGGGAGGTTGTTGGATATGGAACTTGCATTGCAGCAGGAGAAGGCAAAACACCTTCGCGCGGACATCCTGAAGATGCTGTGCTGCGCAAAATCCGGCCATCCGGGTGGTTCACTTTCATGCCTGGAGATTTTGATGGCGCTGTATTATAATGTCATGAAGGTAGATCCCGCGGCCCCGCACTGGGAAGAAAGAGACCGCTTTGTGCTCTCGAAAGGGCATGCGTGCCCGGCGCTGTATGCAGTGCTGGCAGATAAGGGCTTCTTCCCGCGGGAAGAGCTGTGGACGCTGCGCAAAACGGCGAGCCATCTGCAGGGGCACCCCGACATGCGCAAAACGGCGGGCGTAGATGTGAACACCGGCTCTCTTGGGCAGGGCGTTTCCATTGCGGGCGGCCTTGCCATGGCTGCAAAATATAAAGGGGAAAACCACCGCGTGTTCGCCCTTGTGGGTGACGGAGAAATGCAGGAGGGCCTTGTGTGGGAGGCTGCGATGAGCGCCGCCCATTATAAGCTGGATAACCTCACCGTTATTCTGGACCACAACGGCCTTCAGATAGACGGCAGAAACGATGAAGTGATGAGCATCGGAGACCCTGTGAAAAAATATGAGGCTTTTGGCTTCGCCTGTGTGAAGGTGGAGAACGGCCACGACATCGGGGCCATTGTGAAGGCGCTGAATACGCCGCATGAGGGCAGGCCCCTGTTTGTGTGCTGCGAGACACACAAGGGGCATGGCGTGTCCTTTATGGAAGACCAGGTGGGCTGGCATGGCAAAGCGCCCAGCCGGGAAGAATATGAAAAGGCGCTTGTAGAACTGGGGGTGCAGGACGATGGCTGAAGGAAAATCTTTGAGGATCGCCTATGGCGAAGAGCTGTGCGAACTTGGCAGAACAAATGAAAAAGTAGTAGTGCTGGACGCAGACCTGGCGGGCGCCACGATGACAAAGTTATTTAAGGCGCAGTATCCGCAGCGCTTTTTTGACTTCGGTATCGCTGAGGCCAATATGGTGTGTGCGGCTGCGGGTATGGCACATGAAGGACTGGTGCCATTCGTTTCCACCTTTGCACTGTTCGGCGCTGGGCGCGCCTACGAGCAGATTCGGAACAGCGTGGCGTATGTGAATGCCAACGTGAAGTTCTGCCTGACGCATTCCGGCCTTTCGGTGGGCGAAGACGGCGGCAGCCACCAGAGCATTGAGGACATTGCCCTGATGCGTGTGCTGCCCAATATGACGGTGCTGGTGCCCTGCGATGCGCTGGAGACTCAGAAGGCCGTGCGTGCCGCGGCAGAGATAGAGGGTCCGGTGTATGTGCGTGTGGCGCGCCCTGTGTGCCCTATCCTCACTGGTGAAGATACGCCGTTCGTGCCTGGCAAAGCAAATGTGCTGCGCGAGGGAAAGGACGTTGCCATTGTGGCCACGGGCCTGATGGTGCAGCGCGCGCTTGCGGCGGCCGATATGCTGGCACAGGAGGGGATAAGCGCTGCTGTGCTGAATGTGCACACCATCAAGCCGTATGATGCGCAGACGGTTCTGGAGTGGGCTGAAAAATGCGGCGCCGTTGTTACGGCAGAGGAGCATTCGCTGATTGGCGGCCTGGCGTCCGCCACGGCAGAGGCTCTGATGGGCAGGACCAATGCAAAATTTGCCGCGGTGGGTATTGAAGATAAGTTTGGAAAGTCCGGGAACCCGGACGAACTGTTCGAGGAATATGGCCTGACAGCGGAGCATATCGCCCAAAGGGCGAAAAGCCTTCTGGTTTGAGATTTTTCCATTTTGAAAATAAAGCCAGGGCCGGCTTATGCCGGCCCTGGCTTTTGCATCGGGTGAATTATACTATCAAGAGCAACACATAAGGGAAACGAAAAGAAGTTCATATGGCCTCCCCCCCGGTGGCAGAATGGAGTAAGCACACAGCCAAGCTGCCA
>JAGZUF010000019.1 GCA_018380115.1 Oscillospiraceae bacterium | reverse complement strand
GGCGGCACGCGCCTCAAACCGCACGGAATTTTATTTCACCTGCATCCCCCCGGCCCGCAAGTGGGCGGCCGCTGTGTCAACAGAGCCTTCTGCCTTTGGAAGCCCGCGGCCAGAGCCACGCTTCGCTCTATGCTTAAAGCAAAGCTCTTTTGTGAGGCGGGCTGCATACCGGCCTTGCCGCTTATTTCCCAAGCCAGCCATAACCGCAACGGCCATGGCTGCCAACTGGGCGGCGGCCTTTCTGCGCAAACAAGCAGGCCCCGGTTTTGAAAACCGGGGCCCATGCCATTGCTCTACCGTGTTCTGTTTTACACGCCCGTTTTGGGGTTCGGCTTCTGCGGGGCCGGTGCAGCCCCGCCGGAGGGCCCGGCGGGCTTTTCCGCTTCGCCCGCCTTCGTCACTGTCACAGTGCAGCTTGCATCGGCAAGCACCACGCCGTTCAGCTCGATGCGCGCCGTCACCACGGCAGTGCCCGCCGCGGCGCCCTTCACTGTGCCGTTTTCCACTGTGGCAACGGCCGGGCTGCTGCTGGCCCACACCAGCCCTGCCCCGGCGGGCAGCACTGCGTCTGCCTTCAGCACAGCCGTGCCGCCCGCCTGTACGCTGAGCGCGGCTTTATCCAGCGAGAGGGCATAGGTAATGCCGCTGGCGTCCACAGAAACGTAGCTGCCCAATGTACTATCAGCCGCATAAGCATCTTTCGCCTCCTGTGGCACAATCACGGTCAGCACATCTGCGTCCGGCTTGCCGGAGGAGCCGAAGGCGTTCGCATCAAAGCTGGGCGGGACATTACCCTGCATAATAAGAATACTGCCCGGCTGTGCAAGCGCCTTTTGAAACGCCTGCTTCTGTATGACAGTGACCGTGTCAGGAAGAACCACTGTTTTCAGTGCTTCGCAATTTCCAAATACACCTTGCGGAAGTTCGGTTACGCCCTGCGGCAGGATAGCTTTTTCCAGCTTGGAATTTGCAAACGCCGTATTTCCAATTATTCTCAGTGAATCTGCCCCTTCCAGCACCTTCACACCGCTGTTAAAAAATGCTCTGCTTCCAATTTCCTCAATACCGGAAAAATCAAATTCCGTCAGCGAGGCGCAGCCAGAAAACGTACTGCTGCCAATTACCTTCACCGTATCCGGTAATGTAACGCTGGCAAGCGCGCTGCACCCGCCGAACGTCCCGTTCAGTTCCGTCACGTTCCCCTCCACCACGGCGGACGTCATGGCGCTGCACCCGTTAAAGGCCTGCGTGCCTATCTCCGTGACATTTTCCGGCACCACCACGCTCTGCAGGCCCGTGTTGCCCGCAAAGGCGTTTTTCCCGATGCTGACAAGGCTTTGCGGCAGCTGAAGCGTTTTCAGCGTGCTGTCCTTATTCGGCATCCAGAAGGCGCCTTCTGTGATATATTTCACACCCTCCGGCACCACCACGTGCTCCTGAACGCGGCGCACCTCCAGCAGGGCGTCACCGTCGTACACAACGCCGTCCCGCTCGTAATAAGGGCTGCCCAGCGCAAAGGTTACCTCGCCCTGATAATTGAATTTGTCAAAGCTGGAGTTGCCGAAGGCGGGCAGCGAGGTGAAGCGCGCCCCCGCCGGGATGGTGACGGCAGCCAGCTTACCGCAGCCGCGGAAGGCTCTGGCCCCTATCTCGGTCACGGTCTCCGGCAGGGCAAGCTGCGTGACCCCGGCGCCGTCGAATGCCAGGCTGCCCACCGTCTGCAAATTGCTGCCCGGCGCAAAGGTGATGGAGGCAAAACCGCTGGCAAGGCTGCGCTCGCCAATGCGCGTGACGCTGGCCGGGATGGTGATGTCCGTCAGATTGCTGGCGCTGAAGGCGCTGTCCGCCAGATACTGCAGGCCCTCCGGCAGGGTGACGGACGTGCCGCCCACCTCGAAAAACGCACCGCTGCCGATGCCCACCACGGCGTAGCTCTGCCCGCCGTGGCTGACGCTGGCCGGGATGCTCATTGTGCCGCGGTTTGAATATTCCGAGCCTGCAAACACATGGTCTGTATGCTGGGGGCAGTTATGCCCCTTCCACGCCCATTTCCAAGGCGCCACCTCCACGCCGCCGTCCACCAGCTTATAGGCGATGTCACCTTCTACAAAATCGAAGGTCTCCGACACATATTTGGGGTGGCCGTTGTTTTCGTCCACATAGCCGGGCGTGGTTTTATCCGCCCCCTCGGCCATTGCCGCGGGCAGGGCGCACACAAGCAGGGCCATGGCCAGCAGGCCGCACAAAAGCCGTTTGAATTTCCTCATGCCTTTTCTCTCCTTCACAGGTTTTCGGCCCCAGCTCTCCCCCCTGTGTGAGACAGGCGGTTTCTCCGGCAATGCCGGAGAAACAGAAAGGGGCCCCTTTCACCGCGCCGCTGTGCGCGGCGCCTCATATACAGATACTACTCTATTCCGCACAAAAAATCAATGGGTGTCCGGCCCGCCAGCCCAAAAATTTCAGGGGTTTTGAAAACACGCTTCTTTTGCAAAGCGCGCGTCCACCGCGCCGGGAAGCAAGGAACGCACCCCGGCTTTAGGTGCGCTGCCGCAAGAAAGCGCCGCCCCCGGAAGGCAATTTTTGCGCACAGCCTCTTCCGCTTTCCCTGAAAGCCGCAAATGGCGCCCACAGAAAGCCTCCCCGCTCTGCATTAAAAACCGCCGCTTTCGGGGCGCCGGGCGGCTTTGCCGGCCCGGCGGCCTTGGAGGGAATGTGTGCAGAAAAGCCCGGCAAGCTTGACAGCTTGCCGGGCTTTTTGCGTGCATCGGGCGCCAAAAGCGTCAGCCGAAACGGCGCTTTCTTTTATCCACGCGCCTTGGAGCACTTGATGCTCAATAATTCTTTTTCTGAATGACGAAGTAAGCCTGCGGATGCTCGCACACGGGGCACACCTCGGGGGCGTGCGTGCCGATATGCACATGGCCGCAGTTGGTGCACACCCACACCTGCTCTGTCTCGCGGGCGAACACGGTGCCCGCGTCCAGCGAGGCCTTCAGCGCCAGATAACGCTCTTCGTGCTCTTTTTCAATTTTGCCCACGGCCTCAAACAGCCAGGCAATTTTGTCAAAGCCTTCCTCTTTGGCGGTTTTGGCAAAGCCGGCGTACATATCCGTCCACTCGTAATGCTCGCCCGCGGCGGCGTCCACCAGGTTGGCGGCAGTGTCGGGCATGCCGTCGTGCAGCAGCTTGAACCAGATTTTCGCATGCTCTTTCTCGTTGCCGGCCGTCTCTTCAAAAATGGCGGCTATCTGGTTATAGCCCTCTTTTTTTGCCTTAGAGGCGTAATAGGTGTACTTGTTGCGCGCCTGGCTTTCGCCCGCAAACGCCGTCCACAGGTTTTGTTCTGTTTTGGAACCCTTCAGATTCATGACCATCTCTCCTTTTCCTTCATTTTTAAGATAAACTTCCCCGGCGCCGGGGCGCACCGCCGGGCAAAGCGCCCGCCGGCAGGCCCCGGTGCCTTATTTTGCGCATTTCTGCGTAAAATTACGCTTTGTGCAGCGCGCGCTGCGCGGCGCACGCCGGGCACACACCGGTGAACAGCACTGTGTGCTGCGCCTGTGTGTAGCCAGTGGCCTGTTCGGCAAATGCATCCAGCGAGGCAAGCTCGCCGCCGGGCGCACCTGCAGAAAATTCCACATCGTCCAGCCTGCCGCACGCCATACACTCGATATGGGCGTGCTCGTCCAAGCGGTGGTCAAACCTGTCTGCCCCAGCGGGCATAGGCAGATGGCGCAGCCTGCCGTCCTCTGAAAGGCTGGCAAGGTTGCGGTACACCGTGGCTTTGCTGATGGTGGGATGCTCTTTTACAACTTTGGCGTACACCTGCTCGGCCGTGGGGTGGTTGTGCAGCCGTGCCACCGCTTCCAGCACAAGCTGTTTTTGAATGGTGTTTCGTCTTTCCACAGCGGGCCTCCTTACAGTATTCTTAATTGAGATTTTATCCTATTAAGAACGCTTTGTCAACCCTCAGTTCTCGCCGCGCGGCTGGCGCTTTTCGGCAAAGCCCTTTGTCGAGGTCTGACGCAGGGTGGTGCGCACCGTTTTCACATCTGTCAGGCTTTGGGCAAGCTGCTCTTCCGTGCGGCGCAGCATGTTCTCGCAGTAGCCGGTGACTGTGGCGCGCATCTCGCGGCTTTGAGCCTGGGCGCTTGCCAGCATCTCGGTGGCCTTCTGCTGGGCGGCCTTTACAATGGCCTGCTCGGCCACAATGGCGCGGGCGCGCTCTTCCGCGCGCTTGATGATGGCCTCGGCCTCTTTGTTGGCGTCGTCCACAATGCGGCCGCGGTCTTCCACAATGGCGCGGGCCTGCTTTATCTCCTGCGGCATGGAAAGGCGGATATCGTCCATGATATCGCGCACCTTCTCCACATCCACCATGCGCTTGCCGCCGGTGAACGGAAGGGTGGTGGCCTCCTCCAGCGTCTCGTCCATGATGTCCAGCAATTCGTCGATGGTCATATGTTCAAACCTCCTGTTTTGGGCCCTGTTTCAGGCGCCGCACTACTTCCTCGCGGATGACCTCGGGCAGGAAGCCCGTCACATCGCCGCCGAACTGGGCGACCTGCTTGACCATGCTGGAGGACAGATACATGTATTGAGAATCGGTGATGACGAACATTGTCTCCAGCTCGGCGTTCAGCTTTTTGTTGGTGAGCGCCTGCTGAAACTCGAACTCAAAATCCGTCACGGCGCGCAGGCCCTTGATAAGCGTGCACGCGCCCATATGGCGGGCATAATCGGCCAGAAGGCCCTGGTAGGAATCTACCGTGACGTTGCCGATGTGCGCTGTGGCGCGGCGCAGAAAACCGGTGCGCTCTTCCACTGTGAAGAACGGGCGCTTTGCCGGGTTGATGACAACCAGCGCCACCACCCTGTCGAACAGCTTTGCCGTGCGCTCGATAATATCCACATGGCCTTTCGTCACCGGGTCGAAGCTACCCGGGCAGATGGCGATGCGCATGATGTCTCCCCCTTTTCGCGGCCTATTGGCCGTCCCCGGCACAAAGCGTGTACTTCGAGACAAGCACCGTGCCGTACCGGTACTGCTTTGCCAGGCAAAGCGCGCCGCATGCCTCAGGCAGCTGCGCGCCGCACTCTGTCTCTGCCAGCACCACGCCGCCCGGCGCCAGCACGCGCGCCGCGGCGGGCAGAATGGCCGCCACGGTGCCGCGGCGGTAGGGCGGGTCCAGCAGAATGAGGTGGAACGTCTGCGGGCAGGCGGCAAGGTAGGCCCCGGCGCTTGTTTGCAGCACGCGGGCCCTTTCGGCAAGCCGCGCGGCGGCGGTGTTTTCGCGCACCACGGCACAAGCCGCGCGCGATTCGTCCAGAAAAACGCACGACGCCGCCCCGCGGCTGAGCGCCTCCAGCCCAAGCTGGCCAGAGCCTGCAAATGCGTCCAGCACGCGCGCGCCTGGCACAAGGAACTGCACAGCGCTAAACATGCCCTCTTTCACACGGGCCACCGTGGGGCGCGTAACGTCCGTGCCCGGCAGCGTTTTCAGCGCGGTGCCGCGCGCCGTGCCTGCAATAATGCGCATGGCTGCCTCCCTTTTACGAAATGCGCCCTGCCGCGCGAAGCGGCGGCGCAGGATACGTTTCTATTTTATTCTAACAGGAACCCCGCTGTTTTTCAAGGCGAAGCGTGGAAGGCGTTCCACACGGCCTCGGCGGCGCGCCTTGAAACGCCCTTTGCCGCGCACAGCTCTTCCAGCGGGGCCTCGCGCACGGCGCCCACTGTTTTGAAGTGGGCCAGCAGGGCCTTTGCCGTGGCCGGGCCCACGCCGGGCACGGCCTCCAGCGTGGAGGAATAGGCCCTGCCCTTTTGCAGCCTGCGGCGGTAATCGTTGGCCCAGCGGTGCGTCTCGTCCTGAATGGAGGTGATAAAGGTGAAGGGCCCGCGGTGCAGGGCAAGGGTTATTTCGCGCCCGGCCGCGTCCACAAGGCCGCGGGTGCGGTGCTTTGCGTCCTTCACCATGCCGAACACGGGCACGCCCGCAAGCTGCGTGCCCGCAAGCGCGGCGCACACGGCGGCCACCTGCCCGCGCCCGCCGTCGATAAGCAGCAGATCCGGCTTTATTTTGAACTGGCTGTTCGTGCCCTTTTCATACTCGGCGGCGCGGCGCGCCAGCGTCTCGGCCATGGAGGCATAATCGTCCGTGCCGGGCACCGTGCGCATTTTGAAGCGGCGGTAGCCCGCCTTTTTGGGTTTGCCGCCCTCGAACACCACCATGCCGGCCACGCTGGTTCCGTCGCCCCAGTTTGAAATGTCGTAGCTCTCTATCACCTGCGGCGGCGCGGCAAGCCCCAGCAGATGGGCCGTTTCGTCCAAAGCACGCTGCTCGCGCGCATAGCGCCCGCTCTCGCGCGCAAGGCGCTCGAAGGCGTTGGTGCGCGCCATATCCACCAGCTTTTTCGTATCGCCGCGCTGGGGCACATACAGCTGCACCTTCACGCCCTTTGTCTCGGACAAAAGGCGCTGCAGGTGCTGCGCGCCCGCGGGCGCCTCGTCCACGGCAATGCTTTTGGGGATGAACTCGGTGTCCTCCAGATAATAGCGCGGCAGAAATTCGTCGCGCAGGGCGGCGATGTCCTGCGTGTCGTGGAACAAAAACTCGCGCTTATCGGCCAGGCGCCCTTCGCGGAAGCGCAGGATGGCCGCGCACACGGCGCTGGCAGAGCCCGCAAAGGCGATGACGTCCTGCTCGGCCACCTCGCTGCGCACCACCTTCTGCCCGCGGCTTACCTTTTCAATGGCGGCAAGCTGGTCCCGTATGAGGGCGGCGCGCTCGAAATCCAGGCGCTGGGCGGCGTCCTCCATGCGTGCCTTCAGCGTTTTCATAATATCCGCCTGGCCGTGGCGTATCATGTGCAGGGCGCTTTCCACGGCCTCGCGGTAATCCTCATTGCGTATTTTGCCCGAGCACACGGCCATGCACTTGCCGATGTGCGCGTTCAGGCACGGGCGCCCTTTGCCGATGTCCTGCGGGAAGCGCCGCGTGCACCGCGGCAGGCGGAACACGTCGGACGCCGCCTCCACCATTTCGCGCACGGCAAAGCTGGAGGTGAAGGGGCCGTAGTAATCGGCGTTTTCATCGTCCTTCTGCAGGGCCGCCGAAAGGCGCGGCCACTTTTCACGCGTGACCTTTACATAGCTGTAGCCCTTGTCGTCCTTCAAAAGAATGTTGTACTTGGGCTTGTGCTGCTTGATTTGGCTGCATTCCAGCACAAGGGCCTCGAACTCGCTCTGCGTGACGATGACGTCGAACTCGAACGCGTGGCTTATCATCTTCGTCACCTTTGCGTCATGCGGCACACCCTCGCGGAAATACTGTGAAACACGCGTGCGCAGGCGCTTTGCCTTACCGATATAGATGATTTCGCCCGCCTTGTCGCGGATGATATACACCCCCGGCAGAAGCGGCAGCATTTTTGCCTTTTCCCAAAGCTGCTGTTTTGTCATGTATTCGCCCCGTTTCGCCCTGTTCCGGCAAAAATAAAGCGGCGTGCCGCACCTGCACGGGTGCCGCACACCGCCGTTTCACTTGCCCTTTCGGTTATTCGCTGAAGCCGGAATTCACCAGCTCAGTCAGGCCCTCCACGGCCGCCTGCTCATCTGCGCCGTCTGCAATGATGCGGATGGTGGTGCCGCCCACGATGCCCAGGCTCAAAACGCCGAGCAGGCTTTTGGCGTTCACGCGGCGCTCTTCTTTTTCGACCCAGATGGAAGACTTGAACTCATTCGCTTTCTGGATGAAGAAGGTAGCGGGACGCGCGTGCAACCCCACCTGGTTCTCGACGGTAACTTCTTTCACAAACATATTCAAACGCTCCTTCTAACACAGTGAATGACAGCTGACGCTTTGCCCTCATTCTATACCTTTGCCTCACGGTTCGTCAAACAATTTCGTACAGCTTTTGCGATTTTCTGCAACATGCCATCAAACCGGAACTTCTTTTTCCGGTTCTTTGTGCGGTATCACCAATTAGTTTTCAACTTCCTCTGCGGTTTATACAGAATTCTTGGCCCAAACAAAAAAATATGCGGTTTTTCCGGCCCGCAGACGGGCTGTTCAGCCCTTTCTTTCATCGTCCTTCTGTCGGGCAAGGTAGGCGGCGTAAAGGTCCGGCCTGCGCATGCGCGTGCGCGCCAGCGCCTGCTGCGCACGCCATGCGCCGATATTTGCATGGTGGCCGCTGAGCAGCACGTCCGGCACGCGCATGCCGTGCCATTCCTCCGGCCGGGTGTACTGGGGGTACTCCAAAAGACCGGAATAGAAGCTCTCGTCCTCATAGCCCTCGGCGCAGGCCAGCACGCCGGGCTGAAGGCGGAACACGCTGTCCGCCACCACCAGCGCCGCCAGCTCGCCGCCGGTGAGCACATAGTCGCCGATGGATATTTCTTCATCGGCCAGCGCCTCTATCACGCGCTCGTCAATGCCCTCATAATGCCCGCACACCAGAAGCAGGCTTTCCTCTTTGGCAAGGCGCTTGCACACCTGCTGGGTAAGCGGCGTGCCGCCCGCCGTCATGAACACCACATGCGGCCGGGCGCGGCCCTCGGCCGCCGCCGCCTGCAGAACGGCGGCGCAGCAGTCGTAAATGGGCTGCGCCTGCATCACCATGCCGGGGCCGCCGCCATAGGGGTAATCGTCCACCTGGCGCTGCTTGTTCAGCGTGTGCTCGCGTATCTGGTGGGCGTGAAACTCGATGCGGCCGTTTTTCTGCGCGCGGCCAATGATGCTTTGCGCCATGAACGCCTCGCATATCTCCGGGAACAGGGTGGCAACGTCAATCCGCACCGGCATCCACCTCCCCGCCGTCGAACATGCCGGGGATGGGCCGCACGGTGACGTACCCCTCCTGCGGGCACAGCTCGCCCAGAAATTCCGCCACGGCCGGGAACAGCACCGTCCCGCCCTGCGGCGTCTGAATGGCATACACGTCCGACGCGGCGGGGTGCGTGATGTCGCGCACTGTGCCGTATACGGCGCCCGTGGCGGCGTCGCGCACCTCGCAGCCAATGATATCCTGCACAAAATAGCGCCCCGCGGGCAGCCTTGCGTCCGTACGGGCAAAATAGGCCGTTTTGCCGATATAAGCGCGGGCGGCATCCATATCGTCCACCCCGCGCAGCTTTATGATGCACATGCCCTTGTGCGCGCGCACGCGCTCAATTTCCAGCGGCGCGCCGCCCTGCGGCGCCGGATACAGCCGCGGAAGCTGCGCGATAAATTCCGGGCCGTCGGCCCATGGGTACAGCTTCAATTCGCCCACCACGCCGTGCGTGGTGACGAACTGCCCCGCTTCCAGATATGCTTTCATGACCATACAGCCCCCTGCTGTTTTTTTGGATGGCTTAAAAGGGCGGCGCTATTCAACGATGACGCCCAGCAGCTTTGCCAGCCCGCACGCCTGCAGCGCTGTGACGCGTGCGCCGCGCAGTTCGGGCCCCTCCAGCGAGATGCCCTCGATATTGCAGGTGGCAAAGCTGTGCCCCGCAAGCGGCGTGTGCAAAAACTGCGCGCCTGCAAGGCTGCACTCTTTGAATGCGAACGCGGCGCGCCGCCGCAGGCCAATGTCGCAAAAGGCGGCGCCGGAAAGGTCTGTCTGCTCGAACAGCACGGCCTTCATGCCGCATTCGGAAAAAGCGGCGCTCTGCGCCACACAGCCAAAAAAGCGAACGTCCGCCAGAGCCCCTGCGCTGAAATTTGCGCCCGTAAGGCGGCAGCCCTCAAACGCGCACCTGTGCAGCGTGGCGCCTATCAGGGCTGCGCCGGCAAAATCGCAGTTCAGAAACGAAACATCGCGGAAATACGCGCCGCGCAGGTCCGCCCCGCGCAGGCATACGCCCTTCAGCGCACAGCCGCGCCATTCGCTTTTGGCAAGCTGTGCGCCCGGCGCACCGCCGCCCGTGAAGGAAAATGCCTCTACGGGCATATCCTCCATGGCACACAGGCTTTGCGCCTCTTCGAAGGAGAGCTGCGTCTCCAGCGCGCCCAGCACGGGGCGCTGCGGCTGTTTTTCCATGGGCGGCGCCCCCTTTCAAACGGCTTTTTGGCCCGGCGCGGGCCGCACGGCGAAAAAAGCCGGAAGAGCACGCTCTCTTCCGGCTGCCGGGCTGCGTATTGCGCCTTCAGCGCACGCGCGGGCGGCTGAATTTTTTATTCAGCACCACGCCCACGGCGCTGAACACGATGGCCGTGACAGACACAACGGCCCCCACGGCGCCCAGAATAAAGCCTACAAGGCTGAAGGCTGTTCCCTTTCTCATTTCACAGCTTCCTTCCCGCCGTTACCGGCAAAATTTTTCGATGTATGCGTCCAGGCAGTTCTGGATAATGCGCTTTGCCTCATCCGGGCCCTGCTCTTCGTTCACCACGGTGTCCTTACCCTCCAGGTTTTTATATACGCTGAAGAAGTGGCGCATCTCGGAGAAGATGTGGCTGGGCAGCTGGGAGATATCCGTATAGGTATTGTAGGTGGGGTCGTTGAAGGGGATGGCGATGATTTTTTCATCCATCTTGCCCTGGTCCAGCATGGTGATGACGCCGATGGGGTAGCACCGCACCAGGCTGAGCGGGGCGATGGTCTCGCTGGAGAGCACCAGCACGTCCAGCGGGTCGCCGTCGTCGGCATAGGTGCGCGGAATAAGGCCGTAGTTGGCCGGGTAATGGGTGGAGGTATACAGGATGCGGTCCAGAATGATGTGGCCCGTCTCCTTGTCCAGCTCATATTTTTTCTTCGAGCCCTTCTCAATTTCAATGACGGCGATAAAGTCGTCCGGGCTGATGCGCGAGGGGTTCATATCGTGCCAGATGTTCGACATGGCGCTTCCAACTCCTTTTCAGGCCCGCTGCATAGGCCGCAGGGCGCGGGGCGGCGCGGGCCGGCTCCTTTTTTTCATCATAACACCGCACTTACATTTTCGCAAGGCGTTTTGCGCGCGGGGCGCACCGTTTTTCACAGCGCCTCTTCGCAAAAGGTGCCGCCCCGCAGCGCCCACACACTGCAAAAACCCGCGCAGCGCAGCATTTCGCGCGCGGCCGCAAAGCCGAAGCACAGGGCTTCGGCGCAGTGGGCGTCTGCGCTGACGGTGGCGCGCATGCCTTTTTCCGCTGCGCGCCGCAACAGGAACGGCGCGGGGTAAAACGTGCTGCGCCAGCCGCGGAACACGCCGCCCGTGTTTACCTCCAGAATGGCCCCGGCCTCGCAGCAGGCGTCCAGTGCCTCCAGCGCGGCAGCGCGGTAGGCGGGGCTCTCCTCATCGAACAGGGCGCCGCGCGCGTTTGGCTTCACCACCAAATCGAAATGGCCTATCACGTCCGGCCTTGTGCGCAGGGCATTTTCCGCCACCGCCGCATAATAAGCCTTCGCATAGGCAAGGCCGTTTTTGCCAAACATCTCTTTGATGCAGGTTTTTGCCGTTGCTTCGTCCCAATCTACCCCATAGAAGCGGTCTGCGGCCTTGTCGTACAGGTAGTGCACCGAGCCGATGACGTAATCCAGTTCTTTCCGGGCTGAAAAACGGGAGAGCGCGTCCAGTTCAAGGCCCGCGGCCACGCATATCTCGCCTGCGAAGCGCGCCTTTGCACCGCGCAGCGCGGCAATATAGCCAGCCTCGTCCCCGGTGGCGTGCGGCGGCTCTGCCGCAAGGCAGGAGTGGTCTGAAATACCGATGTCGGAAAAGCCGCGGCGGACGGCGGCGCGCACCATACCGTCCAGCTCCAGCGCGCCGTCGCTCATCTGCGTGTGGTTATGGCAGGCCGAAAGGCCGCGCACCGGTGCCGTCACGCCCTGCCCTCTTCAAAATGGGCATACAGGCCCACCAGATGCACCAGCATGTCCACCACGGCGTCCATGGCCTCTGTGGTGATGCATTCGTACGGTCCATGGAAGTTGTGGCCGCCCGTGCCGAGATTGGGGCACGGCAGCCCCATAAACGAGAGGCGCGCGCCGTCCGTGCCGCCGCGGATAGCCTCGGTGTACGGCTCGATGCCTGCGGCCCGCGCAGCCGCACGGGCATTTTCAATAAGGTGCATGCACGGGGCGATTTGCTCGGCCATGTTGCGGTAGCTTTCGCTCAGCTTCAGGCGGATGCGTGCTGTGGGGTGCTCGGCCTGAAGCCTGTCGCATATCTGCTGCAAAAGCGCACAGCGGCCCGCGAACTTTTCCGCATCATGGTCGCGCACAATATATTCGATATACGCCTTTTCATCCGTGCCCGAAAGGGCCGTCACATGGAAGAAGCCCTGGTAACCCTCTGTTTTGGCGGGCACATCCTGTGCGGGCAGCAGGGCGTTTATCTCCATGGCGATGAGCAGGGCGTTTTCCATCACATCCTTGGCCGAGCCCGGGTGCACCGAGACGCCTGTGATGTCGAAGCGGGCCGCAGCCGCATTGAAGTTCTCGTACTCCACGCCGCCTTCGGCGCCGCCGTCCATGGTGTAGGCGTATTTAGCGCCGAACTTCTGCACGTCGAAGCGGTCGGCCCCCCGGCCTATCTCCTCATCGGGCGTAAACGCAATGCACAGCCTGCCGTGCGGCGCGCCGGTGGCGGCCAGCACCTCCAGCAGCGTCATAATCTCGGCAATGCCGGCCTTGTCGTCCGCCCCAAGCAGGGTGGTGCCGTCCGCCATGATAAGCGTGCGCCCGCGCAGCGCCTTCATGTTTGGGAAATCCTGCACGCGGATGGTGCGCCCTTCTTTTGGCAGAGACACGTCGCCGCCGTCGTAATTTTCATGAAACACGGGCGTCACGCCCGCGCCGCTGAAAGCAGGGGCTGTATCCATATGGGCAATAAGGCCCAGCGCGGGCGCCGCCTCGCAGCCGGGCGATGCAGGCACCCAGCCGTACACATAACCGTATTCGTCTACATGGGCGTTTTCGGCGCCCAGCGCCTTCAGCTCTTCACACAGCGCCTTCGCCAGCACAAGCTGCTTTTCTGTGGACGGCGAATCCTCCGACGCCTCGCTGGACTGTGTGTCATACGCCGCATAGCGGCAAAAACGTTCCACTGCACGCATATTTTCTCTTCCTTTCGCACCCCGCCGCACCTTTTTGCACGCGCACGGGGCGGCCTTTTTTTCGATGGTAGCACGCCGCGCCCCCTGCCGTCAAGGCGTATGGGCCGCAGCCTGCACGCAAGAGCCTCAAGCGGCGGCAGGCGCAAAGCCAGAGCCGCCCGCTGCCGCCCTGCAGCAGGGCAAAATGGACCACACGCCACAAAGCCCCCCATTCAGGGCAGCCAACAGCCCGAACCGCACCGCCAGGAAGGGCAGCAAAAGAAAAGCCGCATTCATGTTCCAGCACCTCCGGCCCCATTGTTTTCCCTATTTTAGCATGCGGCATGCCGCACGGCAAACCATCTGCGGCAAAGGGGCGGGCCGCGCAGGCATTGCCTCTTTTCTTGCAGGGGGAAACATGTTATAATATGTAAAGTTATGAGACTTTTTCCGGCGTGTGCCGTTGCGCGCGCCGTTCAATCTACCATGTCAGGAGTTTTACAGGCCATGAACACAGAATATTTCAAGGGAAAAACGCTGCTCATCACGGGCGGCACGGGCAGCTTTGGCAACACGGTGCTCAAGCATTTTTTGCACAGCGATATCGGCGAGATACGCATTTTTTCACGCGATGAGAAAAAGCAGGACGACATGCGCCACGAATACCAGCAGCTGCACCCGCAGCTTGCGGGCAAGCTGCGCTTTTATATCGGCGACGTGCGCAGCCCGGCCAGCGTGAAAAGCGCCGTGCGCGGGGTGGATTTTATCTTTCACGCCGCCGCACTGAAGCAGGTGCCGAGCTGTGAGTTCTTCCCCATGGAGGCCGTGCGCACCAATATCGAGGGCACGGACAATGTGCTGACGGCGGCCATTGACGCAGGCGTGAAAAAGGTTGTCTGCCTTTCCACCGATAAAGCCGCTTACCCCATCAACGCCATGGGCATCTCGAAGGCCATGATGGAAAAGGTGATAGGCGCCAAGGCGCGCACCGTAAAGGCGGAGGACACTACCATCTGCTGCACGCGCTACGGCAATGTGATGTGCAGCCGCGGCAGCGTCATCCCCCTGTTCATCGACCAAATCAAGGCCGGCAAGCCCATCACCATTACAGATCCGGACATGACGCGCTTTCTGATGAATCTGGACGAGGCGGTGGACCTTGTAGCTTTTGCCTTCGAGCATGCAAGGCCGGGCGATTTGTTCGTGCAGAAAAGCCCCGCCTCCACCATCGGAGACCTGGCCAAAGCCGTGCAGCAGCTGTTTGGCGACACGGGCACGCAGGTCATTGGCACGCGCCACGGCGAAAAGCTGTTTGAAACACTGATGACGCGCGAAGAGCGCGTGCGCAGCGAGGATATGGGCGGTTATTACCGCGTGAGCGCCGACGGGCGCGATTTGAATTATGACAAATTTGTGGTGAAGGGCCAGGTGCACACCCAGGCGGACGAGAGCTACACCAGCCACAACACCCGCCGGCTGGATGTGCAGGGCACGGTGGACAAGATATTGACCGCCGAATACGTGCAGCACGAGCTGGCGAACTGGAAAAAGGCCTGAGGGCCGCAGCCGGCGCAAATGAAACAAAAAGGAGCCTTTTGCCATATGGACAAGCACAGCGCCATCCTCGTCACCGGCGCGGGCGGGTTTGTGGGAAAAAACCTGTGCGCAGCTTTGCGTTGCCGCGGGTATGACAGCCTGCTCACGTTCGATATCGACACCCCGAAGGAGGCCCTGCGCGAATATGTGCAGAAGGCCGCTTTTGTATTCCATCTGGCGGGTGTGAACCGCCCGAAGGACCCCGGCGAGTTTTACGCGGGCAACCGCGGCTTCACAGAAGAGCTTCTGCATCTTCTGGCCCAGGCGGGCAACAAGGCGCCCGTGCTGGTGACATCCTCTGTGCAGGCAGAGCTGGACAATGACTACGGCAGGTCGAAGCGCGAGGCGGAAGAGCTTATCTTTGCGCACGAGCGCGCCACCGGCGCCCCTGCGCTAGTTTACCGGCTGCCGGGCGTGTTCGGCAAATGGTGCCGCCCCGCCTACAACAGCGTGGTGGCCACGTTCTGCCACAACATTGCGCACGGCCAGCCCATAGAGGTGCGCGACAGGGCGTATACCCTGCCGCTTGTGTATATCGACGACGTGGTCGATACCTTTATCGGTGCCATGGAGGGCCGCGCCGCGCGGGACTGCTCCATTCCCGGCTACTGCCATTTGATGTGCGAGGTGTACCAGACGAGCCTTGGGCGCCTGGCAGACACTATCCGCAGCTTTGCAGAAAGCCGCGCCACACTGGCCGTGCCGGATATGGGCGACGCCCTCACGCGCAAGCTGTATGCCACCTACCTCTCTTATCTGCCTGAGGACGCCTTTGCGTACCCGCTCTGCATGCATGCGGACGCGCGCGGCAGCTTCACAGAGTTTCTGCGCACGCCCGAACGCGGGCAGGTGTCGGTGAATGTGGCGAAGCCCGGCGTTGTAAAGGGCAACCACTGGCACCACACAAAAAACGAAAAATTCCTTGTGGTGAGGGGCGAGGCGGCCATCTGCTTCCGCAGGCTGGGCACGGACAAAGTTCTGGAATACCGCGTAAGCGGCGATAAGCTAGAGGTGGTGGACATTCCCACCGGCTATGTGCACAGCATTGAAAACGTGGGCCAGGGCGAGCTTGTCACCGTCATGTGGGCCAGCGAACCGTTTGACCCGCAAAACCCGGATACCTGGGCCGGACAGGTGTGAAAGCATACAACCCCTTTTGTAATAATTTTATAAAAATATACTTTTTGTAAAAGAGGGCCGCTATGAGCAAGCTGAAACTGATGACCATTGTGGGCACAAGGCCGGAGATCATCCGCCTTTCGGCCGTAATCAAAAAATGCGACGTATACTTTGACCAGCTTCTGGTGCACACGGGCCAGAATTACGACTACACGCTGAACCAGATCTTTTTTGAGGACCTTGGTCTGCGCGCACCGGATCACTATCTGGACGCCGTGGGCGCCGACCTTGGCGAAACCATTGGCAATATCATTGCCAAAAGCTATGCCCTGATGGTGAAGGAAAAGCCGGACGCGCTGCTGATTTTGGGCGACACCAACAGCTGCCTTTCGGCCATCAGCGCAAAACGCCTGCACATTCCCATTTTCCATATGGAGGCGGGCAACCGCTGCTTTGACGAGTGCCTGCCGGAAGAGACGAACCGCCGCATTGTAGACCATATCTCGGACGTGAACCTGTGCTATTCCGAACACGCGCGCCGCTATTTGAACGCCGAGGGCACCGCCAAAGAGCGCACCTATGTCACCGGCAGCCCCATGGCGGAGGTGCTGCGCGCAAACCTTGCACAGATAGAGGCCAGCGATGTGCTAACGAGGCTGGGGCTGGAAAAGGGCAGGTATATTCTGCTTTCGGCCCACCGGGAAGAAAATATCGACACCGAAAAGAACTTCACAGACCTGTTCACCTCCGTCAACCGTCTGGCCGAAAGCTACGACATGCCCATTCTGTATTCATGCCACCCGCGCAGCCGCAAATTTCTGCAGCAGCGCGGCTTTGCGCTGGACGGGCGCGTGCGCCTGCACGAGCCGCTGGGCTTCCACGATTACAACCACCTGCAGATGAACGCCTTCTGTGTAGTGAGCGATTCCGGCACGCTGCCGGAGGAGGCCAGCTTTTTCACCAGCGTGGGGCACCCGTTCCCTGCGGTGTGCATCCGCACCTCTACCGAGCGCCCCGAGGCACTGGACAAGGGCTGCTTCATTCTGGCAGGCATCAGCCAGGGCGGCGTGGAGCAGGCGGTGGAGACAGCCGTCGCCATGAACGCAAATGGCGATGCCGGCATCCCCGTGCCGTGTTATGAAGAAGACGTATCCGCCAAAGTGGTGAAAATTATCCAGAGCTATGTGGGTGTTGTGAACAAAATGGTGTGGCGCAAGGCATGACGGCGCGCACTGTGCGGAAAACGCCCTCTGCAAGGCCGCTGCGGCGGCGCAGGGCGGGCCGCCGCATATCCCCGCCTGCCGCACAGCGGCAGAGCACACAGCGAGGTGAGGCAGGACATGGAACAGCTGCATAAGCGCATCCTTGTTGTGAGCCAGCACTACTGGCCGGAGAATTTCCGCATCACGGACATCTGCCGCGGCTTTGCGGAAAGCGGCGTGGAGGTGGATGTTCTGTGCGGACTGCCGAACTACCCGAAGGGGGAATGGTTCGAGGGCTACCGCTATGCGGGCCCGCGGCGCCAGCAGCATGAGGGTGCGCAGCTATTCCGCGCGGGCGAGGTGCCACGCCGCGGCAATACGGCCGTGCGCATTTTTCTGAATTATGTGTCGTGGCCTGTGTTTGCGCTGTTCAGCCTGCCCAGGCTGCATGGGCGGCGCTATGACGCCGTGTTCTGCTATGAGACGAGCCCCGTGCTGATGATGATGCCCGCCATTGTATATGCAAAACTGCACCGCGTGCCGCTTTGCACCTATGTGCTGGACCTGTGGCCCGAAAACCTCTATTCGGTGCTGCCGGTAAAAAGCCGCGCCCTGCGCGCGGCGGCGGCGGGCGTTTCACACTGGCTGTACCGCCGCAGCGACACCCTTGTTGCCATGAGCGGCGCGCTGGGCGAAAAGCTGCGCGCCATTGCGCCGCAGCGCACGGTGGCCGTGGTGCCGCAGTACTGTGAAGACCTTTACGCGCAGGATGTGTGCGACGAAGCCCTCGCCGCGCGCTTTGCCGGGCGCTTCTGCGTGGTGTTTGCGGGCAACATCAGCCCCGCGCAGGACCTTGGGCTGCTTGTTTCCTGTGCAAAGCGCCTTGCCGCAGAGGGCCGCAGGGACATTCACTTCTGCATTGTGGGCGACGGCATGAGCCGCGGGCAACTGGAGGCGGACATCCGCAGCGCCGGTGTGCAGGAATATTTCACCTTCGAGGGCATGCAGCCGGTAGAGCGCATCCCCGCCTACCACACCATGGCGGGCGCACTGTTTGCGGCGCTGGCCAAAAGCGACGACCTCGGCCTGACGGTGCCTGCAAAAATAACCAGCTACATGGCCGCCGGCAGGCCCCTGCTGGTGGCTGCGGACGGCGAAGCGGCGCGCGCTGTGCAGAGCGCGGGCTGCGGGCTTGCCTGTGCGGCGGGCGATGAACAGGCCCTGTACCAGAACCTTGTGCGCCTTGCGGACATGCCTGCCGGGGGGCGCGCCGCGCTGGGCAGGGCCGGGCGCAGCTATTTCAGGGCGCATTACCGCCGCAGCCTGCTTTTGCATCGGCTGCTGGCGTGCATTCTCGGCGAGAGCGCCGAATGACGGGGTGAGGTTTTGAAGATACTTGTCATCATTCCCTGCTATAACGAGGCGGAGAATATCGCGCGCGTGGTGAAAAACCTGCAGGCGGCGGCCGCCAGGCAGACCTTGCCCGGCAAGGTGGATTATCTTGTGGTGAACGACTGCTCCACCGACGAAAGCGCTGCCATCTGCGCCAGCGAAGGGTTCTCCTATATCTCCCTGCCGGTGAACCTCGGCATCGGCGGCGGCGTGCAGAGCGGATATTTATACGCCGCGCAGAACGGTTATGACATCGCTGTGCAGATGGACGGCGACGGCCAGCACGACCCTGCCTACCTTGCCAGCGTGGTGGAGCCTGTGGCCCGCGGCGAGGTGGATATGTGCGTGGGCAGCCGCTTTATCACCAAAGAGGGTTTCCAGACAAGCGCCATGCGGCGCGCGGGCATCCGGCTGCTCAGCGGGCTCATATGGCTTTTGTGCGGCGTGCGCGTGCTGGATGTGACAAGCGGCTTTCGCGCCACCGGCAGGCGCCTGACAGAATTTTTTGCGCGCAACTACGCGCAGGATTACCCCGAGCCCGAGGCCATTATCTCGGCCGTGCTGAACGGTTTTCGCGTGGGCGAGGCGCCCGTGGTAATGGCCGAGCGCATGGGCGGCACGTCCTCCATCAGCCCGCTGCGCTCGGTATATTATATGGTGAAGGTGAGCATCGCCCTTGTGGTGTACCGCCTTACACGCCCGCGCCGGAAAGGAGGCCGCACATGAACGTGCCCAACATCAACCTTGCGCTGCGGCTGGATATGTTTCTTGGCGCCGTGGTGTTCCTGGTGGTCATTCTGTGGCTTCTGAAAAAGGGGCGGCTGACGGTGCGCTACTCTATCATCTGGCTGATGGCGGGCGGCGCACTGCTGGTGTTTGCCGTATTTCCCTATATTGTGCTGGTGCTGCGCGACTGGCTGAACATGGAAATGCCGGTAAACGTCATTTTCACGCTGGTGCTGGCCTTTGTGCTTTTGCTGCTGCTCAGCCTTTCCACCATCGTGTCTGGCTTTGCAGAAAAGCTCAAGCGCCTTGCGCAGGAAAACGCCCTGCTGGAAAAGCGTGTGCGCGAGCTGGAGCAGGCCCTTGCACAGCGCACGGACGGGCCCGGCAAAACGGAATAACGCCGTCCGGCAGGCGGTTTTCAGCACAGCGCGGTTGCGGCGCGCAAACCTTGTGTGAGGCGGAGTGAAGCTGCGATGAATTTCATCACCCTTGCATTTTTCATATTTCTGGCGGTTGCGGCACTTGTGTATTATATCCTTCCGCGCATTGCGCGGGCTGCGTGGCTTTTGTGCTGCAGCTATGTGTTCTACCTGTACGACCCGGCCAACGCGGGCTATATCGTGCTGCTTTGCGCAGCCACACTCGCCACCTGGGGCGCCGGCCTTGTGCTGGAGCGCGCGCAGCGCCCTGCGGCGCGCAAAGCCGTGCTGGCCGTATGCGTGGCCGTGTGCATCGGCAGCCTTGGCTTTTACAAGTACGCCGGCATGGTGACGCAGTGGCTGAATGGGCTGTGGGGCTTGTTTGGGCAAAAAGACGCCTTTACAGCGCCGGGCTTTGCCGTGCCGCTGGGCATCAGCTATTTTGCCTTTATGGCGCTGGGCTACGCTATAGACGTATACCGCGGCAAGCCCGCCGAGCACAATATCGTGCACTATGCGCTGTTCGTCAGCTTTTTCCCCTGCATCGTCACCGGCCCCATCGAGCGCGGCGAGCACGTCCTGCCGCAGCTTGCTTCGCCTGCGCCGTTCGAATACGGGCGCTTCTGCGGCGGTATGTTCCGCATTTTGTGGGGCCTGTTCAAAAAGCTGGTGGTGGCGGACAACATCGGCGTCATCGTGGCCGCTGTGTATGGCAACGTGGGGCAGGAGGCCTATACGGGCCCCGTGTTTCTTCTGGCCAGCGTTCTGTTCTCGTACCAGCTATACTGTGATTTTTCCGCCTGCACAGACATCGCCATCGGCGCGGGCGAGATGTTCGGCATCCGCCTGATGGAAAATTTCCGCCGCCCGCTGGCCGCGCACAGCTTTACCGAGCTGTGGCGGCGCTGGCATATCAGCCTCACCAACTGGTTTCGCGATTATTTGTACATTCCCCTCGGCGGCAACCGAAAGGGCAAATTCCGCCAGTATCTGAACCAAGTCGTCGTGTTCCTCACAAGCGGCCTGTGGCACGGTGCCAGCCTTACCTATGTGGTGTGGGGGCTTTTGAACGGCATTTACATGTGCATTGGAAAAGCCACTGCAGGCTGGCGCAAAAAGGCGGAAAAATATAACCCGCTTTACCGCACAAGGCCCACGCGTGCCTTTTTCAAAGTGGCGTGCACATACCTTCTGTTCACAAGCTGCATCGTGTTCTTCCGGGCTGCCACCTTCGAGGATGCGGCCTGGATATACGGCCACCTGTTCACCGGCTGGGGCGCCATATTCACAGATTTCGAAGCCTTCCGCGAAGTGCTGGTGACCATCGGGTTTGATTTGAAGATGACGCTGACGCTGCTGGTGGGCCTTGCCTTCACCGAGGGGCTGGAGGCCTTCGGCGTGCCCATGCACGAGTTCATCCGCCGCTACCCTCTTGTGCTGCGCTGGCTTTTGTATTATGCGCTGGCCGCCATGATTCTGTTCTGCGGGGCGTTCGGCAAATCGGCGTTCATTTACCAGAACTTCTGAAAGGGGGCGCGGCAGATGGAGAAGAAAACGCAGGGGCGCCGCAGCGCACTGCCCGGGCCGGTGAAAAAGCTTTTCTGGGCCGGGCGCCTTGCCATCGGCGCAGCAGCCTTCGTGCCCCTTTTTCTGTTCATGGTACTGTTCAATTTCAAGGTGGACTGCCAGGGCTATTTTCAGGGGGACCAGGAGCTGCGCGACGTGGTGGAGCTGATGCTGAACGGCCACGACGTGGTGGGGGCCGAGCGGCTGAACAACAGCCAGCGCAAGATCATCAAGACCTTTGTGCACAACATGGAGAATGTGCCCGCCACCATTGCCCTGGGCTCCAGCCGTGTGATGATGATATCCAGCGAGATGCTCAGGACGGACAGCTTTTACAACTGCGCCATCACGGGCGCAGACATGTATGACCTGATGGGCACCTATTACCTGTTCGAGCAGCGCGGCGCCGTGCCGCAGAACATCATCATCGGGGTGGACCCCTGGGTGTTCGGCGGCGAGGACGCGGTGGACCCGCGCAGCGACAAGGCCCTGTATGCCGAATTTCTTCTGCGCGACCTTGGTATAGAGACGGATTTCGAGACCGAAGACCCCACCATGAAATGGGAGGCCCTGTACTCCCCCAGCTATTTTCAGGGCAACCTCACATACTTTCTCTCTGCCCAGGGCGAAGTGGTGAAGCCTCAGGCTGTGGAGGGTGACGTGATGGCGCAGGACACCGAGGTAATGCGCTCTGACGGCAGCATTGTGTACAGCCGTTCGTTCCGCACGCAGCCGCAGGAATCGGTGGACGCCGCCGCGCTGGAGCAGACGGGCAACTTCTTCCGCATGGAATATTATGAAAAGCCGGAGGAAGAGCGCATTGAGCTGTTCACAAAATTCGTGCAGTATCTGCAGGAAAAGGGCATCCGCGTGGTGTTCCTGCTTTCCCCCTACCATCCTATCGCCTATGACAATGCCATGGAAAACGCCGGGCATTACAGCGGCTTTGTGGCCACAGAGCCGCTGATCCGCCGCATCGCAAAGCAGCTGGACGTGCCGGTGTACGGCAGCTACAACCCCTATGCCATGGGCCTGACGAACGCCGATTTTTACGATGGCATCCACGTGCGCAGCGAGGCGCTTTCCTCCTTTTTTCCCCCGCTGGAGGATATCTTGTATAATTTGGAAAACGATATAGATGTCTCGGTGAACTATCGCAAAAAGGCGCCTCTGCAAGAGGATGCGCCCAAAGGCGCACAGCTGGCGTAAGCCTTTACGGCCGTCGCCGCCGGTTCTAGGCCGGGGCGGCCCGGCTCTGTAAGGGCTTATGACGGGCATCTGCCGCAAAGTGCACTGGAATTTCTTTCATTCAGCATCACATGCCCCTCGGCCCGTAACGGGGAAAAGCCCTGTTCCGGAGAAGGGTTTCCCCCAAAAGTTTTCCTGCCCGGCAAGCCAGGCCGGCTGCGGCCCGCTTCGCCCGCTACCGGAAGTAAAAGTTTTTTGCAAGGCACCGCCTGTACCGCTGGCGGGCTTCCTAACAAATGAAACGGCCCGGTAAAAACCGGGCCGTTTCATTTGACAGGAGGGCAAGCCCTCTGGGGGCATCACAGGAATAAAAAGCCTGCCGCCAGATACAGCACCGTGGTAACCCCGGCGCCAATAAGACAATAGGGAAGCTGTGTGGTGGCGTGTTCCATATTGTCTATCTTCGTCATGCCGGAGGTAAAGATAGTGACATCACAGTAGAAGCAGGCATGCGCACCGAATGCCGCGCCAGAGATAACCGCAGAGAGCACCATGGGCATATTGCCGCCCACGGAAGCGCACAGCGGGATGACGACGGCCGCCACCGGAAGCGTAGACCCCCAGTTGGTGCCGGACATGAACGCAAGCAGCGCACAAATTACAAAGGTGAGCACGGGCAGCAGTGCCGGGCTCATAAACGGGCGTGCAATGGAAATGACATATTCAGGCATGCCGATAGCAATGAGGGAGTCGCGCACCATATAGGCCGCGAATACGATGACAATCATGGGCACCATATCGGTAATGCCCTGCATGCAGGCCTTCATCAGCTCTGTCCAGCGCGCCAGGCGCAGCACTAAGAACAGCACGAGTGCAGCCGTAATGGCGACAAGCGAACCCAGAATGACATCGCCGTTGATAAGCACGACGATGATGAATGCCGCCAGCGGTACAAGGAAGCCGGCCAGCAGCTTTTTCGTTTTGGCAGGCTCCAGCGGCGCTTCTTCCCCCTGCTCTGTATTCAGCGCAGTGCTTTCCTCAGAATACAGCCGGCCGGTGGTCTGCGCGCGCTCATATGCCTTTTTCATGGCGCCCATGGGCCGGAGAACTCCCAGGGCCACCAGCAGGGCAATGGCGACAGACACCCAGCCATAGAAGATAAAAGGCACGGTAGAATTGTATACGCTCATGCTGTCGCCCATCGCGGCTACTTCCTCGTAACCTGCAAATACGGACTGATAAAAAATGCCCCAGGTGCCGATGGGGATCAGCGCATTCAGCGGCGAGGCCTGTGCGTCTGTAATGTAGCTGAGCATGGCGCGCGGTATTTTATTTTTGTCATACAGCTTCGTCATGGTGCCGCGCACGGCAATGCTCGTGAAATCGTCAATAAATACCAGAATGCCAATCACCCAGGTGAGCAGCAGCGTGCGCCGCTGGTTGGTGGCATATTTTTGAAGCTGTTCTGCCAGGGCACGTGTGGCCCCCGTGTGGGCCCATATGCCCAGCACACACCCAAATAATGCCACAAACAGCACATACCATATGGTATCTTCGTCACAGCCCACAGCGTACATCAAATCAATAAAGCCTGTGAGAAAACCTGTTTTGTATTGCAGCACGCAGCATAAAAGCGCGCCTGCCACCAGCGAAGACGTGGTGTTCCTGGTCTTCAGCGCCACCAGCAGGATGACGACAGGTGGCAGCAGCGTCAGGATACCAAGTTCCATAACATCCTCCTCTTTCCTGTGCGCCCCGGCGGCATCCATCTCTCCCGCCGGGGCATAGTGTTGCTGCGCACGGGCGCCTTACTTTGCCACCTGCTGGGTAAAGCAGTGGATAGAGCCGCCGCACAGCGCAATCTCGTGCGCGTTTACCGGGCGCACAGTATAGCGGCCCGCCACAATCCTCTCCAAGCAAGCCACGGCCTCCTCATCAGTATCCAGGCCATAGACGGGAAAAATGATAGAGCCGTTGGTAATAAGGAAGTTGGCGTAGCTGGGCACGGCAAAATCGCCCTCTTTGCGCCATTTTCCGTCCGGGTTCTGGCCAACTCCCTGCGATACCAGCACATTTTCCGCCTCTTCTTTTGTAATGCGGAAGGGCTTGCACGCCGTAAGCTTGTGCACCTTCAGTTTGCGGCCCTTTGCATCTGTGGAATTGCACAATATCTCGTAGCAGTTTTTGAACACCTTATAGTATTCATTGGTGGTGTCTTCCGTATAGCAGCACACCACCTCGGCAGGCCCGATGAATGAGCAGATATCGTCCACATGGCCGTCGGTTTCGCCTGCGCTCAAATCGATGCCTTCGTTCAGCCAGATAACCTTCTCAAAGCCCAGGTAAGTCCTCAGCTTTTCCTCAATTTGCTGCCTTGTCAGGCCGGGGTTGCGGTTCGGGTTCAGCAGGCAGCTCTCTGTGGTAATCACCGTGCCCTCACCGTCTGCAATAATCGAGCCGCCCTCCAGCACAAAGGTGGTTTTATAGCGGTCGTGCCCAGTGGCCTGCAACATCTTGCGCGCGGCCAGGTCGTCGTTGGCATAGCTTATCATGGCGCCGGTGGAATCGCCGCCCCAGGCGTTAAATTTGAAATCCACCCCGCGCACTTCGCCTGTTTTACGGTTTTTCACATAGATAGCGCCGCTGTCGCGAGGCCAGCAGTTGTCCAGCGACATCTCGTAGATAGAGACGTCCAGCCCGGCGAAGATGTACTCGGTTTCCAGATACAGGTCATTGGGAACACCAATGTTCACATGGGTGCCTGCGGCGTTGATGGCCCTGGCCAGGTTCACCTGTGTTTCACGTATCTTGAACCCGCCGTTATGCCAGTGAGAGTAAGCCCCGCCCACCAGCAGCCATACGGCGGCCTGCGGCTCAAACTCTGCAGGCATCACGAAGCCATCCTCACAGGGCAGTGTTTTCAGCAGATGTGACGACATATTCCATCCAACCTTTCTTTCTGTATATGATACCGGGCGCACAGCCCCCGGTGCCTGTTCAAACTGTGGCGTGTGTAAGCTGGGTGCCAAATTTTTTGTTCATGTAGTCTATCTTTTCCCGCACGATAGATTCTTCCTCGGCCAGTTCTGCACCGCTGGGCTGGTTGGTGCGCGGGCCCATCAGGTATGCCAGCAGGCCGCGCTGGGTGTGCAGGCGGTTTTCAGCCTGCTGCCACAGAAGCGAGCCCTCGAAATCCATGGCGTAATCATCCATTTCCTTGCCGCGCAGCGCGGGCAGATAGTGCATGGTTCTGGCACCGGGGCAGTGTGCAAGCAGAGCCTTGTTCACCTGGAAGCCCTTGTCGAGGAACACCTCTTGGAAATATTCAAAATCACTTTTGCTCTCAGTGCCCTCATAGCAGAAGCAGCCGGTATAGACAAAATCGGCGCCCTGCACAGCTTCTACGGGGTCGTGCAGCGTGAGGATGCGGCCTCCGCCTTCTTTTACCGCCTGTTCGCGGCAGGCCAGGCTGCGCTGGATCATCCATTCCGGATTGTTGTCTTTTTCGCCGCCCAGCGTGTGCCCTTCCGGGCTGCACAGCACCACGGTGGCGCCGAAGCGCGGCAGAAGCTTGGCAAGGTCGTTGGCCGATGTTTCGCGCACGCCGGTGGCGCCTATAAAGGTGAGGCGGATATCCTTCAGTGTTTTGCCTTCGGGCAGATGCTCCAGAATAGTGACAAAATCGCACAGAGTCTGTGTGGGGTGACGGGTGTGGTCCATTCCATTGAAAAACGGTACGCTGCACTGCGCAGCAAATTCTTCCATCTCTTTTGTATTGCGCCAGCGCATGGCAATACCGTCCACCATGCTGGAGATAACACGCGCAGTGTCGCCAATGGTCTCTCGTTTGCCAAGGTGCAGCTCGCCCTCCGGCCCACCTGTGAGGAACAGCGCGTGCGCGCCCAGCTGCTGGGCGGCCACCTCAAAGGATACGCGTGTGCGGGTGGAATTCCCGTTGAAAATCATGGCAAGCGACTGCCCTTTCAACAGCTTGGGCACCGTGCCTTCATAAGCGTCCTTTTTCAGGCGGCGGATCAGGTCTGCCAGCGCCAGAAGCTCTTCAGTAGAATAATCCCAGCAGTCCATAAAATTTTTCACTGGTTTCATAAAAAAGCGACCTCATTTCTTTTTCTTTTGCAGGGCTTTCAGCCGCCCTGTCTGTGCTTTTCATTTTAGCCGGACATCTTCAATGTTACAATTACACAGAATTATAATATTGAAGTAATTAATTTTTAGTAAAACAGCTTATAATGTTATTTGTAAGCCCGGTTTTTACCTTGACATGACTTTGTATCTCTGTTAGCATAAAACCGTCGGTTTGACACAGGCACGGCTTCTCAGGCGCAGGGGCATTTTCGGCGGCGGGCTGTGCATACGGTAAAAAAGGGGTGTAGATGAATGGAACACGGCATCAGCAGCGCGCAGTGGTACTGCCTGAATGAGCTTACCGCCGCCATTTACAACGAACCGTTCGACGGCCTGTTCGGCACCGTTTTGAGGGCTGTGAAAGAGCTTGTGCCGTATTCGCATTCGCTTACTTACCTGCTTCGCAGTGAAGACGGCCTTAATGTCAGTTTTAATTTCAAAAGCAATGAAATACCGCCCGAACACCTGCGGCTTTACATGGACAAATATTCCCGGCTGGACTTCATCAACTGGTACACCAGCACCTGTGCGGCAGAGGTGTTCCGTGAATCTGACATCATTCCAGACGGCCTGCGTGAAAAATCCGTTTTCATGAAGAACTGGATGGAGCCCATTGGCCTGTATCACAGCGTGGGTATGGTAATATGGTGCGAGGGCATTTATTACGGCGCTATTTTTCTATACCGCCCAAAGGACGCCGAAGATTTTTCCATTCAGGAACTGGAGGTGCTGCGGGTAATAAACCGCCACCTTTGCCTGCGCGCCCACGCCCTTTATCCGGACGGACTGGGGCAGGTATTCATGCAGCAGGGCGGGCCGGCCGGTGCCGTGCTCTCTGTAACATGCCTGACAAAACGCGAGCGTGAAATCATCGACTGCATCCGCAACCATGTGCTGCGCAGCGAGCTGTGCGACAAGCTCTTTATTACAGAGAACACGCTGAACAAACATTTTGATAATATTTATAAAAAGCTGAACATCAACTCTTATGAAGAGCTGCTTCAGCTTATCAAAAAAAGGTGACGCCGGCATATACCAGGCGCCCCGCTGGTGCGGGGCGTCCTTTTTTTGTGCACTGCGCGGGCCGGGCCGCACAGCGCCCCCCTTTTACAAATTTTTGTTATGCGCCCTGCATAAAGATAACATGATTCAATAATTGATTGCGCCCACATCTGGGTATACCATATAAATATACCGGCAAAGCCAAGAAAAAATATGAGCTTTTTGCCAGCTGAAAATTTTGCACGATATCTTTTTGGAAGGGGCGTGACCTGCATGGAGCTTGGGGCTTTGACACTTCTGCCCCCGCTTGTCATCATCGCAATGGCTATCAAGACAAAAAACACCACTTCTTCCCTGCTTGCCGGGGCGCTTTTGTGCTGCATCCTGCAATATAAAACGGGGTTCCTTGCCGGGTTTATCGATTTGATGTACACCGTAGGCTGTGATGAGGACACCGTGTGGTACGCCCTGTTCGTGGCGCTGTTCGGGTGTATTCTGGGCATATGGTCTGCCGCGGGCGCTACCCGCGCGGTGGCAGACAGGCTGATGAAATTTGCCACCAGCCAGCGGCGCACACTTTTGCTTACATGGCTGATAGGGCTTTTGCTGTTCATAGATGATTTCACCAGCATTGCCGTGCGCGGCACCATGACACGCCTGTACGATAAAAATAAGATACCGCGCGCCATGCTGGCCTATATTGCAGATTCCACGGCATCTCCTATGTGCATCCTTATCCCGTTCGGCACCTGGGCCATCTTCTATCAATCGGTATTTGCCGGCTATGCCGAGGTGGCAGCACTGGGCAGCCCCATGCAGGTATATGTCCGCACGATCCCTTACCTGTTTTACGGCTGGGCCGCCCTGCTTATTCCCCTTCTTCTTTGCATGGGCGTGCTGAAGCCGATGGGTGCCATGAAAACGGCGTACCGCCGCGCGGCAGAGACAGGCGAGCTGTACGGCCCTGAGAGCCGGGCACTGAACACTGGCGAACTGGACGCCCCGCAGGCTGCCGCAGGCAGCGCAAGGCAGATGGCCTGCTTTCTTGTGCCGCTGGGCTGTTTCATTGCCGCTGTGCTGGCCACGGGTGATGTTATCATCGCCTGCATCCTCACCCTGGCCGTACTGGCAGCCCTGTGCCTTGCCCTGCATACAGCAGGCTGGGGCCAGATGATGAGCGCCTGCATGAACGGTATCAAAGATATGGCCGGCATGATCGTTATTGTGTTTGCAGCCTATATGGTGCGCGACTCTCTGGTGGCCATTGGCCTGCCGGAATATGTGGTGGCTGCAGCGCGTCCATTCATGAGCCCGGCGCTGCTGCCATTTATTACTTTTATTGCCTGCACCATCCTCACTTTTGCCTCTGGCAGCAACTGGGGCGCCACACTGGCTGTGGCGGCCATCGTCATTCCGCTGTGCGCTGCCCTTGAGGGAAATATGATACTGGTGCTGGCGGCCATCGTGTCCGGCGCGGCGTTCGGTGCGCATGTGTGTTTTTACTGTGATGTGACAGTGTTCACCTCCGGCATGACGAAGATAGACAATATTGAGCACGCCGTCACCCAGCTTCCGTACGGCCTGATAGGAATGGCCGTCAGCTGCGCGGGTTATCTGCTGGCAGGTTTCCTGCTGCGCTAGGCTGCGCCCATTCCGCCCAAACAAAAGCAGCCCGCCTGCGGCGGGCTGCTTTCTGTTCTTTGGCATTTTTGCCCCTGCGCTTGCATTTCTGCAAAGGAGTAGTACAATAAAACCGTATCAGATAAAAATTTTATAAAGGAGATGCCCCTTATGCCGGGGAAGGATCAGGGCGCCGGCCGGCCCCTTTTCACGCGCAGCGAGCTGCTGCGCCTTGTCATCCCGCTTGTAATAGAGCAATTTTTGCTGATGACGGTGGGCATGGCGGACACCGTGATGGTAACCACCTCGGGCGAAGCCGTTGTGTCCGGTGTGTCGCTGGTGGACAATATCAATACACTCATCATCCAGATATTCTCTGCGCTTTCCACCGGCGGCGCGGTGGTGGTGGCCCAGTATCTGGGCCGCCGGGAAAGCGGCAATGCAAAGCTTGCCTCAAAGCAGCTTTTATACACCATGACGGCTGTGTCCGTGTTTCTGATGGCTGGCGCCCTCATATTCCGGCAGCACATCCTCACACTTCTGTTCGGGCATGTGGAACAGGATGTGATGGACAGCGCGCTTGTCTACTTTCTGCTCACGGCCGCAGCCTACCCCCTGATGGGCATTTACAATGCAGGCTCGGCGCTGTTTCGCGCCATGGGCAACAGCAATGTGTCCATGTTTTGCTCGCTTATTGTAAACATCGTCAACATTACAGTAAATGCCGTGCTTATTTACGGCTTTGGCATGGGCGCCGCAGGCGCCGGCATCGGCACGCTTGTGTCGCGCGTTGCCGCAGCTGTCATCATCATGGCCCTGCTGGGGCATAAAAACAACACCGTGCGCGTGGAGGGCGTGTTCCGCTTTGAATTCCGCGGTGATATGGTAAAGCGCATCCTGTTTGTGGGCATCCCCAACGGGCTGGAAAACGGCATGTTTCAGGCTGGCAAGCTGGTGGTGCTGAACCTCATTGCCACATTCGGCACCTCTGCTGTGGCGGCCAACGCCATTGCCAACAGCATCACGGGCGTTGTCAACGTGCCGGGCATGTCTATCGGCCTTGCTATCATCACAGTGGTGGGCCGCTGCATGGGTGCCGGCGAAACGGGCCAGGCCATCCATTACACAAAGCGCCTTGTGGGTGCCAGCTATGCGTGCATGCTGGTGATGAGTGCCGGGCTGTTTTTCTTTGCAGACACGCTGGTATCCTGGTTCAACCTCACCCCGCAGGCCGTTCAAATGGCCGGGCAGGTGCTGCGGGCCTGCGCCGTGGGCAACGTGCTGTTCTGGCCCATGGCCTTTACCCTGCCGAACTCGCTGCGCGCCGCCGGCGATGCCGTGTTTACCATGGGCGTGTCGCTGTGCAGCATGTTTGCATGCCGTGTGGCGCTGAGCTATGTGCTGGCCTGTGAATGGGGCCTGGGGCTTGGCCTTTTGGGCGTATGGCTGGCCATGATAGCAGACTGGGTGGTGCGCGCCGTATTTTTCCTTGCACGCTACCGCCAGGGAAAATGGAAAAGGATAAAGGTCATTGGCTGAACGCTGCCCCGCGTGCATGACGGACAGTGCATGCCGCGCCGCCGCCTGCCATAACAGGCGGCGGCGCGGCTTTTTACAAGCGCGTCCTCCGCAAGGGGTCTGTTCCCAGCGGGTATTTCTCGGCGCGCGCCGAAACCGACCTCGCCCGCGCCACATGCCATGCAGTCTGCAAATTGGCGGCCGGCTGCTGTGGAAAGGGCGCACCCATTTTCAAAAGTGCACTGCCGGCTGCCTCGCAGGAGGCCGAAGGACAGACTCCTTTACAGGGCGCCTCCACCGGCGTGGCCCGTCCTGCCTTTTCCCTCCCAAGCAAAAGCGCCTGCCGCGCGGCCAAAACCAAAGCCGCACAGCAGGCGTTTGCCTTTTGCTCTCTGCGTCCGCCGCAGCACACGAGGGCGGGAACCGCCTTTCCGCCCGGTGGAAGAAAGCAATTCCGGCTCAGACGGTATACCGTAAGAAACCGCCGTCAGAAAACGGGCGGTTTTAGACCATTACGGCGTCAAAGATATTGGCAGGCCAAAGACAGCGCGGCTTCACAAAGCAAAATACCCGTTTATGACAAATTGGACTTTGCCAAAGGCAGCGCAGCTTTACAAAAAAACACACGCCTGCAACAGGCAGGCTTTGCCGGAGCAGGCACAGTTCTGCGAAAAAAACACCCTCCTGCAGCAGGCAGGCTTTGCCGGAGCGGGCGCAGCTTCGCGAAAAAATACCCGCCTGCTGCAGACACCCTTTGCCGGAGCAGCGCGGCCTTGCTGGAAAATTTTCGCCTTGCATCAGGGCCCGCCCTGCCGCAAGGCAGAAGGCGGCGCTTCTCCTGCGTTGTTGCCAAGGCTGCTCATCTCCTGCCGCAAAGCATTTTTGCCTTCCCAAGCAGGTAAAAGCGTCATCAGCACTTTTGAGCACGCCGCCCTCTCACGGGGCTGCGGCGGCATTGCTTTTGCCCCCGCGGCCCCGGAGTATCAGCTGCAGAAAAGAAGGGCCCCGCAAGCCAAAGGCATGTGGGCCCTTCTGAACGCTTCATGCGTCAAAATTCCAAGACAGAACTGTTGTTTTCTGCTGACACACCGGCTTTACCGTCCTTTTTCCATGCTGCGGGTGGCTACAATGTCCGCCCCTGTGCCCAGCACGTTGGGCACTACCACCTGCCCGGCCTTCACAGGGGCCTCCAGCCGCACCTCGTCCAGAAGGCGGACGGCCTCAAACAGCAGGCCCTTGGGGATAGGCGCGCTGGTCTTTACCGGCAGGCGCCGGTGAAGGCCGCCTGCCACCTTTACGGTGCTGGTGAGCACGCGCGTGGGGTGCAGAAGCTCGTTTTTTCCGTATTCCGCCCCGCGCGGGCAGCCGTTGCCTGTGACGGCGCAGCCGTTTTCCTCGTCCACCTTCAAATGGCAGCCCTTGGGGCATACAATGCAGATAAGCTCTTTCATGCCTGTGCCACCTCCTGTACGTGCAGAGTAAGCGCGCCCTGCGCCTTTTGCAGCAGCGCCGCGGGCAGCACGATATGTTCCATCTCGCCCGGGGCCATGTGCTCGCGCCTGTACTGGGCTATCCGCGTGCCCGCACCGTCCTGCACTACGATGCGCGAGGTGCCCAGCACGCGGTTCACACGGAAGAACACCTCTGCCTTCTGTGCGCCCGCGCGTACATGCTGCGGCACGGTATAGCTGACGCCCGCGCCATTTTTCACCTCCAGCACGGCGCCGCCCGCTGCCGGCCGGGCAGCCTGCACATAGGCCGCGGCCGCGGCGCCCGCGCGCTCGCTTTCTGCGGACACATAATCTACAAGGTCGTGCACATGCACCACATTGCCGCAGGCAAAAATGCCCGGCACGCTCGTCTCCATATTCTCGTACACCACGGCGCCGCTGGTGCGCCCATCCATGCAGATGCCCGCCTGCCGCGTCAGCTCATTTTCCGGAATAAGGCCCACGCTTAAAAGCAGGGTGTCGCAGTCAAACACCATCTCTGTGCCGGGGATAGGCCTGCGCTGTTCATCCACCCGGCTCACCGTCACCTGTTCCAGCCTGTCATGCCCCCTAACGTCGGTGACGGTATGGCTAAGATACAGCGGAATGTCATAGTCGTGCAGGCACTGCACAATATTGCGCGTCAGGCCGCCGGAATAGGGCATCAGCTCCACACAGGCCAGCACCTTGGCCCCCTCCAGCGACATGCGGCGCGCCATGATAAGGCCGATGTCACCGCTGCCCAGAATGACCACGCGGCGGCCCACCATATATCCCTCCATATTGATATAGCGCTGGGCCGCACCCGCGGTGAAGATGCCGCTGGGGCGCTCGCCCGGAATGGAGATAGCGCCGCGGGTGCGCTCGCGGCAGCCCATGGCAAGCACCACAGCGGCCGTTTCCAGCACCTGATAGCCGTGCTGCGCGCTGACGCAGTGCACCGTGTGCGGCGCGCCCGCTTTGCCGGGCACAAGCTGCAGGGCCATGGTGTCCAGCTGCACCTGCACGCCTGTATCGCGCAGCATACCAATAAAGCGCCCCGCATACTCCGGGCCTGTAAGCTCTTCCTGAAAGCGGTGCAGGCCGAAGCCGTTGTGGATGCACTGGTTCAGAATGCCGCCAAGCTCTTTGTCCCGCTCCAGCACCAAAATGCGGCGCAGCCCGTCCTCCCACGCGCGGCACGCCGCCGCAAGCCCTGCCGGGCCGCCGCCTATCACAATAAGGTCAAGCATCCTGCACACCCCCTCTGCCCTGTTTGGTTTCGCCGGTGATGATATAAGTGCCGTCCTGGTCCATCAGCACGTCCTGCTGCGGAATGCCCAGCTCGCGCGCAATGATGGCCTGCACGCGCGGCCCACAGAAGCCGCCCTGGCACCGGCCCATGCCCGCATTGCAGCGGCGCTTCACGCCGTTTAGGCTGCGCGGAGGAATGGCGCTGTGCAGCGCGGCCACGATCTCGCCCTCGGTGATGGTCTCACAGCGGCATATCACGCGGCCATAGCGCGCGTCCTTTTGTATCAGCGCGTTTTTCTCTTCGGCGCTCAGCGATGCAAAGCAGGCGGCGCGGCGCCTTTCGCGAAAGGCCGGGTTCTCCTCCAGCCTCACGCCCTTTTCGCGCAGCAGCTGCGCCGCCATGGCGCCGATGGCCGGGGCGCTGGTAAGGCCGGGAGATTTGATGCCCGCCAAATCGAAAAAGCCCGGGAAGGCCGCGCTTTCCTCCAGAATGAAGTCGTCCCGCGTGCTGATGGCGCGCAGGCCCGCAAAATTGCGGATATTCTCGCGGAAGTTCAGCCCCGGCACGCTGCGCAGGGCCGTTTCGCGCACATAGGCAAGGCCCGCGCCCGTTGTGCCAAGGTTTCGCCTGTCGGGCATGGGCTCGGCATTGGGGCCCACAATAAGGTTGCCGTGCACGGTGGGCGCCACCAGCACCCCTTTGCCGTTTTGGTTCGGGCACTGGAAGATGACGCGCCCCACCTGCGTGCCCTGGCTTTTATCCATCAGGTAATATTCGCCGCGGCTGGGGGTTATGGCATAGCCGGGCTCTTCCAGCAGGGCGTGCACCTCATCGGCCTGCACCCCCGCTGCGTTGAACACATATTTCGCCTCGTACGCGCTGTGCGGCGTCTGCACGCGAAAGCCGCCCTCTGTTTTGCAAATGGCGGTGACGGGGCTTTGCAGGCAAAGCTGCACGCCGTTTTCCACCGCCGTCTCGGCCATGGCAAGGGCAAATTCCCACGGGTTCACAATGCCCGCGCTGGGCGCGTGCAAAGCGGCCTGCACGTTTTCGCTGAGGTTCGGTTCCATGGCGCGCGCCTCGGCCCCGCTGAGAATGCGCAGGCCCGGCACACCGTTTGCCCGCCCGCGGTGCAAAAGCGTTTCCAGCGTTTTGCACTCGGCCTCGCTGAAGGCCAGCACAAAGCTGCCCACGCGCGCAAAGGGCACGCCAAGCCTTTCGCATATCTCGCCCGCCATGCGGTTGCCCTCTGTGTTCAGCCGGGCCATCAGGGTGCCGGGCTCGGGGTCGTACCCCGCATGGATGATGGCGCTGTTCGCCTTGGTGGTGCCATTGGCCACATCGTTCTGTGCCTCCAGCACCAGTGTGCGAAGCCGGTATCTGGCCATCTGGTACGCCGTGGCCGCGCCCACCACGCCGCAGCCGATGATGATGACGTCGTACATAAGGTACGCCTCCCCACTGTTTTGAATAAAATAAAAAAGAGCAAGCGAAACACGGCCCAAAACGGGCGGCGCATCTGCTTTGCTCTTTCTCTTTACAGAATATCAAATTTTCCTGTTTTTAATATAACACTCTTTTGAGTAAAAAGCAAGGGGGCAGGCAGACATTTCCGCCTGCCCCTTCGTTCTGTTTTATAAGGGCAGGAACGTACAGGTGTTGGCAACACCCATCATCACAATAATAAGTGTATTTACCATGGCCCCCAGCCATACCTTTCCGGTGCGTTTGAACAGATAACGGCCGATATATGCCGCTACGAACAGTTGGACGATAAGCGGAACGATGACCAGCGGGCGCAGCCAGTCCTCCTGCCAGTGCGGCACGCCGGTAGCAAATACCGTACCGTACTGGATGGCATTCAGGATGATAACGCCAAGCGAGTTGCCCAGCGCACAGATAAACAGGTTGAAGCCTTCTTTCTGCCCTGCCACACGGCTGGAAGAGTTGATGGAAATGGAATTCGCCAAATAGAAGATGAAGAACAGAGGCCAGTATTGAAGTGCCACATACAATTTATCCACCGTAAAGGCGCGGATATCCAGCGTCCAAATGCGGTAATCCGTCTGGAAGAAGTACTGTGAAAACATCACCGTGGAATAGAAGCCGATGAATACGCACACAGCCAGCGCAAGCGTTTTGAAGAAATCTTTCAGGCTGATTTTGATGCCCCACATTTCGCTGGGAACAACGCCGTTCTTGCTGCCCACAAACTTGTACGACAGCCAGAACAGGGCGAGCCCTACAATTCCGTTGAACACTGCCCACAGCAGAATAAAATTCGTAGTGGGCTGCGGGAACCAGTTGCTGAGGCCCCGGTTCGTGACCTCGGGGAAAATGTACTGGTCCAGCTTGCCGATGGGAATAAAGGACAGCCATGAAATGATCCAGCTCAGGCACCAGCTTCCCCAGAAGAAGGCCTTGCTCTTTGCTGTGGTGAGGGCTGGAAGCTTCTTCGGCTCCTCGCCTGCCAGAGATGCAAAACAAGGAACTTTTAACAGCAGGGTGGCCAATGGCACAATAAGAAGCGCTGCCCCAACAAGGCCGATACAGTTGAACATCTCTTTCCACAGCCAATATTGGTTGCTGCTGGGGATTGGGTTTTCCATTTGAAATGCAGTGGTAAAGAAATCCACCGTATAACCTGCACTCTCGGTAGAAAAATGCTGCCAGGGGTGTATTTCATGCGGGTTGTACACTACACGCAGGGTATCATTGGCTGGGTCGCCGTACATTTTTGCAATTTCAATGGTACCGGTCAGCTTTTCACTTTCCGGCAGGATAGAGTTGACGATAGCCAGCGCCTCTGGCGCATCGTGCAAATCGCCGTCGCCATTCACGCAGCGGTACGCACCTTCATCATAAAAGCCGAAATTGGTGCCGAAGTTGCAATGTATTTCCGCCATGACTTCATCCGTGGTATTTCTCACAGAGGATGTTGGAAACGCAGCCGCCACCTTATTTACAGAATCGGCATAGGCCTGCTCTTCCTCCGTAATTGTTTTCCCTCCATCGGAATCCGGTGCCTGTGCCTCTTCCAGGGCCTGCATATAAAGCCTGCCGTAATGCCGGGCCGTGTTCCATGTATTGCTGCCGCCCATGGAGTGCCCCATCACACCAATTTTCGTATTGTCCACCCAATCCAGCTGGGAATAGGCAAACTCTACTAAAGGAATCATTCCCATTCCTTCTATCACGCCGGAATCTTCGTATGATGAGGACGAGCTGGAATCGCCGTGGAAATAGGCATCCATGGCAATCACCGCGATACCGCGCCGCGAGAGTTCAATGGCACTGATATCCTGCATTTGGTTATTGTTCAGATAACCATGGCTGGTGATTACGATAGGCACCTTGTTTTCGGCCGTGGCAGAAACAGGGCGGAATAAATTTCCTGAGAGCCATTTCCCGTTATCAGTTGGAATTTTGAATTTAATGATTTGCACATTGCCAAAATCTGTCTGCAGCAACGATGCGCCGATACAACTGATAAGGCACAGCACCAGCGCAATACACAGCCAGAAAACAGCCGAACGCTTGTGTCTCGTTTTTTCCACGGTCAATTCCTCCTTTTCATGGTTCCAAATATCCTATCTACCGGCTGACAGCCGGACTTCGCACCCCGTCATTTATCGTATATTCTTTTCCGGCCACAAAAATAACGGGGCTAAAGGCCGCGTATTGCGCGCCCTCATGCCCCGTTTCTCTGTTCTCGGAAAGCAATTTGTCAATACCAACATATCAAATGCATAATTCTGTGTCAAGATGATTTTTGAAAATCATGCAAAGCGACAAAAAGCGCTGGATAGTTTGTATAAAAATGCTGAATTTTATATTTTTCGCCCCCTTTTATCTTTCAAAGGCACCTGTAAAATATTATCCTGCCGCCTCATACATTTGGATAAAATGACTTGTTTATTTTTTAACAGTTTAATAGTAATATGCAAAATATAAAATTTCTATTGACATCCCCCTTCTCCTCTTGTAATATAAAATCAGGATATGGGTGTATCCACGCGAGAAAAGAGTGCGGGTGCAGCAGCCAAAGGGGCTGCTGTGCCTTTTTTTATACAAAGCGTGGGCCGCCCATGGGGTATTACCTGTTATTTTCCGGCAGGCGCCGGATAAAAGGGAGGATGAAGTATGTCTGTCACACAAGCGACCAAGGCAAAAGTAAAAAACATTGCAGCTATTGTAACCTGCGCGGCCCTTGTGCTGATCCTGTTCGGGGCGGCACTGGCCCAGTGGGCGCACACAAGCGGCGGCAAAGTGCAAATTGAGGATATCCGCTTTGTCACAGAGGACGGCGGCTACCTGCGCGCACTTTTGTATATCCCGGAAAGCGCTTCCCCGGATGCAAAGGCACCCGCCGTCGTATCCTGCCATGGCTATAACAACACGGCCGAGGTGCAGGACCTGAACTGCGTGGAGCTTTCCAAGCGCGGCTATGTGGTCATGGCCATTGACGCATATGGCCACGGCCATTCAAAATTCCCCGACACGCAAATCAACGGCGGCATTGTGGCCGATATGGGCACTTATGCAGCGCTGCAATACCTGAAAACACTGCCGTATGTGGATTTGGAGCGCGTGGGCATGACAGGGCATTCCATGGGCTCAGCCGCCATTCAGGACGGTGCGTTCCGCGCCTTCGAAGCCCAAAAGGAGGACCCCGGCGTTGTGGTGCCCGCGGCCATCCTCCCTACGGCCAATTCGTTCAACCTGGACGCTGACGGCGAGCTGCTGCTGAAGGATTACCCCGTGAACCTGGGCGCCGTGTACGGCCAGTATGACGAATGGGCGCTGGGCATGTGGGGCACGGTGAAGGGCAGCGATTTGAACACCACCCCGAAGGCCATTGCCGGCATGGGGTTCACCGGCTGTGAGTATGATACATATTACCGCTTTGGCGAAAATACCCCCATCGACCGCGCGCAGGCCGTGGAGGCTGCCAAGGCCAAGGAGCTGCGCATCGTATACCAGCCCCCGCACGACCACCCCATGATGCATTTCAGCTCAGAGGCGGTGGGCGATGTCGTCGACTTTTTCGACATCACCCTGACGGGCGGAACAGGCACGCCCGCTTCAGAGCAGACATGGTTCATCAAACAGCTTGGCACCGGCCTTGCCATGCTTGGCTTTTTCGTGTTCATCGGCGCGTTCGGCATGCTGCTTTTGAAGGCACCGTTCTTCCAGACCATTGTGCGGGAAGAGCCTCAGGGCCTTACCACCGTAAAAACAGCGAAGGACCGTGTGCGCTACTGGCTTATCTATATCATCGGGCTGCTGCCCGCGCCGCTTCTGTATAACTGGTTTGTGGGGTATTCCATCGACATCACGGCACAGGGCCGCACGGTGCCTATCATGCTGCCTGCCAGCAATGTGCTTCCCATGCCATGTGTGAACGGCATTTTCCTGCTGAATATCGTCACTGGCCTTATTGCGCTGGCGCTGTATCTGGCGGTATTCTTCACCGTGAGCCGCAAGCTGGGCTGTACGGCGGAAAACATGGGCTTCCGCCTGCCCGGCAAACAGATATTCAAGGCCGCCCTGCTGGCGGTTGCCGTGTTCAGCGCGGGCTACCTGCTGCTTGTGCTGTGCGAGCAGTTCTTCGGCGTGGATTTCCGCTTCTTCACGCTCAGCATCAAGACCCTGACGGCCGCCAAATGGCCCATTTACCTGCGCTATCTGCCCTCGTTCCTTATCTTCTTCCTTATCACCAGCATGACGCTGAACACCTTTACACGTGTAAACAACTATAAGGAATGGGTAAACGTGCTGCTTATCACTTTCTCCAGCTTTGGCGGCCTGCTTGTTCTGCACCTGATTGATTACATTTCGCTCAAGCATACAGGCGTGAAGGTATTCCAGTTCATTCCCTTCACCGCAGACACCACGGCTGCTCTGGCCGGCGTGCTGCTTTGGGGCCTGCTGTTCATCCTGCCGGTGGCGGCTGTCCTCTCCCGCCTGTATTTCAAGAAAACGGGCTCTATCTGGGCAGGCGGCTTCATAAACGCGCTGGTAGTGACGCTGTATGCCATTTCCAATACAGTCGTTTCCGCCTATGTGTTATGATGCCGTAAAATTCCCTCTGGGGCTTTACGCCCAGGCATTTCTCTGATACCATAGAAAGGGGCGGAGCGGGCGGCTGTTCGTTCCGCCTCTCAGTTTGGAATTCCTGTATAAAGGAGTGGTTCTCTTGGATGAGCCGCAGGCATGTATGCAGCGGTTGATGGGCTGCCCGGTCATTGCGGCAGTAAAAAACGAGCAGGACCTAGCCGCCGCGCTGGAAAGTGAATGCGAGGCAGTGTTTTTTCTGTTTGGCACCATTCTCAGCATTGCAGGGCTGGTGCAGCGCGTGAAGGCCGCGGGCAAGGTGGCGCTGGTGCATGCCGACCTTGTGGAGGGCCTTGGCAACCGCGAAATAGCCGTGGATGCGCTGAAGGCCCTGTGCGGGCCGGACGGTATTATCAGCACGCGTCCGCCGCTGGTGCGCCGCGCGCGCCATTTGAAGCTCATTACCGTGCAGCGCGCCTTTATTCTGGATTCCATGTCAATCAGCAGCCTGGCCGGGCAGCTCAGCGTGGGCAAGCCGGATTTTATCGAGGTGCTGCCGGGCATTATGCCGCGCGTCATCACCGAGATAAGCGAGCGATATGCCACCCCGGTGATAGCAGGCGGGCTTATCAAATATAAAGACGACGTGCTGGCCGCCCTGCGCGCGGGCGCGGCGGCGGTGTCCACCACATGCCACGCCGTATGGCACATGTAAAAATGCACAGCGCGCCGTTTTGCGCGGCAGGCTGCACAGCAAAAAGGAGGCACACAGTATGAAGCAGTATGTCATTGCACTGGACCAGGGCACCACCTCAAGCCGCTGCATCATCTTCGACAAGGGGCAGAATATCGTGGCGCTGGAGCAGCGCGAATTCAGCCAGCATTACCCGAAGCCCGGCTGGGTGGAGCACGACCCCATGGAGATATACTCCAGCCAGTACAGCGTATTAATGGAGGTGCTGGCGCAAAGCGGCGTGCTGCCGCAGGATATTGCAGGCATCGGCATCACCAACCAGCGCGAGACCACCATTGTGTGGGATAAGGAAACGGGCAAGCCTGTTTACAACGCCATTGTGTGGCAGTGCCGCCGCACGGCCGCGCTGTGCGAACAGCTGAAAAAGGACGAGGCCTTTACGGAATATGTGAAAGAGAACACCGGCCTTTTGATAGACGCCTATTTCTCCGGCACAAAGATAAAATGGATATTGGACAACGTGCCCGGCGCGCGCGAAAAGGCCGAGGCGGGCAGGCTTTTGTTCGGCACGGTGGACACCTGGCTCATCTGGAAAATGACGGGCGGGCGCACCTATGTGACGGATTATACCAACGCCAGCCGCACCATGCTGTACAACATCAAGACGCTGTGCTGGGACGAGGCCATCTGCCGCCGGCTGGGCATCCCCATGAGCATGCTGCCCGAGGTGTGCGATTCCAGCAAGGTGTACGGCACAGTGAATATTCAGGGTGTGGAGGTGCCCATCGCGGGTATTGCGGGCGACCAGCAGGCCGCACTGTTCGGCCAGACGTGCTTTGCCCCGGGCGAGGCAAAAAACACCTACGGCACAGGCTGCTTTTTGCTGATGAACACAGGCGAAAAGCTGTACCGCAGCCGGAACGGCTTGCTTACTACCATTGCCATCGGCCTTGGCGGCAAGGTTCAGTATGCGCTGGAGGGCAGCGTGTTCGTGGGCGGCGCCGTCATCCAGTGGGTGCGCGACGAGCTGCGGTTCATTACCGAATCGCGCGATGCGGAATACTATGCCCAGAAGGTGCCCGACACGGGCGGCGTGTATCTGGTGCCCGCCTTCACGGGCCTTGGCGCCCCCTATTGGGACATGTACGCCCGCGGCTGCCTTGTGGGACTGACACGCGGCACCACGCGCGAGCACATCATCCGCGCCGCGCAGGAATCCATCGCATATCAAAGCTATGACCTTGTGGCCGCCATGGAAAAGGACACCGGCATCCACATGACAGAGCTGAATGTGGATGGCGGCGCCTCGCGCGACCGTTTTCTGATGCAGTTCCAGGCGGATATCCTGAACAAGACGGTGCGCCGCCCCATGATACGCGAGACGACTGCCCTGGGCGCCGCTTATCTTGCGGGCCTTGCCACCGGCGTGTGGAGCGGGCTGGACGAAATACGCGCCCAGTGGACGCTGGATAAGCTGTACGAGCCGGATATGGACGCCGCCGGGCGCGAAAAGCTGCTGGCAGGCTGGCACAAGGCTGTGGGCCGCAGCCTTGCCTGGGCCGAGCCGGAGGCCACCTGAGCTTCTTGTCTGCTTTGGCATGGGCGCAGGCAAAGGCTTACGGGCAAATGCCTGTGGTTTGCACAAGCCGCCTTAGGGCCTTTTATCGGCCGGGTTATGGGCCCGCTTATAATTTTCCACTGCATACAGTGCCCCACTGCTGTTAAAATAGCGGTGGGGCACTTCTCTTTCAGCCTGCCCCTGCTTTCATTTCCTGTTCTTATCCCGGTTTACCGGCTGCTTCCCGCTTTGCCCAAATATTTTGCCGGGCTTTGTGAAAGCTTTGGGGCGCCAGCGGCCCTGCCGCCAGCTTTCTTTCACAGGAAAAAGCCCCTTCCGGCGGGAAGGGGCTTTTTCCTTGTTTTAGTCAGCTTTAGCGAAACGCCCCCCCAGAAGAGCTGGGGAGAGTAAAAAAGCTTTCGCTTCCAGCATTGAGCGAAACGGGAAGAGATTAACAACTTTACGATTACCAGAAAGATAATCTTGGACAAACGGCGCCCATTTACGGGCCGTAGGGCAAGTGATGCAGGCGGCGGATTTTTTCAGCGCCTCTTGAGAGACTTGCCGGTACGATGCCCTTTCAGGGCTTACGCAAGCCCCGGCTTTGCCGTGGAGAGTAAAAGGGCTTTCGCTGCCGGCTTCGAGCGAAGCGGGATAGTATTCAATACCCAAAAGCTGCAGCACGCAACGGGAAGAACCCCCGTTTACGGGAGGCGGGGCAGGTGATGCAGGAGACGGGGTATTCGGCGCCTCCTGAGAGGCTTGCCGGTACGATGCCCTTTCAGAGCTTACGCAGGCCCCTCCCCCGGCTTTGCCGGGGGAGGGGCCTGACTCGCCGCATGGCACAATGCGGACGGGCGGGAAAACATGGATTTTTCCACGCCTCTCCCCGGCCTTACATCAGGCTGCGGTACAGCGCGGCAATCTCCTCCACGCTGGTGTCGCGCGGGTTGCCCGGGCGGCAGGCATCGGCATAGGCGCTTTCGGCAAGGAACTGTACGTCCTCGTCCTTTACGATGTCCTTCAAATCGGCAGGGATGCCCACGTCCTGGCTAAGCTGCTTTACTGCGGCGCAGGCGGCGGCGCGGTATTCCGCCTCGCCCATGGCGTCCACGCCCTCTACGCCCATGGCGCGGGCTATCTCGCGGTATTTTTCGCCCGTGCAGGGGGCGTTGTACTCCATGATGGTGGGCAGCAGAATGGCGTTTGCCACACCGTGCGGCGTGTCGTACACGGCGCCCAGCGCATGGGCCATGCTGTGCACGATGCCAAGGCCCACGTTGGAGAAGCCCTGCCCGGCAATGTACTGCGCCAACGCCATGCCCTCGCGTCCCTCGGCCTCGCCCGCCACGGAGGCGCGCAGATATTTGCTGATGAGGCGGATAGCCTCCAGATGGAACATATCCGTCATTTCCCAGGCGGCCTTGGTGATATAGCCCTCAATGGCGTGCGTCAGCGCGTCCATGCCGGTGGCGGCCGTCAGGCCCTTGGGCATGGTGGCCATCATGTCCGGGTCCACCACGGCTATCTCGGGGATGTCGTTCGTGTCTACACACACGAACTTGCGCTTTTTCTCCACATCGGTAATCACGTAATTGATGGTCACCTCGGCGGCTGTGCCCGCGGTGGTGGGCACGGCGATGGTGAACACAGCGTGCTTTTTGGTGGGGGCCACGCCCTCCAGGCTGCGCACGTCGGCAAATTCAGGGTTGTTGGCAATAATGCCCACGGCCTTGGCCGTATCCATGGAAGAGCCGCCGCCGATGGCCACGATGCAGTCCGCCCCGCTGTGCTGGAAGGCGGCCACGCCATGCTGCACATTTTCAATGGTGGGGTTGGGCTTTATTTCGCTGTAAATCTCATAGGGGAAGCGGGCGGCGTCCAGCAGGCTTGTCACCTTATAGGTGACGCCGAATTTGAGAAGGTCCGGGTCTGAGCAGACAAAGGCCTTGTGATAGCCGCGGGCGGTAAGCTCCGGCACGATGTTTTCCACAGCGCCCTTGCCGTGGTAAGAGATAGTGTTCAGTACGATGCGGTTGGCCATAATTTTCACGCAACTCCTTTCAAACCTCAGTATCCGCACAGAGGCAGACACGCTGCCGTCCCCGCACCCGGATACGGTGGAACTGTTACTATCATAGCTCTTTTTGGCGCGGATTTCCAGATATATTTTTCACAAAGCGCCGGGCCCGGGCAGACAAAAAAGCTCCAAAATGCCCGCGCACAGCGCGCGGGCAGCACACCCCGGCGGGCCGCGCCCTCTCTTCCCCTCCGGCGGAGGCGGCGCCCACCAGCGGCCTCACGGCGGGGAGGTTTCCCCAATTTTTTATACAGGCTCAAGCTTATATTAGAGCCCTCATGCTGCAAAACACAATCATTTATATCTCAGCCGCTCTGCCCCGAGCGGGTTTGCAAGGCTTTGATGCCGATTGCAAGGGGTGCCCCGTTTCTCTTTCAAAGGGAGTTCGTAAAATCGGAAATACTCACTCTCTTTTCATATACAATAACGGATATGGATTTCCCTGTTCGTCCAACTCCGTTCTTTTATAAATCTTAAAGCCCATATGCTCGTAAAAGCCTTTTGCAAGATGGTTTTGTTCATTGACTGCAAGCTTATTGATTGAATAATTTTCAACACCATATTCCAACAGCTTTTTTCCCATTCCCTGTCCTCTGCTTTCATTTGAAATGAATAGCATTTCAAGCTTTTTATCTGCAATGCCCATAAAGCCCACTGGCTTTCCGTTTTCATTCTCTGCAATCACCAAAGCGGGAACACCATTTGTGGCTTGGGGAGCATACTGTTTATATTGCCTATCTCATTCTCTGATAAAAACAGATGTGCAGCTTTCACTCAGCCCTCCCATACTGCTGCCAGCTTCTTTGTCAGAAGCTCAAAAAGCATCGTTTGAAGAATATGAAAGCCACACAATATGAAGCATCCGGAATTGAAAATACGGAAATATTCCGGCACAGTGTTTCTTCGGGCGCAAGATTTGTTGTTGAAGCGTTACTGCTTGACGATAAAAAGTAAAGCTGCGTTTCTCTGACAGCTATAAAAATGGGCAGCCCTCGTTGATATTGAAGGCCGCCCATTTTTATGTTCATTATGCGCTTTCAAAAGAAAAACTTAGGAAAAGGGACTCCTCTCTCAAACGGCAGTTCGGCCAAATGGGATTTGCCTACTCTTTCATAATTTCATTTTCTATAAAGCAACTAGCAATTTCAAAGGCCTTCACCCGCCTCTTTGCTAATGTAATTTGTGACTTATAGCGTTGTGGATTTTCTTTGGCTTCAAGTGTTTTTATGGTTTCTCTTAATTTGTGTAATGTCGAATCAAGCTGTCGTTTTGCTTCTACTAATTCATCTTTTGAGAATTCCATTGTTTCCTCCACAAATTTTAATTTGTCACTTTCTTCTTAGTCACATTATCGCGGTTCCCCACGACAACTACAATGAGAATCAGCCCGGTATTTATATTTCTCCTTCTTCAAAAAAAGAGCAACCCATAAGGATTGCTCTTTTTCTGTTCGTGATGCGATTTTTTTGCCGCCGCACCGATCGGTGTAAAACGGGTGTATTTGTGTAAGTATAAAACCCGAAAGCCTCAGAAAGTGAAGTGCATCTCATTTTAATAGAGCTTTGCGCCTGCCGGGATGCGGCTGTCCACCATCAAGAGGTTCAGCCCTTCACGGCCGTCCTCCTCGTGTACCGCTGAAATCAGCATGCCTTCGGAGTAAATACCCATCATCTTTCTCGGCGGCAGGTTTACAATAGCAATTGCAGTTTTTCCAACCAGTTCTTCCGGCTCGTAATACTCGTGAATGCCGCTTAAAATCACACGGTCTTTGCGTTCGCCGTCGTCCAATGTAAACTTGAGAAGCTTCTTTGACTTCGGCACTGCTTCACAAGCCAAAATCTTGACCGCCCGGAAATCAGACTTTGCAAACGTATCAAAGTCGACCATTTCCTCAAAAATCGGCTCAATTTTCACATTGGAAAAATCGGGCTTTTCCGGTTCCGCTTTGCCGTTATTTTCAGAGGCAGAAGCATTTTTTTCGCTTGCATCATTTCCCGCACTGCCGTCTTTCACCGGCTTCATGGTCGGGATTTTCGTGACCAGCCTTAGATAAGCTCCGCTTAGCGTCTATAAGTCCCGACCGGCATCTACTCATTAGAAGCTGGGGTAAGCTCAGTTACGCCTAATTCAGATAGCGGAAAATCTAATGGCGTAAGCCGTGGAGTAAGCTGGCGTAAGGTGGCTTCATTTTTTTGAAAACGAGCCGTGTGCTATACTGAAACTTACGACTAAAACAGTATAACACACGGCTTAACGAAACTCAATATTTTCCGTTCAGTTTACAAGCATTTCGATATTTCCATTCTAAAAATCTCTCTCGAAGCACTTGAACATCTTTCTCGGAATCCGTATGGAGATAGATATGATTGCGGATAAATAGCGTTTTGATTTCCGCTGCCATTTGCGAAGCATCCGCAGTTCTTTTAATAAGGTAGTAACCCAGCCGGTTACTTTGACAAATGTGGGCTTTCACGCTTTGCTCTCTTTTCTCCGTCACGATTGCTCCGGCAATATCGACCGCACAATGTAATTCAGGGAGGTATGCAACAAGTCGCATTCCAAGCTCCGAGTCGCTATTGCTTTTGACCGTAATGCCGTTCTGTGCTCCATACATCATTATCAGCATCTGCGGGAGAGCCTGTTGAAACTCCGCTTCACATTGAGGGCAACCCTTTTGCTCAATAGTTCTATCTGTGATTTTGGCACGGTAAGAGTGTCCTGCTCCGCATTTCCACCAAACGACCTTCATCGAGTTTCTCGATACATTGCTCGGTGTCCACTTGGAGTTCTTTTCATAGTCCCATTCAGAAAGCAAGTAAGGATCAGTTGTCCCAAGGTCATTATAGCCTTGCAGAACGGCTCTCTCAGCACAAACAGGGCACATACCGCCTTTGACTCGTGCTTTGACGACGGCTTTCCATTCATAGCCGCAGGTATTGCATTTCCACCAAACATTCTTAGTTGACTTCTCATTGACCGCATCGGGAGTCAACGACAGATTCTTTTCCGACCACTCTGCGGCAAGGGAAGGGTACTTTGTTTTTAAGTCATTAAAGCCTTTGAGTAGCTTTATCCCACTACAATAGGGACACTGACTTCCTCCTGCACGGGTTGAAATCAATGTGTTCCATTCGTGACCCAAGTGACATTTCCACCAAACTTTAATATTCTTGAAAGCCGTAACCTGATCCGGCGTCAGCGGAAGATTGCGCTCTGACCACTCCGCAGCGATTTCAGGAAAACGGCTTGCCAAATCGTTGAAGCCCGGTAGCACAAAGTTGTGTGAGCAGTAGGGACAACCCGTACCGTTCACCGTCCGGCTTTTCACGGATGCCGTCCATTCGTGTCCGAGCTTGCACTGCCATATTACCTTCCTGTGCGTAGCCGCTGTAATCATCGACGGTCTTAGCGGCTCATTCTTGGGCGACCATTCCTTCGCAAGCTCAGGGAACTTACTTTCAAAGTCGTTATAACCTCGAAGCACCCTCGCTCCTGAACATATTGGACATTGCTCGCCTGCGGAGCGAGCTTTAATGCTTGTCTGCCACTCGTGACCGCAAGCCCCTTTCCACCACACAATTTTATTAGACCCAAAGGTCACGGTATCAGGAGTCAACGGGAAGTTCTTTTCTGACCATTCTGATACAAGGTGCGGTCGCATCCTGCTTAAACTATTCTCCATATCTGAACGCTCCATTTCTCATTACTGCTTATAGTATAATTTCCATCCTCAGTTTTGAGAAATGTGCGAAAAAGAGAAAGCACTCTGCGAATTACTCACAGAGTGCTTTCTCTTCAAGTTTCCAGCTTGGTTGTCATATAGTCATCAAAGGCGGTGATCTCTTTCTTTTTCAGAGCGTCGGTCACATCAACATAGATATTCATCGTCGTCGATACATCAGCGTGTCCCAAGATGCTCTGAATGAATTTGAGGTTTGCTCCCGACTCACATAGCCTTGTTGCGAATGTGTGCCGGAGAATGTGGCAACTGAACTGTGGCAGAAGAACCGGATCAGAGTCTGCTCCATATTTTTCGAGGATTTCATCATTACAATCTCGCATCATACGGCGGAGTGCTTTGTTGAGGTTTCCCTGATTTTGAACATCCCCGTAACGGTTGACAAAAATAAAGTCGTCATAGCCGTCCACTCGACTCTTACTGCTGATTTCAGCCTGAGATTGAAACTCTCGCTCCATTAAGAAGGCTTGTTTCACTCCCTCAGTCATCGGGATTTCTCGTTCACCGGCTTTTGTCTTGGGCGTGTTGATGGAAAAATAGCAGCCCTTTTCGTCACGGTGATTATAATAGACAAGCGTGTGGTTGACTCGGATAATGCCCTTTTTCAAGTCAATGTCGCTCCAGCGAAGCCCGGTGATCTCACCGACTCGCATCCCCGTGTTTGCCATAACATAGAACACTGGATACCAGTGGGTGTCCTTGGGGTGGCTGAGCATATAGTCAAAGAACAACTTCTGCTGAGCCACGGTCAATGCCTCTTTCTTCTCACGCTCAAAGCCGTGGGAGAGCTTCAGTTCTTTGAGCATATTGTCTGTTGGGTTCTGTCGAATCATTCCATCATCGACTGCCACCTGAAAGACTTGGTGGAGTACATTATGGACATTATCTATCGTGGCAATCTTCAGAACCTTGCCGTCAGCAAGGGAGTTGTAGAACTTCCGCACATCAGACTTTTTTACTTGGACAAGTCGGTTCTTTCCGAAAGACGGTTTTACAAACAGATCATACATATAAATATAATTCTTGAATGTGCTGTCCTTGATTCCCCTTTTGAGCTGACACCAAAGATCGAACATCTCATTTACGGTGATGCTTTTGACATCCGACCGTATTCCGTCGTGCTTGTCCACAATGATCTGTTCTTCCTGCTCTCTCAGCTTTTCCAGCGTTGGAGCATAAATAGAATGCCTTTTTCCGTCAGGCGTTGACCAACGGTACGCATAAGTGCCGTTGGGACGCTGGGTTTCTCCTGTTTTAAGTCGGGTACGGTTGCTGTCGAACCTTACGCCGACCTGTTTCTTTTTAGTCATAGTAACCTCCTGTTTTAGATTGAGAAGCTCTTAATCAGGAACTCCTCTAATTGCTTGCGCTTTAGAAGCCTTTTTGTACCGACCCATAGAACAAAGTCACACGACTCACGATTCGACAACTCACGAAGTTTATCCGTTCCGATACCAGTGTAAGCGGCGGCTTCTTCTAAAGTCAGGTTCATTCTTTCCCAAAGGGGAACTCGGTTATCTTTTTCCTGCTTGGTCATATCGGTTTCCTCCTTCATTTTCGTTTGGCTTTAGGATACCGATAACCACCGTTTGGAACAACGATGCGATTTTGCGAATCGCATCGTTGATTGTTAGATTGAATAGGCTCTTTCCAAAAACTCATCGAGCTTTTTCCTTTTGATGAGCCGCTTTGTGCCGTTCCACAAGACAAACTCGCAATCCTCTCTGTCGGACAGCTCTCGTAGCTTATCTGCGCCAATACCTGAGTAGGCTGCCGCTTCATAAACGGTGAGGTTTGCTTTTTCCCAAAGAGGAACGGCATAGTCCTTACTGGGCTTTCCCATTCGTGCCGCCCTCCTTATGCTTCATAGCCTTGCGTAACTCCGAAAGGTTTGAATAACGATATTCTCGACTGTTGTACTCATCGGATTTGTAGAAAGCAGCGGTGACTCCATCAAAAATCCGAAGTAAAGCATCCTCATTCAGATCTTCGGTTGCGAGGATTTCCCTTACGGTCACTCCACTTAAAGGCTGGTGTTTCTTTTTCCATTCCCGATACGAGAAATACTGGTCGGTCTCGTCGTTATAAATACCTTCGTCAATCCGGCTGTCCGGCTGGAGAAGATGGTAAATACAAAGAAGCATTTCTTCAGCCCTGTTATTATTGATGCGGCTAATGTTCAGCAGGTCGAATACACGCAAATCAACGACATCCTTGACCTGCCGAAAACCGACATCAACAAACGGGTTTGCGACCTTATACTCATCTACCTTTCTCCATTTTGGGGAGTCGAATTTGACCATCATTACCTGTTTCATTATCTATGCTCCTATCTGTTTGCGTTTTTTGCTCTCTACTAACCAACTGGGAAAAAATTTTCGATTTGAACGAAAAAACTTTTAGAAACGGAGCATATTTTTTAGGCGCTTCAGAATAGCAGCTTTCTGACAGTGGATCGTGCTTTGTGTTTTTCCGACTTTTTTAGCATATTCTCTCTCCGTCATAGGAAAATCTGATATGATTAAGCTCTCTATCAAATCTCTTTCTTCGGGGAGTAGTGTAGCGAGCGTTTCTTGGATATGTGCTTTTTGAAAGCGGCGCAGGACTTCCTCAACAACATCGCATTGATTATCTGCCAGCAATTCCTCGCCGGACATTTCATTCTCTGTGGCTGTCTGTGTGTTATAGGAAAATACCGTCATCCCGGACTGTTTCTCGATTGACGCAAGATAATCGTGTCTATCTTTCTCGGATCGCCACTGTTTTGCGGTTTCAGCTCCGCATTCTGCGATGATGATCACATCGTCAACAGAGCAGGCATCTAACTGCCCAAAGCACGCTTTTCGTTTCTGCCCCTCCGGGGTCTTAACGAAGTTCATAAACTCGAAGCTGTTCATTACGATCCAGTTATTGCCGTCAGCGGGCTGTTCGGGGTTCTTTTTGACAAGGTATATTTTTCTCATTACCGTAATCTCCTTTGAATTTTGAATTTGGTTTTCGGGTTCAAAATTCGGAGATCACGGATATTCAGCGATATAGCAGAGCCACTTGTTCAGCATCAAAAAAGGCTTCCTTTCAGAGTTTTCTCTGCCGGAAGCCCTTTTGTTCGGTTGTTCTTGCCGAAAAAAAGAAGCCACCGGCAAGACAGGGTAAGCCTATGGCTTACTGTCTTGTCGGTGGCCTCTCATATCTGCATAGCAAGTTTGGTTTAACCAACCGAAGTGTTCAAAGCAAGTGACCTGGAGATGGAATTACGCAGTCTGTTTCACCTCAACCATTCCGTCGTTTTGCCGTATTCAGTTTTTAGCCGATCAATAGTATCGGATTTGCCCTTCCGGGGCATAAAGGTCAATCTTGTCGTGTCGGCGTCCTTTTTGGACTCGAACCGCTACGGTTCCGCACCTTTTGCATTCATACTTGATTTTCCCCTCATCATTTCTATATCCGTAAAGCAATGCTCCGCAGTTGGAGCAATACATCGGTATAGGTGTCCAATTATCTTTTGTCACGCACATCACCTCATTAAGTTCCTTGACGCTTTCAGGGCTGATGAATGGTGGCATCCTTAGAGAACTGCTCTTTTCTTGCCTTCTACAAACCACTTTCCGTTTTCTTCATCGAAAAGGAAAGTTTCCGTACCGCATATCATTACCGTATAACGAAGCCCTGTTCCACCGACCTTGGTCGATGCCGCACGACAGCAGTGCCTTACACGGTCGATCTCGTAGACCTCACCATCTTCAAATTTGATTTTTCGGGGTCGAGCCGTTCCATCCGTCTTATGGGTAACATCGACTTCCACATATACCTTGCGCCGTTCTTCTTCCATCCTTACACCTCATAATTCTTCATACTGGCAACCAGCCTACCAAAATGGCGATAGCCATCCAATGGCTTGTCAGAAACTTTGAACTTAGGACGATCATCGCCGGAATTGTTCAGATAGCAGGAAAGGCGTCCGTCCTTGAAGTCCTTGCTGACATCGAAGATAAGAAACATTCCCTCATAAATACCGTAGTGGGTGAAATGGTTCCCTCCATCTGCACGGAAAATAATCAGATCATTGCTGCACCCCTGCAACAAACAGGTGCCCCCATACCCGATTTGCCGGACAGAAAAACAATCTGTATAATGGAAAGGGGTAATGAAAAATGTCAACCAAAGAACGAAAACACCCAGCGCCGC
>JAGZUF010000018.1 GCA_018380115.1 Oscillospiraceae bacterium | reverse complement strand
CAGAGCTGGGGAGAGTAAAAAGCTTTCGCTTCCAGCATCGAGCGAAGCGGGAAGAGATGAACAACTTTACGATTGCCAGAAAGATAATCTTGGACAAACGGCGCCCGTTTACGGGCCGCAGGGCAAGTGATGCAGGCGGCGTTTTTTTCAGCGCCTCTTGAGAGGCTTGCCGGCAGTATGCCCTTTCCAAGCTTACGCAAGCTCCCGGCTTTGCCGGGGGGCTTGCGTCATCAAGCGGCAAAGCCGCCAGTTCAAAACCATTGCTTTTTGCGTCAATATGCCTTTGCGGCCGGGGCCTTTCAGGGTCATTCTGCTGCGCCGCATCCTCACATTTGAAAATGACGCTGGCCATGCTGGCCGAAAGGCATACTGGGAAACCGGCATAGCATTTTCATCTTTACCGGTGCTTCACCGTTACCGGCGCGCCGGTTTGGAGGGATTCATAGCCTGCATATACAAGCTCCACGCCGCGCAGGCCGTCCACTACGCCCGCGTTGATGGACGGCAGGCCGCGATCCACTGCGTCGCAGTAATCGCAGAAAACCTCGCCGTGCTCGCGCACGATATTGTTGGCATACAGTGTCTCCAGCTTTCCCTGCGTGTAGAAGTCGATGCGCTGGTTGTTGTAAATATCCATGGAAACCGTGCCCTCTGTGCCCACAATGCGGAAGGTGACGTCACCCCACATGGGGTCCCGCCCCATGCGGGACCACGTGGTATCAATCTGATACACCGTGCCGTCCTGCAGCGTGCCCTGAAGCACGCCCACGTCTTCTCCGTCAATATCATCGTGCAGCGCGTGCTCTGCCATGGCCTGCACCGTGGCGAATTCACTGCCGGTATACCAGCGGATGATGTCCGCCACATGCACTGTATGGTCCACGATGCACCCGCCGCCGTTTGACGCCGTGTGCTTCACCCATTCCGGCGCGCCGGGCTCATACATGCAGCCGTGGTTTGTTGCCATCACAGCTTTGATGCGCCCCAGTTTCCCTTCGTCAATCAAGCGTTTCACCGCACGCACAGTCGTGTTGAAGCGCACGGGGAAGGTCGTCACAAAGCGCACGCCCGCCTGCTCTACCGCATCGCGGATAGCCGCCGCGCTTTCGGGTGAAATGGCAATGGGCTTGTCGCAAAGAATATCCTTGCCCGCCCTGGCGGCTGCAATACAATCCTGCGCGTGGCAGTCGTTTTTCGATGTCACCAGCACTGCCGTAATGTCCGGGTCGGCCAGAAGCTCATCACGGGTGGCATACCAGCGCGCGCCGAACTGTTCAGCCCATGGGCGTGCAAACGCCTCGTCCGGGTGGCAGATGGCCGCCACCTGCAGCTTTTTCCCCAGATAGCGCAGGGCCGGGATATGGTTGCCGCGCGAATGCGGGTGGTCGAGGCTCAGAATGCCCAGCTTCACCATAATCACAGCACCTCCAGTCCGTTGGAATAAACCTGTGCGCAGTCGCAGAACGCAGCCTGTTTCCCCAGCATATGCCCCTGGGGACTGGAATCCGGCCGCCACAGAATTAAAGCGTTTCGGCTGACAATCTCAAAATTTTCAGATACGTCCTCGCCCTCATCAAAAAACAGGCGCGCAATGGCCCCGCTTTCATAGCGGCGCATCAAAAGGGCCGCGCCCGGCGCATCCAGACGGCTTTCGTCCACTGTGCTGCCCAGCAGGGCGCTCAGGCGGGCGTCCCAGCATTTCAGCGCGCCGGGGATGCCCTGCGCGCCGCAGGCGCACTGCACCGTCACCTCTGCAATCTGGCCTGCCGGCTCCTTTTTCAGCAGGCGCGCACAGGCCTCGTCCCATGGGTGCCCTTCAAAATACCATGCTCCGTTCATTGCCGGCCTCCTTATACCTTGTTGTTTGCGCGTTTGGTGCTGAGGATGTCATAAGTGATGGCCGCAATCAGCACAACGCCCTTTACCACGCGCTGATAGTAATCGGGAATGTTCATCATGGTCATGCCGGTCATCAGCACGCCCATGATAAGCAGGCCCACCACCACGCGCACAATTTTGCCCTCGCCGCCGGTCGTGCTCACGCCGCCCAGAACGACGGCCGTGATAATATCCATCTCATAGCCTTCGCCGCCCTTCGGCTGGCCGCTGTTGACGCGGCTGAGATACACCACGCCCGCCAGCGCAGACAGCATGCCGCACAGCCCGTATACCGAGAATATCACCCGGCGCACGTTCACACCGCTGAGGCGTGAGGCCTCCACATTGCTGCCTATGCCGTAGACATACCGGCCGAAGGAAGTATGCTCCAGCACAAAGTAACCCGCCACAAAGCAGCATGCCATTACGATGACCGGCACAGGGATGCCCAGCAGATACCCCTGGCCAAGGAAGGTGAACGAGGCGGGGATATCATATACAGGCAGGCCGCCGGACAAAATGTATGCAAGGCCGCGCAGGATGCTCATAGAGGCCAGCGTGGCAATCATGGGTGGAATTTTCACCTGATAGACAAAAAAGCCGTTGAGCAGCCCTACCAGCGTGCCGAACAGCAGTGTGGCCAGCACCGCCAGAAGCGGATGGATGTCCAGAGATGTCATCATCATTGCGCAGCACACCGACGACGCGCCTATCAGCGAGCCCACGGAAATATCGATGCCGCCTGTGATGATAACCATTGTCATGCCCACCGCCACAATGCCGTTCACAGCCACCTGGCGCAGGATGTTCAAAAAGGTAGAGGCCGAAAAAAAGCCCTCCGCCACAATGGAAAAGAACAGGACCATGCCCACAAGCACCAGATAGATGGCGTAGCGCGACAGCTGAAGCCTGTTCTGCTTTGTCTTTGTTTTCATATGTTCACTCTCCGAAATGTTGAAATTCGAGGCCGGGCTGCCATGCCGCGCCGTCTGCGGGCAAGGCTCTAGTTGGCGGCCAGTTCCATAATGCGCTCCTGCGTGATGTTTTCGCCGGAAAGCTCCCCGGCAATGGTGCCCTTTTTCATCACCAGCACCCGGTCGCACATGCCGATGACCTCCGCCATCTCCGAAGATATCATGATGATGGTCTTTCCCTGCTCGCTGAGGCTTCGCATCAGCTGGTATATCTCGCGTTTGGCGCCCACGTCAATGCCGCGTGTGGGCTCGTCAAAAATCAGAATATCGCTGTCTGTGGCCAGCCACTTGCCCAAAACCACCTTCTGCTGGTTGCCGCCGGAAAGTGTGCGCGTGGGCTGTGCTGCGGAATAGCAGCGGATGCGCATGGCCTGGATATAGCGGTCCGTCACCTCATTTTCCTTCTTTTTGCTGATGACGCCCATGCGCGAAACTTTATTCAGGCTGGCGTAGGTGATATTGAAATCAATTCCCTTTGTCAGCAGCAGGCCCTGCGCCTTGCGGTCTTCCGTAATAAGGCCGATGCCTGCCTCAATGCCCTGCCGCGTGCTGCGGATATCCTTCTTTTCGCCGCGTATCGAGACAGTGCCCGAAGCGGTGCGGTCTGCACCGTAAATGGCCCGCGCCAGCTCTGTGCGCCCTGCCCCCACAAGGCCCGCAAAGCCCAGTATCTCGCCCCTGCGCAGCGAAAAAGAACAATCGCTTATGCGCCGGTTCGTCAAGCCCTTTACCTCCATCAGCACCTCGCCCACAGGCGTCTGGCGGGGCGGGTAATCGTTGGTAATCTCGCGCCCCACCATCAGGCGGATAAGCATGGCGCGGTCTGTCTGTGCGGTGGGCAGCGTCTGCACCAGCTGCCCGTCCCGCAGGATAGTCACCGTATCGGACAGGCGGAAAATCTCTTCCAGCCGGTGAGAAATATACAGGATAGAGATGCCCTTTGACTTCAGGTGGTCCACTATCTCGAACATCTTTTCAATTTCGTTGGTGGTCAGCGGCGCAGTGGGCTCGTCCATAATCAGGAAACGGATGTCCTGCGACACCGCCTTGACAATCTCTACAATTTGCTGCTGCGCAATGGTCAGCTCGCGCACTTTAGCGTTGGGGTCTATCTCTACGCCCAGCTCCGCTATCCGGCTCCGGCATTCGTCCAGCATCCGCTTTTTATCCAGCACCGGGCCCTTTTTCAGCTCTCTGCCGAAAAACAGGTTCTCCACCACCGTCAGGTGCGGCATCAGGTTCAGCTCCTGATAGATCACACCCACCCCCATCTGTTTTGCCAAAGACGGATTGTTGTGCTCTATTTTTCTGCCGTCGAACCAAAGCTCGCCTTCCGTGGGCTCATGGGCGCCGGTGATTACTTTAATCAATGTAGATTTTCCAGCCCCGTTTTCCCCCACCAGTGCACGCACCTCGCCGCGGCGGATGTTCAGCGAAACATCCTTGAGGGCCACAACGCCCGCAAAGCGTTTGGTGATGTGCCTAAGTTCCAAAATGTTTTCTTCCATGTGTCGCTCCTTCGCCCTCCTGGTTCGGCACTTGAGGCGGCCGGCGCCTTCCCTGCCGGAAGGCGCCGGCCGCCCTGGCCTCTCCGGGCCGCGGGCCCGGCTTATTTATACTCGTCGATATTGGTAGAATCCACAACTTTCATCGGGATGACGATAGTCTCTTCAATGGGGCCTTCCTCTACAACGCTTACGGCCGTATCCACAAAGGTCTTGCCGGATTCAAAGGGCTGAATGTCCACAGTAGCGCGGTAAATGCCGCCTTCCTTAATTTTTTCCAGCGCCTCGTCCGTGGCGTCCAGGCCGCCGATATACCAGTTGTCGCTGGCCTTGTTGGCAGCCATCACAACTTCATAGGCGCCCAGGGCGCCGGCGTCGTTCACGCACACCAGCACTTCCACATCGGGGTTTGCCTGCAGGATATTCTCCATATTGGCCATGCCCTTTTCAGGGTTGTTGGCGCTCTGGCGGGCGACAATCTCGGCATCCGGCGCCTGGCTCAGAATGCCGTCCTGAATGCCATCGCCGCGCGCAATGATAGATTCCAGCTCGGGGTAATCGAAGATAGCCACTTTCGCCTTGCCGCCCAGCTTCTCCGTAATCCACTTGCCCGCGTGCTCACCGATGGTAAAGCCGTAGTCATATTCCGGCACAGTCAGGAAGGCGTCAGAGCCCTCTACATTCTGGTTTGCCGCAATGACGGGGATGCCCGCCTCATGCGCCGCCTCCACAGAGGGGATGAGCGCCTGCTCGTCAATGGGGCTGACAATAATGGCGTCCACACCCTGCGCAATGAAGTTTTCAAACGCCGTCACCTGGTTGGCGGCATCTGCCTTGCCGTCGTGAATGATCACCTCATAGCCCAACTCTTCACAGCGCTCTTTTACACCGTTGCATACTTCCACGAAATACGTGTTGGACAAATCCTGGCAGGTATACGCTATCTTCAGCGGTTCTCCGTCTGCGCCGCTGGAAGCGCCAGATGCAGCCGAAGAAGGGGCCGCACTGGAAGAACACCCGGCCATCATGCTTACAGAAAGTGCAAGCGATGCCATAACAGCCAAAAACTTTTTCATCGTTATACTACCTCTTTTCTTGAATCACTTTTTCCTTCCTTTTGGTAAACGGATACTGGCTACTTTCATTTTCCGGGCGCCTCGGAAGCCGTCAGATTTGCCAGAACTCTTATCCGAATGGTAGTTGATTTTATCGAATTAATCAATAATATTCATCTTTTATTGTCTTTTTGTACAAAAAAAAAAAAAATAGTATAAATTTTATCTCTTGTGCGGGCAACAGGTTTCAACATGCACGAACCTTGCAGCCGTCGCTTTTTCCCAGCGAAGACGCCGCCCGCCGCTGTTTTTCATAATAAAAATGCAGCGGGCAAAAGCAGATGTCCTTGCCCGCTGTGCGGCTGTTTTTTCCACAGTGTGGTTTAAGCGCAGTTTCAGCCTTTCATAATTCAAAAGGCCGCTGCGCTTATGGACGATTTTTAGAGAACTCTAAAGCCAATTTGGTCTAAGCTTAGTCTAAGCTTTTTTGTCTTTCATTATCAAAACCAGTGCCGGGCAGCCTGAACCTAAAATAGGAAAAACCGCACTGCAAAGCCATTTTCGGCTATACAGTGCGGTTTTCAATGGTATTCCGGCCAATTGCAAATCCAAACTTCCTCTTGTTTTTGCGCCCAACCCGTTCCCCACCAGCGAGATGCTGCTACTCATTGAATAAATTGTACAGATTATGCCCAAAATCGTACCACATCTCATTCCACCGAGGGTATATGGCAGCAATTACGCACAGGCAGATAATTATAATGACAACCCCAATAACTTGCCTGTGCACCTTAGCTCTTTTCGCCAGTTGCTCATTTAACAGTGCTAATTGCGCGGCAGCTTGGTTTATGTCCTCCTTTTGTTCAATTTTGCTTCCCAGTAATTCACTCACGGAGATACCAAATAAATCTGCAATACATATAAGCATTTCGGCATCGGGAACTGATAATCCCTTTTCCCATTTGGAAACAGTTTGGCGCACTACATTTAATTCCTGTGCAAGCACCTCTTGGGATATTCCTTTTTGCCTGCGCAGCATTTTCAAGTTTTCGCTAAACACAACAAACACCCCTCCTGTTCTTAAGACAGTTCTTATTATAACTGTTGATTTCCAGTTGCCACAAGCAATGCAAATTAACATAATACATAAATTACATCCTATACCAATTTACCGAGTAAATTTCTGGGCAGATTGCAGCATTTAGCAGATAAAAATACAAGGGCGGAGATTTCTCCCCGCCCCTGTCTGTCAAATTGCGTTTTCAACGCAAATGATAAATCCGAACTGCATTACCCACCTTCGATAATACAGTTCGGACTATCATTGTCTGGTCCGAGTGGCGAGAGTCGAACTCACGGCCTCTTGAACCCCATTCAAGCGCGCTACCAAACTGCGCTACACCCGGACATTTGCCGTTTTTAACGGCAAGTGATATTATACGATGCTATCGTGCATTTGTCAAGCGGTTTTTCTCCTGATAGCCCGAGAAGTTCTGCCCGGCCTTGTGCGGCGGCGCCTGGCGGTACCTCTCGTAGCAGTATTGTATCAGCGCGTTGCGCTTTACAATGCCGATAAAGCTGTTTTTGCCGTCTATCACAGGCACAAAATTCTGGCGCATGGCCGCATGGATAAGATGGTCGATGTCTGTATCGATGGACACGCACGCATAATCGTGCTTGCGGGGAATGGACATCAGCGGCGTATCCTCCGCAGAGGAAAGGTCCAGCCCGGCGTTGTTTTTGATGAACCACAAAAGGTCCCCTTCCGTCACCGAGCCCACATATTCGCCCGCGCGGTTCAAAATAGGGATGGACGAGTAGCGGTGATATTCCATCTTTTCAAGGGCCTGCCGCAGGGTGAAGTCATCGTATAAGTAAGCCACCTCAGCTTTTGGCGTAAGGAAATAGAACAGGTTCATGATGTTTTATATAACCCCTTTATCAATTTTTTCGCCGCACCGGGCCGGCACAGCGGGGACATCGCTTTTGGAACCCAGTAACATTATAACACAGCCTGTGTTTTTTTCCATGAATGAATTGTAAAATACCCCTGTGATTTGATATGATAATGAAAATGCCAAATACCTGCAGAAAGGTGTCCTTCTTTTGCCTGAACATTTTCCGTTTTGCAAAAACCGGTTTTACAGGCTGTGCCGCTGTGTATTTTTCTGGTGCACGGCGCTCAGCTTTTCGCTGCTGGCCGTGTGCAGCGCGGTGGTGACGGCCTATTTCCCCGCCGATTATACCGAGATACCGTTTCTTTCTGTTTCCGCCCTGCCCTGGGTGGCGCTGGGGTGCGGCGCCGCCTGCGCCGTGGGCGTTTGGCTGGTGCGGCGGCTGCGCTGTGTGCCGCCGCGCGCCCTGAAGCTGGCGGCCTGCCTGTGCGTATTTTTCATAAGCGCAGTGTGGGCATGGTTCAACGGCGCCGCCCCTGAGGCAGACCGCGCCATGGTGTGCGCCGGGGCCAGTGGCCTTTTGGCGGGCGATTACGGCCTGCTGCGCCCGCTGGCCTATTATTCTCAGTTCCCTTACCAGCTTGGCACCACGCTTTGGGCCGCCCTGCTGGCGCGGCTGTTCGGCACGGGGCACCATTTTTTTGCCTTTGAAGTATGCAATGCGCTGTTCGCCGCCGTGCTCACCTGGTTTCTGCTGGGCATCACTCAGCTTCTGACGGAGAGCCGCGCGGCCCTTATCGCAGGCGCGGCGCTGTGCATCGCCACGTTTCCCACCGCATTGCTGAGCACATTTATTTACGGCACGCTGGCCTCTGCCGCCTGCTGTGCGGGGGCCGTTTACTATGCCATGCAGGCTGTGCGCAGCGGGCGCTGGCGCTGTTATTTTGCGGCGGGCGGCCTGATGGCGCTTGCCATGCTGGCAAAGCCCAACAGTGCAGTGTTTCTGGTTGGGCTGGGGCTTTTGTATATGCTGGCCGCGCTGCGCCAAAAGAAGCTGCGCCCTTTGGCCGGGCTGGCGCTGGCTGTGGCGCTGTGCCTGGCGGCCAGTGAGGCCATGCTGCTGTGCATGGAGGCAGTGAGCGGTTATGACCTGCACAGCGGCGAGCCCTTTGCCGCCTGGGTGGCCATGGGCCTTCAGGAGGGCCCGCTGGGGCCGGGGTGGTTCAACCAATACAACGATATTCTCTATGTGCTGCACCAGGGCAACGGCGCAGCCATTACCGCCGAAGCCGTGGAAATGATAAAGGCCCGCTGCCTTGTATTCCTGCGCCAGCCCGGCTATGCCGCACACTTCTTTGGGCTGAAGACGCTGACGCAGTGGTGCGAGCCCACCTATGCCGTATTCTGGACAAGCCGCAGCGCCCTGCTGGAAAGCCTTGCCCCCGCCGCTGTGCGCGCCTTTTACGCGGGGCCCGTGCATCATGCGGCGGTGTTCGCCGCCGACGTGGTGCAGGCCCTTACCTATGCGGGCGCCGCCCTTGCGCTTTGGCTGCGCCGCCGCAGCCTGAGCGCCGAGGCGCTCGTCCCCGCCGTCATCGTGTTCGGAGGGCTTGTGTTCCACACCTTCTGGGAGGCAAAAAGCCTGTATATCTGGAGCTATGCCATTATGATGATCCCCTATGCGGCGTCAGGCCTTCCCGCCGCATATTCCGCACTCCGCCTGCGTTGGGCAAGGCGCAAAGCCTCGGCCGGCCGCAGCGCAGAACGCACATGATCCATCTGTTTTTTGAAAAAAGTTTTATTGAACATGCCCCAAAAGTGTGGTATGATGAAAAAAAGCGTTCTGTTGTAAGCAGAGCGCTTTGTTTGCAGGAGGGACATGTATGGAGCACCGCCTTATCAAGCTGTATTCCAAAAGCCACACCGTACCTTTGAAGGTATTACCCGGGCACTTTGCCACCAACCACTCGCACGTGAATTTTTATATCGACATTACCACGCTGAAGACGCGCGTATCCGAGGCAGAGGAAGTGGCGCGCACGCTGGCGGGCAAATACATGATGAACACCGTGGTGGACACCATCGTCTGCCTGGATGGCACGCAGGTGATAGGCGCCCTGTTGGCGCAGGAGCTGACGCGCAACGGCCTTGCTTCCATGAATGCCCACAACACCATCTATGTAGTAACGCCTGAGCTGGACGCCAACGGCCAGCTTTTGTTCCGCGATAATTTGCAACCCATGGTGCGCGGCAAGCATGTGCTTATTCTGATGGCCAGTGCCACCACCGGCATTACCATCCGCAAAAGCGCCGAGTGCGTGCAGTATTACGGCGGCGAGGTTGCGGGCATGTGCGCCATTTTTTCAGCGGTAAAGCAGGCCGAGGGGCACGAGGTGCATGCGGTGTTTCACTTGGAGGATGTGCCGGAATACCAAAGCTTTGCCCCGCACGATTGCCCGCTTTGCAAGGCGGGCATGCCCATTGAGGCGCTGGTGAACAGCTTCGGCTATTCCAAGCTGTAACACCGGCGCAGGCAGCAGCGGCTTTGTGCAGAAATCAAACCCGCGCGTAAAATGCGCGGGCCGCACAAGGGCTGAAGAAGCATATTGCGGGCACGCAGCTTTAAGAGAGGGCGCGAAACTGATTCCGCCTGCATCCCTTGCCGCGCAGCCCAGAAAGAGGCGGTTTTCTGCCCGGATGAAAGCCATTTCGTTTTCAAAAGGCTGCTGCTCGCAGCTTGTCCCGTCCGCTGCCGGAGGCGAAAGCCTTTTACAAGGCATCTTCTATGGCTCTGCCGGTTGTTTATATGAAACTAAAAAAGGGCGGGTGCCATGCACCTGCCCTTTTGCTTTTCTTTTTGCTTTTTTGCGTTATTTCAGCGCGTCGCGCAGCGCCTGCGCCGTCTGGGCTGCGTCTTCGCTCATCACCAGCATCACCTCGCCGCCGGGCAGCGTTTCCACAATGGCGTTCTGGGCTATCTCATACTGGTCCTGCAAATACTGCTCAAACGCCCTGCGCTGCGCTGCCACATAGCTTTCCACCGCGGCCTGCACATCTTCCGTTTTGCCTTCGGCAGGCACAAAAATGCCCACTGCATAGGCGCGCACGTTCATCAGAGACATGCTTAAAGCATATTCCGAAAGCATGTCCTCCTCCAGCCCCAGTGTGCTGAGCATCATGGGCGCCATGGAGGCGGCGTCCTCCTCCGAGACATCATACGGGTTCAGGCCAAGGCTCACTGCGCCGCCCGTTTTCCATGTATAAATGGCGTCGTTCTCATTTTCTTCGCTGCTGCGCGCGTCCACAATGGCCTGCACATAATCCTTCGGCTGCGCTGTGCTGCTAGGGCCCGCGCTGCAGGCGGCAAACATGCACACGGCAAGCAGCACGCAAACAACGCTGATCAGTTGCTTTTTCATATTCGTTCTCCGTTTCTTCTGCGGTTTTCTGCGCGGCATGCCGTGCCGCCCTGGCCATAGTATGGCTGCCCAGCGGCCTGCCCATACACGCGCAAGGGAAAGTATACCATGTTTCTCACCGGAATGGAAGCCCCTTCCTGCCCGGCTGCCCCATTTACAGGAGCCCCAGGGCCTGCTTCAGATGCAGGATGCGCAGCACCGAGGCCTCCACCTGCTCCAGCGGTATCTCGCCGCGCTGTACGGCCTGCACCACAGCCGGCACCTGCACTTCAAATTCCGTGCAGCACAAAAGGTCGTTGCCCGCCTTTACCGCCTGCACGGCGGCCTCTTCCGCGCCCATAAAGTCCCGGATGCCCCGCATATATAAATCGTCCGTCACCACCACGCCGTCAAAGCCCATTTCTTCGCGCAGCAGCGCATGCACATGCGGCGAAAGCGAGGCCGGCAGCGAGGCGTCCATGCACTCCACAATATTGTGCGACACCAGCACCGCGTCCGCCCCGGCCTCAATGCCGGCACGGAAAGGCACAAGGTCCGCCTGCTCAAATGTTTCATAGCTGCGTGTATCGCGCGCAATGCCTGTGTGCGTGTCGGCATTACCTCCATAGCCGGGGAAATGTTTCAGCACGCTGGCCACTCCCTGCCCGTCCATGGCCTGCACTACCTCCCTTACATATTCTGCTGTCTGCTGCGCCCCCTGGCCGAAGGCACGTGGGTAAATAAAATCTTTTTCATTTGTGCTCACATCGCACACAGGTGCAAAGTTCATATTGATGCCCAAATCCTGCAGAAAAGCGCACTTGTCCAGCGTGTCGGCCCGCACGGCAGGCAGCCCGCCCGTCTGGAATAACTGCTGGGGAGACGGGAACGGCGCAGAGCGGAAGGCCGGGTAGCGGCTGATGCGGTTGACCGTGCCGCCCTCTTCATCCACCGCGATAAACAGCGGCACTGTGGCCGCCGCCTGAAGGCTTTGTATCCTTTCTGCGGCCTGCTGCGGCGTCCGGCCCTCAAAATCCTCTGAAAACAGGATATAGCCGCCCAAATGGTATTCGGCAGCCTTTTGCGCCGCATCCCCGGCCGGGCAGCGCGCCAGAAACATCTGGCCCACCTTTTCCTCCAGCGTCATGCCGGCTAGAAGCCGCTGTGCTTCATCCTGCACGGTACTTTGTGCCGGCTGCGGCAGGGCAGCCGTTTCTGTCCACGCGCTGCTGCTTTGTGTAAATGGCCCGCTTTGCGCGCCTTTGCCCTGCCGCACCGGCGCAAAAAGCATCCATGCCGCGGCGCCGCACAGAACCAGCACAGCCAGAATTGCCGCAGTTGCACAGCCCCTATGTCTCATGGCCGCCCTCCTGCCGCACCACGCCGTACAAAACCATTTCAAGAAGCTCTTCCGTGGCCGCCAGCATGGCGTGCACATCCGGCAGGGCGTCTTCTCCCGTGCGGCAGCGCATCAGCAGAGGCGCCAGCACGTCCGACACACCTTCCAGGTAGCACATGGCGCGCTCCGCATCCATGCCGGGGCGTAGAGGCATATGTGCCACGGCCTGCTTCAAAAAGCGGCGGTTCAGCTCGCTCAGCGGCTGGTGCAGCCGCGCTATCTGCTCTTTCAAATGCTTTGGCGGGCGCAGCAGGGCGTTCTCAAACACGTTTTTCTCCTGCGCGTGAAGCTGAAAAAAACGCTCGCGCCCCATAAAATACTGCCGCACAGCCTCAAAATCGCTTTTTCCAGCCAGTGCCTGCGCTTCGCGCGCTACATGCTGCGCCAACCTGCAGAATGTATGTTCCACACATTGTAGGAACAACTCGTCTTTTCCGGAAACATAATGGTACATCATGCCCTTGGAAATTCCGTGGGCAAAGCAGATGCCGTCCATAGTGACGGCATCAAAATCTTTTGTGCCGAACTCCGCCATGGCGGCCGCCAATATTTTTTCCTTGCTGCGCTGTTTGCGCTCCTGTTGTGTCATAGGCCTGCACCTTCATTTCCCACAATTTGGCATATAAAAAGTATACCACAGCTTCCGCAAAATGCCAAAGGCCGCGTTCAGGCTGCTTTCGGTACGGCAGAGGCTGTATCCCCTCTTTGCTTTTCCGCATGCTTTTGCAGCTGTAAAACGTCCACCCCAGAAAATATATTTAAAAATTGTTTTATTGGCCCTCTATCGGCATTTTTGTTCCGTATCCAGGCGCTATTTTGCCGTCTTGCAGGCAATGAGCGGCAGAAAACAAATATGTATGTAGGCAATAAGGCAAAAGTACAAAAAGAAAAAACCAGGAAAACAACGGCACACCGTCATTTTCCTGGATTCTCCATGGTTGGGCCAGCTGGATTCGAACCAGCGCAATGACGGAGTCAAAGTCCGTTGCCTTACCGCTTGGCGATGGCCCAGTAAGACAAGAACGGCCAACCCTAGCGGATTCGCCGTTCCTGTAAATGGGGTGGGTAATGGGACTCGAACCCACGACACCCAGATCCACAATCTGGTGCTCTAACCAACTGAACTACACCCACCATATTTGGTGCGCCCAAAGGGACTCGAACCCCCGACCCACTGCTTAGAAGGCAGTTGCTCTATCCTGCTGAGCTATAGGCGCGTATCTGAGTCTCCAAAGTTCCGCCTATCCATCTTACAATAGCGGGGCGCAAAAGTCAAGAAAAAATTGCTGTGCAAGGCAAAAAATATGCACATATCCCCGCGCGCCCCCCTGCCGGGCAGGGGACACGGCCCCGCCCGGCAAAATGCGCCGCAGCATGCACCCTCAGGCGTCCTCTGTCTCGCCGCCCTGGGGCAGGGCTGTGACGGTGCGCAGCTTACGCTGTATCTGCCTTGTGCGCACGCCCACCAGCTTTTCCAGGTCCGCCCCGGCCAGCTCGATGCGCTTCTGCGCCTGCGCCAGCGCCTCGCCAAAGGTTTCAAACTCGCTTTTCACAGCCCCCAGCACCTGCCACACCTCACTGGAGCGCTTTTGTATGGCCAGCGTGCGGAAGCCCATCTGCAGGCTATTCAGCAGCGCCGCCATGGTGGTTGGCCCGGCCAGCACTACCTTATACTGCGTTTGCAGGCTTTCCACCATGCCGCGGCGTACAAGCTCTGCATAAAGCCCTTCCACCGGCACGAACATCACCCCGAACTCGGTGGTCTCGGGCACATGCACATATTTGGTGTGAATATCTTTGGCAAAGGTTTTTACCCGCTGCTCCAGTACCTTGGCAGCCGTTTCCACCTGGGCGGCGTCCGCCGTATCGTATGCCTCCAGCAGCGCACCGTAAGCGTCCGCCGGGAATTTTGCGTCAACGGGAAGCCAAACGGGCTCGTCCCCATCGCCCGGAAGGCGCACGGCATATTCCACGCGCTCGGCACTGCCGCGCACGGTGGCGATATTCTCGGCATACTGTTCCGGCGAAAGTATCTGCTCTAAAATAGCGCCAAGCTGTATCTCGCCCAGAATACCGCGCGTCTTTACGTTGCTGAGCACTTTTTTCAAATCGCCCACACCTGCGGCAAGCGTCTGCATCTCGCCAAGGCCCTTATACACGCTTTCCAGCTGTTCTGACACGCGTGAGAACGACTGCCGCAGCTTCTCATCCAGCGTTTTCTGCAGTTTTTCGTCCACTGTGCGGCGCATCTCGTCCAGTTTTTTTGCGTTGTCTGCCTGCATGGAGGAAATGCGCGTCTCCATAGTGGTGCGGATGTTTTCCAGCTTCTGCTCGCTTTCCACGGCCGAGTTTTTCATGCGCGTCTCTACAAGCTGAAGCTGGTCTGTCACCGTCTTTTGAAGGGCAGCCTGGCGCTGGGCAAGCTGCTCGGTAAGCTCGCGGATGCGTGTGTTCTGCGCGTCCGACGCCTGTTTTTGCGCCTCGGCCTGAAGCTGGGCCGTCGTCTGGATGGCGCTGTGCACGTTCGCCACAAGCTCAGTGCGCACCTCGCGCAGCTCGCCGCTTATTTCGTCCCGCAGGCGGGCAATATCCTGCCCTGTTGCAGCCTGCTTTTGCCGCGCCAGAAAGCAAAGCAGCGCCAGCAGCGCAGCAGCGCCGCTCAGCGCCAGCGTGATAATATCCAATGTCATGGTGTTTCCCCTTCCCTTGCATGCGCGCGGGCGCATGCTCATAAATATAGTATACGAGGAACAGCGAAATTGCGCAATATGGAAAAAGGCGGCGATCCATGATGTTCAGAAGAAAAAAATATATCCGCAAGCTGTGGTTTCTGGCATGTTTCATGGTTGTGGCTGTAGCGGCCGGGGCTATTGTAAAAGGCCGCCAGCCTGCGGCGCTGTGCCGCAATGAAGACCTTGTGTATTTCATGCAGGCGATGGAACAGGAGGCTGATGCGGACGACGGCAGCCCGGACGAAGAAAAGGTAGCGTACCTCACCTTTGACGATGGCCCCAGCAAGGTGACGGAGGACATTCTGGATATTTTGAAGGAAGAGGGCGTGCCAGCCACATTTTTTGTGATAGCCGCTGAAAACAATGAAAAATACCTGCCCGTGCTTTCGCGCACTGCCAGCGAAGGACACCTGATAGCCCTGCACAGCGGCAGCCATCAGTACAGCACTATCTATGCCAGCCCCGAGGCCTTCTGGCAGGACCTTGCCGGGCTGCGCGAAAAGCTGACGCCGTATGTGGGCAACGCACAGATGAATATTCTGCGCTTTCCCGGCGGCAGCACCAACACCGTAAGCCGCAAATACGGCGGCAGCAGCATCATGAAAGAGCTGAAGGCCCAGGCAGAGACGTACGGCTTCCGCTATGTGGATTGGAACGTATGCGCCAACGATGCGGTGGGCGGCCGCCATTCGCCCTCTGAAATTTACAAAAACGTGGTGGAGGAAGCCGCAGGGCATAACACCTGCGTGGTGCTGATGCACGACACAAAGAAAGAGACCGTGCAGGCCCTGGGCGATATCATCCGCTGGTTCAAAAATGCGGGTTACCGCTTTGACACAGTAGACCATATGCCCAAAAGTGCCTGAGGCATATTTTCCCCGTACAGGGCAGGGCCCCGGCAAAAGCCGGGGCCCTGCCCTGTGGTCTTATTTGTTTTAGCGAAACGACGCCCCTCGGCTGTGCCGTGGATAGTAAAAAGGCTTTCACTGTCAGCTTCGAGCGAAGCGGGATGGTATTCAATACCAGAAAGATTGCAGCATGCAAAGGGAAGAACCTCGTTTACGGGGGCGGGGCAAGTGATGCAGGAGACAGAGTATTCAGCGCCTCCTGAGCGGCTTGCCGGCAGTATGCCCTTCCAGGGCTTACACAAGCTCCAGTCTGAGCCGGGAGGGGGGCCGGCTTTTGCCGCGCACTTTGCAGCGCGGCACAGGGGCGGGCCATACGGCTTACCCCCTTCCCTGCGGGCCCGACCGCCGCCTTGTGCGCCTCTGTGCGATGCGTCACACACCCGTTTTGGGGTTTTGCTTTTGGCCCGCACTGTCTGCGGGCGCAGGGGCAGGCGCTGGGGCGGGCTTTTTCTCCAGCGCCGCTATGGCCTCCAGAATAGCCTGCGCCATGGCGTCCACCTCGGCCTGCTGCACTTTGCTCTTTGTGCGGTCCACTGCGTTCACCGCCGCCGCCACCGCCGAAAAATCCGTATAATCCGCCTCTCGCAGGGCTTTCGCCTGCTCTATGGCCGCATCTACACGCGTGTAGTCTGCCGGCTGGTTCCTTTCATCCCATGCAAAGGTCGGGTGCTTTATGCCCATCACCCATGTCACGCCGCTTTGTGCGTTGGCATTCAGCTCGTCCACCAGCGCGGCATCAGCAAAGTTTTCCACCTGTCTGCCGCACTGATTCTGGTCGAAATCAGGGTCTGCTTCGGCAGTGCCTGCACCCCAGTCCACCACAAGCTGTACCACGGCGTTCACCTCATCCGTCAGCGCGGGCCACAAACAATTCGTCACAGTTCCATATTCGTCTATTGCTGCAATGTAGGTTACGTTTCCCATTGACCCGCACTGCACCTCACTTGGTGCCGCCACGCAGTTGGTGATGGTGATGCCATAGGGGCCCGTGAAGTCGAAATGAGCCCCCAGAATGCCGCCGCAGGCCGCCTGGTTGCTGGCAACGTTCAGTGAACCCGCAAAATAACAATCTGCAATAAGCGAGTTTTCTGCCACAGTCTCCCACTGGCCCACAAGGCCGCCCACTGCCGGTGCAGCGCCGCCGACCTCCTGCGGAGGAAACGTACTTTTTATATCGACATCAGAGCCGCAGCCCACGATGCGCGTGCTGCCGGACGCCTGACCCACCAGCCCGCCTATCAGAACAGCGCGGGTGCACGTCAGCGTCCCCGATACACTGCAGTTTTCAATGATGGAATCAAATGCCCATGATGCCAGCACACCTGTATGCAGCCTTGTGTAATTGTCTGTCGTATTGACCTGTGCATTTTCAATGCGCAGATTTTTCACTACCGCCTTATCTATCACGCCAAACAGCCCTGTGCGGCGTTCGTCCTCGCCGCCATTATTCAGGTTGCGTATCACATGCCCTTGTCCGTCAAAGCTTCCTTGAAATGCAAGGCCGCCTGCAGCGGCATTTTCCGAAACGGCGTGCCACTCGCGGCCTGCCAGGTCCAAATCTGCCGCAAGCAGGATGGTCTTGCCCGCAAATGTCACAGGCGTTTCCCCGTTTGTAAGCTGAGAAAGCCCGGCCAGGTCTTCGGCGGACTCCAGAACGAACGTGTCCGCATCCGGGTCGGCATCATACCAGCTTGTATCCGCCGTGCCGTCCCATGTGTCCGCAGCATCTTCTGCAAATGACCCCGCAGGCAGCAAACAGGTGAACATAGCCAGCGCCAGCACGGCGCACGCAAGCCTTTTCCATTTTTTCATGCCTTTTCTCTCCTTCACAGGTTTCTGGCCCCGCTTTTCCCTGTGCGTGAGACAGGCGGTTTCTCCGGCCAGTGCCGGAGAAACAGAAAGGGGCCCCTTTCTCAGCGCCGCTGTACGCGGCGCCTTATATCCAGATTCTACTGCATCTCATGCGGAAAAGCAAGTATTTTCGCACGCGCGCAGCGCATCAGTTTAAAAGCATGCGGTCATTGGCAAAGCCGCCGCTGTTCACGGTCTCGAACTTTTCCAAAAGGTCGGCAACATGCAGCTTTGCCTTTTCTTCGCCCTGCACATCATAGATAATCTCGCCCTCGTGCATCATCACAAGGCGGTTGCCGTATTTAATAGCATCCTTCATGTTGTGCGTAATCATCAGCGTGGTAAGGCGGCCCTCCTGCACAAGCTGTGCGGAAAGCTCCAGCACCTTGGCGGCGGTTTTGGGGTCCAGCGCGGCGGTGTGCTCGTCCAGCAAAAGCAGCTTCGGCTTTTGCAGCGTGGCCATCAAAAGCGTCAGCGCCTGGCGCTGCCCGCCGGAAAGCAGGCCCACCTTGGCGGTAAGGCGTTCGTCCAGCCCAAGGCCCAGCGGCTTCAAAAGCTGTTTGTACTCCGCGCGCTCTTCGCGCGTGATGCCGATTCGCAGCGTGCGCGGCTGGCCGCGTCGCTTTGCAAGGGCAAGGTTTTCTTCTATCTGCATAGTGGCGGCGGTGCCCGTCATGGGGTCCTGAAACACGCGACCGATATATTTTGCGCGCCTATGCTCGGAAAGGCCCGTCACGTCCACCCCGCCGATGAGAATACGCCCGGCATCCACCGGCCACACGCCCGCCACCGCATTCAGCAGCGTGGATTTGCCCGCCCCGTTGCCGCCTATAACGGTGACGAAATCGCCCTCGTTCAGCTTCAGGCTCAGCCCGCGCAGGGCTTTTTTCTCATTGACGGTGCCCGCGTTGAACGTTTTATAAATATCCTTCACCTCAAGCACGCGCGCCGCCCCCTTTCTTTTTGCCTCTGCCGAGCTTTGTGAAATAGCGGCCCTTCCAGTAGGGAATGGCCAGGAACAGCGCCACCACCAGAGCGGTAAGCAGCTTGAGGTCGTCTGTGGAAAGGCCCATGCGCAGTACTACCTGAATGACCACATAGTACACCACCGCGCCTACCACAGAGGCAAACAGCTTGAGTGCGAAATTGTGGAACACACGGCCGAAGATGACCTCGCCGATGATGACGGCGGCAAGCCCGATGACGATGGCGCCACGGCCCATGTTGATGTCGGAAAAGCCCTGATACTGCGCAAGCAGCGCACCCGAAAGCGCCACAAGGCCGTTCGATATCATCAGCCCCAGAACCTTGGCAAGGCTGGTGTTGATGCCCTGCGCGCGCGCCATGGCCGCATTGGCGCCCGTGGCGCGCAGCGAACAGCCGCTTTCCGTGCCAAAATACCAGTACATCAGCCCAATAACGACGGCCGCGGCCAGCGCCAGCACCAGAATAGGGTTTGAAAGCCCCGCCTCGCGCACATAGCGCGCACTGACCACAAGGCCGTATTTATCCACGCTGACAGGCAGGTTAGCCTTACCCGTACCCGTGCCGAAGCCCATTACGCGCAGGTTTACGGAATACAGCGCAAGCTGCGTCAGAATGCCCGCCAGAATGGGCGGGATGCCGCACGCCGTATGCAGAAGGCCCGTTGCCATACCCGCCAGCATGCCCGCAGCCACGGCGGCCGCCATGGCTGCCCACACCGGGCAGCCATTCAGCACCAGCAGCACGCATACGGCGCCGCCCGTGCCAAGGCTGCCGTCCACCGTCAGGTCCGCCACGTCCAGAATGCGGTAGGTGATGTATACGCCTATTGCCATGATACCCCAGATAAGCCCCTGGGCCGCGGCGCCCGGCATCGAGTTCAGCAGCCCTGTTACAAAATCCATTTTTCCTGATCCCCCCTGAAAAACTGTCTTCGCACGACAGGGACGGGCCGCTGCTGCAACGCCCTCAAACTTCCCTGCACATGTTATTCAGTATAGCAAAAAGCAGGGGAAAAAGAAAGCCATCCCCTGCTTTTCCGTTTTGGAAAGCCGTGTGCAAAACGGCCATGCATCTCTTTTTGCACACAGCCCTCCGGCGCCGCCCGGCGCTTATTCCTCCGCAATGGCCTCGTAGCCTTCGGGCGGGGTGATGTTCAGCGCCTGGCAGTTGGCGGCGTTATACTTTTTTGTTACATTGGCCGCCGTACCCACCGGCATGGCAGAGACATCTGCCCCGCTTGCCAGTATCTCGCAGGCCATCTCGCCGGTGGCGTAGCCAAGGTCATAATAGTCGATGCTCAGGGTGGCAACGCCGCAGCCGCGGCAGATGCCCTCTTCCCCGGCAATGACGGGCACGCCCGCGGGCAGCACCACGTTTGCAATGGCCTCGGTGTTGGAGGCGGCGGTGTTGTCTGTGGGGATGTAGATGACGTCGCACGCGTCACAGGCCGCCTGCGCCACGCTGGCAACGTCGTTCGTATCAGTGAAGGCAAACCATTCCACCGCATAGCCGTATTCCTTCAAATAGCCCTCTATCTGCGTGCACTGATACACGCTGTTCGGCTCTGCCGAGCAATACAGAAGGCCGACGGTGCCCGCGTCCGGAAACATCTCATTCAACATGGCGGCCTGCTCATCCAGAGGGGCAAGGTCCGACGTGCCGGAGACATTTGTACCCACCGTGCCCGTCCAGTCGTCCAGCTCCAGCGCAGTGGCATAATCTGTCACCGAGGTGCCCAGCACGGGCACGTCCGCCGTGGCGGCAGCAGCCGCCTGCAGGGGCGCCGTGGCGTTTGCCAGGATAAGGTCCACCCCGGTGGACAGAAAGCCGTTGATAATAGTAGAGCAGTTCGCTGAATCACCCGATGCATTGCCCTCTTCAAACCTGACAGCGTCGCCCAGCTTTTCCGTCAGGGCGTCCTTAAAGCCCTGGGTAGCGGCGTCCAGCGCGTCGTGCTGCACAAGCTGGCAGATGCCCACCGTATAACTGGCCTCCACGGGGCCGGCTGCGGAAGACGCGTCTGTGCCCGCAGACGCGGGCGCGCCGCCACATGCGGCAAGGCTGGCCGCCATAGCCACGGCCAGCAAAGCAGATATAAACCTTTTCATCTTATTTCCCTCCACACACGGCGCAAGGCACGCCGCCGCTTTATTGCAATAAAGTATAGCACAGGCGCTTCACCATGCCAAGTGGCGGAAAGCACTAAAAACAACCTTTGTATCCTCTGTTTTTTGCTTTTTTATACAGCCGCCGCCCCTTTGGCCTGCCGCCGGCATGCAAAAATTATGAAAAAAATGCAAATTTTCTCCCTTTGCAGCTGTGCAGCGCGGTTTCACAATTGTAAATGCGGGCGCATTGTTGTATACTAAGACAATAAGAGTCCGGGGCGCGCTTTGCGCCGCCGGGCCCTTCGGGAAAGGAGGCCGCGCTTTGTTCGGCTATGTGCTGCCCTGTAAACCTGAATTGAAAGTGCGGGAATGGACGCGCTACCGCGCCTATTACTGCGGGCTGTGCAAAGAGCTGGGGCGCGAATACGGGCTGTTTTCCCGCTTTCTGCTGAATTATGACCTTGTTCTGCTTGCCCTGTGCGCGGACACAGCGCGCGGCGAGGCACCCGCCGCCTGCAGTGAACGGTGCATTGCCAGCGTGGCAAAACACCCGGTGCTGCCCGCCTCTGCGGGCACGCGCCTTGCGGCCAGCGCCCTGGCGCTGACGGCCTATTACAAGCTGGCGGATGATTTGCATGACGAGCCGTTTTTCAGGCGTCTGCCCAAGTGGTGCCTGCGGCCGTTCATCGGCCATTTCCGCCGGCGGGCCGCAAAGGCGCTGCCCCTGGCGGATGAAGTGTTCCGCACGGCCAGCGCCGCGCAGGCCGCGCTGGAAAAGCGCGGCTGTCAAAACGAGGACGAAGCCGCAGAACCCACCGCTCTAATGACACAGGCCCTGTTTGATGCCGCGGCGCCGCAGGGGGCCGGGCATACAGACCTTGCCCGTATGGGATATTTTCTGGGAAAAATTTTATATTATCTGGACGCCGCGCAGGATTTTGAAGCCGATGAAAAGGCCGGCGCATACAATGTGTTCCGCCTGCGCGGGCTTGATATGCCCGCCGCGCACAGCCGCGCCAAAACGCTGTGCCGCCTGTGCGCCGCACAGCTTGCACAGCACTACACTTCTGCCTGTGCGGCCCTGCCCGGCCTGGCAGACCCTATTTTGCAGAACATATTTTTTCTTGGGCTGCCCGGCAGCATCGCCCGCGCAGGCCTGCCTGCGCAGCGCAGGCCCCAACCTGCCGCATAGGCGCCAATAGAAACGAACCGATAAAAGGAGCATACAATGGATACAAACAATGCATACCGTGTGCTGGGCCTTGCGCCCGGCGCAAGCGAAGATGAAGTGAAGGCCGCATACCGCGCGCTGGCGCAGCAGTACGCGCCGGAATCGAAGCCCGAAGGCCCGGAGCGCCGGGAGGCCGAGGCCCGCATGGCAGAGCTGAACGACGCCTTCGATACGCTTATCAGTGTACTGCGCACGGGTGTAAATACACAGCAGGCGGCCCAGGGCTCGCCGGACCGCGCCGCGGCCTACCGTGCCATACGCCAGATGATAGATTCCGGCAACATCGACGGTGCGCTGGCCCAGCTTGGCGCCATGACAGGCGGTGCAAATGACGCCGAGTGGAATTTTTTGATGGGCAGCGCCTATTATTATAAGGGCTGGCTGGCCGAGGCCATGCGCTATTTCGAGGCTGCGTGCCGCCTTGCGCCGAACAACCGCGAATATGAGGCTGCGCTGCGCAATTTGCAGAACAACGCAGCAGGCGCCATGCCGGGCAACCCCTATGGCGCGCAAGGCCCCTATGGGGCGCAGGCTGTGGGCTGTTCGTGCTGCGACATGTGCATGGCCATGGCGTGTATGGACATGTGCTGCGGCTGCGGCCGGGGCGGCTGCTGATGCACCGCAAAAGCGAAAGCCGGCGCGTGGCCGTGGGCGGCGTATTCGGTGCGCTGGCCCTTGCGCTGATGCTGGCGGGTGGGTTTCTGCCGCTTGCCACCTTTGCCGCCCCGGCGTTTGCGGGCTTGCTTATCGTGCCGGTGGCCATCGAGTTTGGGGTAAAAACCGGCGTGCTCGTGTATGCTGCCATCGGCCTGCTGGCGCTGGTGCTGGCAGCAGATAAAGAGATGGCGCTTATCTTTATTTTCTTCCTTGGCTTTTATCCTCTTGCCAAAATTGGGCTTGAAAAACTGGGCCGCCCGGCTGTGCGGTGGGCATGCAAATTTGCGCTGTTCAACGCCTGTGTGCTCAGTATGTATACTATCATTCTGTTCGTATTCCCGCTGCCCGCGGTGACGGCGGAATTTGAAGAGATGGGCCGGACGCTGGTTTTTCTTCTGCTGGTGCTGGCAAACGTCACATTTTTTATTTATGACAAGGCCATTGAGCGCCTGACGGCGCTGTACTGCTGCAATATCCGAAGCAAGCTGCTGCGCTGAAGGCCGCCGCAAGGCCTGCGCAGCAGTTTTGTGCTTTTTGGAGGTACCGTTTCATGGAGCTTCGAAGCAGCGTAAAAACGCTGAATTATATAAAAAAATTTCTTCTTCGCGAAACAGACGGCATTCTGCCCTACCCTGCGCGCGTGCAGAAACCCATGCCGCAGGGCCGTGCTGGCACGCCGCTGCCGCGCGCGCTGCCTGCCGAAGCGGGCGTGCCGCCTGCGGCGCTGGAGGCGTTTCTTCGCGCGCTGGCCGGGCCGCAGCACGGCGCACACACGGCCCTTGTGGCGCGCGGCGGCAGGGTGGTGTGCGAGGCGCAGTTTGCCCCTTATTCCCTTTCGCAATGGCATGTCACCCACAGCCTTGCCAAAAGCTTTTCAGGCACAGCCATCGGCATGCTGCGCGATGAGGGCCGGCTTTCACTGGACGAGCGCGCGGCAGATATTTTTTCCGACAAGTGCGGCTTTTTCACCTCGCGCCGCGCAAAGGCTGTGACGGTGCGCCATCTGCTCACCATGAGCAGCGGCTGCGGGTTCAAGGAATACGGCATGGTGTTGGAGGCCGATTGGGTAAAGGCCTTTCTGGACGCCGATTACGCCTTCGAGCCCGGTGAAAAAATGGAATACAACAGCATGAACACTTATATGCTGGCGGCCATTGTGCGGCGAAAGACGGGTGAGGGCCTGATGGAGTACCTTCGCCCGCGCCTGTTCGAGCCGCTGGGGTTTTCCGATGCAGCTTGGGAAACCTGCCCCCTTGGCACGGAAAAGGGCGGTTGGGGCATGTACGTGCATCTGGAGGACGCGCTGAAGCTGGGCCTTGTGTACCTGAACGGCGGCGTGTGGCACGCGCCGCAGGGCGAGGTGCGCATTTTCAGCAGAGAATGGGCCGAAGAGGCCACCACACAGAAGATGGTGCGCCCTGAGACGGGCGAGGGCTATGCCTATCAGATTTGGGCAGACGGCGCGCGCGGCACCTATATGTTCAACGGTATGTTCGGGCAGTATGTAGTGCTGTGTCCAAGCCTTGACATGGCCGTTGCCGTAAATGCCGGGGCCGGCAACCTGTTCACGAAAAGCGGCACGCTGCGCGCCATTGAAGCTTTGTTTGCCGCCGTACAGGGTGCCGCCGCGGATGGGCAGCCACGCGACGGCGCGGCACGGCTTGCCTTTGCGCTGGGGCACCTGCGTTTCGGCATGCCTGTGCCGCCCTACCCGCGTGATGTGCCGCTGGGCGTGCGCCTGCGGCAGGCCTTCCAGCGCACAGTGCGCCGCCTGCTGCCTGCGCCGGAGGCCGGGCTGGAGCAGCTGTGCGGCAAAACATTCCGCTTTGGCAAAAACTCCGCCAGCCTGCTGCCCATGGTGACGGCGGTGATGAACGACTATTACCCCAAGGGCGTGGAAAGCGTGCGGCTGGAGCAGGCAGGCAGCGGCTTCCGCCTGCTGTGGGAGGCGCCGGGCGAAAGCCAGTGTGTGCCGTTTGTGCCCAGCAGCACCTGCGAAATGAAGCTGGATGCAGGCGGCAATGTGTTTGAAACAGCGGTGCAGGCGCGCTTTACGCAGGATGAAGACGGCCGCCCCGTGCTTCGGCTTGCGCTGCACCTGCTGGAAGAAAGCTCCTCCCGCATTTTGAAGCTGGTGTTCTGCCCCGGCGGCAGAGTGGAGCTGCGGCTGGATGAAACCCCGCCGCTTATGCTGGCGCTGCACATGCTGGAAAAGACGAGCCCCGGCGCATTGCAGGTGAACCTGGAGCAGTTCAAAGACCTTGATTATTTGTGGTATTGTGTAGAGCGCACCTGTGCGCCCGTGCTGCAAAGCCTGCCGGAAAACGGGGACGGCGTGTTCCCTCCTGCCCCCGCGCTGATGTAATCACAACTGCCGGCTGTGCTGGCGGTTTGCACAAGCCTCCTTAGGGCCTTTTCTCAGCTGGGCCTATGGGCTTGCTTATCATTCTTTCGGCACATGCGGCGCTCCGCTGCCGTTAAAACACCGGGGCGCTTTTCTTTCAGCCTGCCCCGGTTTTCGCTCTCTGTTCTTATCCCTGTTTGCTGGCGGCTTTCCGCTTTGCCGGGTATTTTCCGGGCAAAGCGAAAAGCTTTTTGAATCCGCCTTTTCCCTTTCACGAAAAGAGGCTCTGCGCCGAGCCATATTCTCTTGCGGGCATTGCCGGGCCGTGTTATGATGTGCATAGCATGCAAAACACAGACAGGAGGGCATTTTATGAGCGCAGACTTTCTCAGCCTCACGCCGGAAAACCTGGCCGGGGAGCACCTGTGCTGCATCATCCGCACAAAAAAACTTCACCCCGGTGTTGAGGCCAAGCGCCGCTGGCTGGCCGCGCGGCTGGAAGAAGGCCACGTGTTCCGAAAGCTGAACGAAAAGACCACGGTGTTTATAGAATACGCCCCTTTGGAAACAGCCTGGGTGCCCATTGAGGGCGAAAACTTTATTTATATCTACTGTCTTTGGGCATGCGGCCCGTATAAAGGAAAAGGCTACGGCCGGGCGCTGATGGAGGACTGCATTGCCGATGCCCGCAAAAACGGGAAAGCCGGCCTCTGCATGCTGGGCGCCGCAAAACAGAAGGCCTGGCTTTCGGACCAGGCCTTTGCAAAAAAATTCGGTTTCAAAACAGTAGATACCGCGCCGGGCGGCTACGAGCTGCTTGCGCTTTCTTTCGACGGCACGCTGCCCCGCTTTGCACCAAACGCCAAAAGCATGAAGGTGGAAAGTCAGGCGCTTACCATCTACTACAGCGCACAGTGCCCCTACACCTGGCAGAGCATTGAAATGGTGCGCCGGTATTGCGAAGAGAACGCAGTGCCCGTGCAGCTTCTTCCTGTGGACAGCCTCGCGCAGGCAAAGCAGCTTCCCTGCGTGTTCAACAACTGGGCCGTGTTCTACAAAGGCGGCTTCGAGACAGTGAACCTGCTGGACGTCGCCGCCCTGAAGCGCATCCTGAAAAAATAAGCCCCGCCGCGCGCCCGGGCGCGCGGCATCACAGCAGCCCGCACAGCGCAAGCCCCGCGGCCACAAGGCCGGGGCCGAGGCTGGCGGGCTTTATCCATTCCTCGCGCGTGTGGGCCCCGCCGCCCTCAAGGCAGCCGAAGCACACAGACGGGATGCCCATGGAGAGGGGGATGTTGCAGTCTGTGCTGGCGCTGGCAAGCTGCGGCCTTGTGCCGAAGGCCTGCTGCACCGCCTGCACGCACACCTCCGCCAGCGCCGCCTGCGCGGCTGCGGGAACATTTTTGCCTGCCGGGCGCGTGCCCAGAAGCTCTACCTCCAGCGAGAGGCAGCGCGCCCGCGCACGGGCGAACAGCTCTTCAAAGCTGCGCTCCATCTGCGCCATGCATGCCTCGTCGTCGCTGCGGAACTCGCACACGCAGCTTGCCCTCTGCGCAATTGCATTTACAGAGGTGCCGCCTTCCATAAGGCCTACATTATAGGTGGTGGTGCTGCCCTCGCGCTGCGGCACCTGCAGGGCGTAAATATCCTGCACAAGGCGGGCCAGCACCTCGATGGCGTTTGTGCTGCCAAAGGCGCTGAACGAGTGGCCGCCCTCCGTATGCGCTGTGACGCGGTAGCGCTTTGAGCCCACCGCACGGTGAAACACGGCCTCGCAGGTGCAGTCCAGCGAGAGGAAGGCCCCAGTGCGCGCGGCCCACTGGCGCATCAGCTCACGGGTGCCCTTCAAATTGCCAAGGCCCTCCTCGCACACGTTGCACACGAACACAATGCCCTGCCGTGTGTGCGGGGCATGCTGCGCGAACCATGCCGCCAGCACCAAAAGCACGGCAAGGTTTGCGGTGTCATCCCCAATGCCGGGGCAGAACGCTCTGCCGCCCTCTTCCCGCACGCCCAGCGGCGTGCCCTCCGGGAACACGGTGTCCATATGCGCGGCCAGCACCAGCACCTTACCGCTGCCTTCACACGCATAGGGAAACACCACGTTGCCCGCCTCGTCCAGATACGCCGCCGCACCATGGCCCCGCAGGTAAGAAAGGCAGAACTGCGCGCGCCTGCCCTCGCTGCCTGTGGGCGCGGGAATGGCGCACAACTCGTATGTAAGGCGCTGCACCTGCGCCATATTCGCCTTGCAGAACGCCTGCAGCTCCTGCTTCCATTTCATGTGTGCCGCCATACAGGGTGCCTCCTTCTTTCTGTGTGCCTGCCGCCGGGGCCGCCGCTCAGCCCAGCACGCCGCTTTTTATCTGTGTTACATACCAGGGTTCTTCGGCAAACAACGTTTTGCCCGAAAGGCCTGCGCAGGGGCTCTCTTCCTTCATTGCGGGAAAGTGCAGGCTGTGGGCGCACAGTGCCTGATATTTGAAGTGCCGGGCGCGGTTGGCCTGCGTGCTGCCGTATTTTGAATCGCCCAAAATGGGGCAGCCGATGCTGGCCAAATGTGCGCGTATCTGATGCGTGCGCCCGGTGACGAGCTGCACGCGCAGCAGCGCCAGCGCCCCGCTGGTGCACAGCGTTTCGTACCGTGTGACAATCTCCTTCGCGCCGCGCTCCCGTGCATGCGTTACGCGCACCATGCCCCGCTTTGCATCTTTCACAAGGTAGGCGCAAAGCTTCGCCGCGGGCGGCACAGGCGCACCCAGCGTGACACACAGATATTCCTTCCGCACGGCGCGCGTGCGGATAAGCTCCGCCATCTGCTCCAGCGCGGCGGGCGTCTTTGCAAAAATCACAAGGCCGCTGGTGCCGGTATCCAGCCGGTGGCAAAGCTGCAGCGCGTCCGCCTCCGGCCCGCCCTTTTCATACAGATACCGCCTGGCGCGGTTCAAAAACGTATCCGCCTGTACGCCCGCCTCGTCCTGTACCAGCAGGCCCGCGGGCTTTTGCGCCACCAGCACCTGGGCGTCCTCGTACACAGGTGTAAAATAGGGCTTTGCCGCCAGATATGCGGGGCCGCCCGCCTGTGCGGGCGCCGCCTGCGGCGCGTACAGCCGGACGGTGTCGCCCACCGCAAGGCGCGCCGAGAGGGGCAGCCTTTTGCCGTTCACCTTTATCTTGTTTTCACGCAGATACCGGTGCAGCGCGCCCTTTGTCAGCGATGGCTCGGCCTTCTGCAAAAAGGCGTCCAGGCGCACGCCCTGCTTTTCCACCCTGTATTCCCGCACGGCAAGCGCCCCTTTCCTTTCGAATAAACGCAGGCTGCCCCGTCCGCTAAGCACCTGCAAAAAGCGGGGCGCCTGCCTTGACGGGCTCATCCCCTGCTGCTGCCCGGCCCTTTCGGATAAACGGGCCCGCCGGGCATGCCAGCCCCACGCTTCGCCTGCGGCCCATATTCACAAAGTCAGAACCCCCGGCTCAGCCTGGGGCTTGCGTAAACCCTGAAAGCGCATAGTACCGGCAAGCCTCTCAAGCGGCACTGAATACTCTGCCTCCTGCATCATCTGCCCCGCCCCCTGTAAACGGGGGTTCTTCCCGTTGCGTGCTGCATCTTTTGGTATTGAATACCATCTTGCTTCGCCCGGAACTGACAGCGAAAGCCCTTTTGCTCTCCCCGGCACAGCCGGGGGGGTGTCGTTTCGCGAAAGCTGACCAGCACAAATTGTGATGCCACGATGGACAAATTCATGCGCACCATTGCCGCCCACATTCAGGCGTGACGCAGCAGCCGCCCCGCTGTACCCATACCACGCTTTCGCGCATGCACGCCAAGTGGATAATGCATCATACCACATTCGCGAAACCCGCCCTTCGCCTTACGGCTCGGCCTCGTTAAGGGTATGGCAGCTATTCTACCAGACTCATCCCTCGCCTGCGCTCGGATTTACCAGATATACACATTATACCACAAATACAGCTCGCCTGAACAGTGGGAAACGCAGTTGACAAGCCGCGGCGTTTATTGTAAGATTTATTATCAGCACGGTGTTATTTTTCAGGGTACTGTGCATGCCGCGCTGCTGTGGCGAAATCGGCAGACGCAAGGGACTTAAAATCCCTCGGTGGCAACACCGTACCGGTTCAAATCCGGTCAGCAGCACCAGGCCGCCGCGGGCGTAAACGCCCGCGGCGGCTTTTCTATTTGCTCTGCTTGCCGCGCACTGCTTTGTGCGGGTGCGGCACATGTTCTTCTGCCGGCCGCAGCGGCGGGCGGCAGCCGCGAGGTGTTTTGTATGGATAAAAAACGGCGCGCCCCTGAGCACATACAGGTGCGGGGCGCAAGGGTGCACAATCTGAAAAACATAGATGTGGATATTCCGCTGAACTGCATCACGGGCATTGCGGGCGTATCCGGCTCAGGCAAATCATCGCTGGCGCTGGGCGTTGTGTACGCCGAGGGCTCGCGGCGGTATCTGGATGCGCTCTCCACCTACACGCGCAGGCGCATGACGCAGGCCGCAAAGGCCCAGGTGGACGAAGTGCTGTATGTGCCCGCCGCTCTGGCGCTGCACCAGCGGCCCGGCGTGCCCGGCATACGCAGCACATTCGGCACCGGCACAGAGCTTTTGAACAGCCTGCGGCTGATGTTTTCGCGCCTTGCGGCCCACCGGTGCCCGAACGGGCACCGGCTTGCCCCTGCGCTTGCCGTGGCTGCCGGGCAGCAGCTTGTGTGCCCGGAATGCGGCGCCAGCTTTTTTCCGCCCTCGGCGGAGGAGCTTGCCTTCAACAGTCAGGGCGCGTGCCGCACCTGCGGCGGCACGGGCGTAGTGCGCACGGTGGATATGGCCAGCCTTGTGCCGGATGAAAGCCTTACCATAGACGAGGGCGCAGTGGTGCCGTGGAATACGCTGATGTGGTCGCTGATGACGGATGTGTGCCGCGAGATGGGCGTGCGCACCAACGTGCCCTTCTGTGAATTGACCGAGCGCGAAAAGGACATTGTATACAACGGTCCGGCTGTGAAAAAACACATCTTTTATAAAGCAAAAAATTCGAACCAGGCTGCAGAGCTGGATTTCACCTATTTCAGCGCCGTCCGCACGGTGGAAAACGCCCTTGCCAAAGTGAAAGATGAAAAAGGTATGAAACGGGTAGAGCGCTTTTTGAAGGAAGGCGTATGCCCTGCCTGCGACGGCACGCGCCTGTCGGATGCGGCGCGCGCGCCGCTGCTGTGCGGCATCAGCCTGGCCGATGCCTGCGACATGCCGCTGGCAAAGCTGTGCAAATGGGTGGACGGCGTGCCCGCCGCCCTGCCCGAAGAGATGCGGCCCATGGCGCACAGCATTTGCGAATCGTTTCAGGCGGCGGCGCAGCGCCTTACAGAGCTGGGCCTTGGCTACCTTGCGCTGAGCCGTGCCGCCGCCACGCTCTCTACGGGCGAGCGTCAGCGTATGCAGCTTGCCCGCGCAGTGCGCAACCGCACCACCGGCGTGCTGTATGTGCTGGACGAGCCCTCCATCGGGCTGCACCCTTCGAACCTGGAAGGGCTGGCCGGCGTAATGCAGGACCTTGTGACGGACGGGAACTCGGTGCTGCTGGTAGACCATGATACGCAGGTGCTCTCCAGGGCAGACTGGCTCATCGAAATGGGCCCGCAGGCAGGTGCGGGCGGTGGGCGCGTGGTGGCACAGGGCACGCCTCGGGCGCTTGCCCAGATGCCTGCCTCGCTTATAGGGCCATTTCTCTCCGGCAGGCGGCGCCCGGCGGTTCGGCCGCGCGCCAAAGCAGAGGAATTGTTCCGTGCCGGGCGGCTGCATCTTTCTACCTCGGCCATTCACACGGTAAAGCCGCTTTCTGTTGATATTCCAAAGGGCAGGCTCACCGTGGTTACAGGTGTTTCCGGCAGCGGAAAGACGACGCTCGTGCTGGAGAGCCTTGTGCCCGCTCTGGAGGCGGCAGCGGCCGGCACAAAGCCTCCGGCACACGTGCTGTCCATCGAGGCGCCCGGCATTGTGCGGGCCAAGCTGATTGACGCCGCGCCCATCGGCATCAACGTGCGCTCTACTGTGGCCACATACGCCAATGTACACGACGAGCTGCGCAGGCTTTATGCCAAAACGCCGGACGCAAAGCGCCTTGGCTTCAGGGCGGGAGATTTTTCCTACAACACCGGCAGGCTGCGCTGCCCGGTGTGCGACGGCACGGGCGCCATCAGCCTTGACGTGCAGTTTCTGCCGGACGTGGACATTCCCTGCCCCGCATGCCGCGGCAGCCGCTATGCAAAGGACGCGGCGCTTGTGAGGGCACGGCACGCGGCCGGGCAGACGTATTCCCTGCCGGAGGTAATGGCCATGGATATCGACACGGCTCTGGGCGCCTGTGCAGACTGGGGCCTTGTGTGCCAGCGCCTTGGCGTGCTGCAAGGGCTGGGCCTCGGCTACCTTACGCTGGGCGAGGCGACGCCCAGCCTTTCCGGCGGCGAGGCACAGCGCCTGAAGCTTGCCAGCGAGATGGGCCGCGGCCAGGCTGATTCCGTATTCGTGTTCGACGAGCCCACCATCGGCCTTCACCCTCTGGACGTGCAAACGCTGCTGCGCGTGTTCCAGACGCTGATTGAAAACGGGGCCACAGTCATCGTCATTGAGCACGATCTGGACGTGATGCGCAGCGCCGACTATATCATCGACATGGGCCCGGGCGGCGGCGAAGCTGGCGGCCGTGTGGTGGCCGCCGGCACGCCGGATGAAGTAGCTCAAAACGAACAGAGCATCACAGGCAGATATCTGAGGCGGTAAGTCAGGCCCCCTGCTTAAGACAGGGGCCTGACCAAACCCTGAAAGGGCCTCATGCCGGCAGGCCCCGCCGAAGGCACTGAATAGAATCTGCCTCCCGCCTTGCCCGCACGGCAGACTGTAAACAGGCATTGCTTTTTCGAGAGAACTCTTTTAAACGCAAAGTGGCTGTTCGTTTCCCTCTTCGCTCAAAGCGAAAGCTCTTTTGCTCTCCCCGACTCTGCCGGGGGTTCTTTTCCGTGAAAGCAAACAAGAGGACAGGGGCCACGGCTTTCAGCCGGGGCCCCTGTCCATTATTCACGGCGTTGTAAAAAACGAATAAAAGCCTCTCTATTTTCCCACGGGCGGCAACAGCGCGTTGCTTGCCGCAGGCAAAATAAAATGCCATAATAATAGACAGCATCAGTGAACAGGCGTAATACCGGTTTTCAGCTCATGGCCGGGCCGCCTTGCCCGGCGGCCCGGCCGCTCTGCCGCAGAGGCACAGAGGAGATAACACAGCCGAAGGCGCCGCCATGCGGCTGAAAACCGCAAAGCGCCGTCAGGGCGTGCCTGGGTACGCCCTGGCGGCGATGCGCCCCTGCCCACCGGCAGCTGGTAAAGCAATAAAAATACAGGAGGTGCTCCTATGGAGACGAAAGAGATACTGAAGCGGCTGCGCGAAAGCCATCAGCTTACACAGGAGCAGATGGCAGAGCGCCTGATGGTTACAAGGCAGGCCGTGAGCCGCTGGGAAAACGGCGAAACTCAGCCGAACACAGAGACATTGAAGCTGTTGTCGCGCGAATTCCATGTGTCTGTCAACACGCTTCTCGGCGCCCCGCGGCAGCTTATCTGCCAGTGCTGCGGAATGCCCCTGAACGAGGACGACAGCATCAGCCGCGAGGCGGACGGAAGCTACAATGAGGATTACTGCAAATGGTGTTATGCAAACGGTGAATTTGCATATCAGACAAAGCAGGCTCTGCTCGATTTTCTGCTCAGCCATATGCCCGCCCCAAAAGACGGGACGGAGGAAGAGCGCCGCCGCCAGTTCGATCTGTACCTTTCACAGCTGAAGCACTGGAAATGACGGCGGCTCCACGGCCTCATGCCCTGTGCAGGGCGGGCTTCCCAGCCGCTGGGCAGAAATGCCGCTTTGCACCAAGGAGCCCTGCTTTTCCCCCGGCTCACATTTGGGCTGCCCGCAGGCGCCTGCAAAAGCACCTGCTGTGCGCGGGGTTCTGCCTGCCGGCAGCCTTCTTCGCTTTTTCACGGCCCGCCCTGCCGTGAAGCGCGGCGCCTGCGCGCTGCCGGTATTTCACTCTTTTTCGCTGCGGGCGCCCATGCCGGGCGCCCGCTTTTTCTTCTGCCCGGCGCCAAGCAGAAGGCCAAGCGCCATGCCCAAAGGCAGCCACAGCCCCATGTCGCCCGTAACCGCCCCCATTGCGATGCCCAGCGCCAGCCACAGCACAAAACCGCTACTTCTTCCATACCGTTCCATCACTTTTCACTCCTCTGGCGGCCGTGGTAAAAATAGGTGAACTTCTGCACAAACCACAGCGCGCCCACTGCGGCAAAGGCGGGCCAGCCCACGGGCGTAGCCACGCTGATAATGATGAGCACCACTATGGCGGCTACAAAACCGTGCTGTGTGGCAAGAAAGCTTTTGTATGCCGCAAAGCCAATGCGGGCGCGCTCTGCTTCATCGCAGCTTGCGTACCATTCGCGGGTAAAGTTTTTATCTATCGTATCGCCGCGCTTTTCCGGGCACAGCCGCTTCACAAGCCCGATAACGCGGCGCTGGGCAAACACACTGATAAGCAGGCTTGCCAGCGTAAGCGCCGCACCGGCAAGCGGCACGGCCGGTGCGTGCGGTGCAAGCGCCACGGTGAACGGCAGCGCACAAAGGCAGACCATGGCCTGCGTCTCCAGCGCGATGATGCTCACATCCAGTGTCTCCAGCGCGCAAAGGGCCTCATCGTCCTGCCCGCTGCAGGAAAGGCGCAGTGCCTTGCGGTATGCACGAAAGGCCAGCGGGCAGCAAATACAGATGGCAAGCGCCGCCAGTGCAGGCGCGGCATATCCCAATGCTGTGCCCACCGCAGCCAGCACGCCGGAAAAAGAATCTGCATGCATGGCCCCAAAAAAGCCGACTACGCCGCCTGCACAGGCGGCAAGGGCCATGATGCCCAGAAAACGGGCCACCCTGCGCTTACTGTTCTGTTTCATTGCTTTCTTCCTCCCCAGTGATAAAAAATACTTCTTCCAGCGGCACGCCGAACACCTTTGCAATGCGCAGCGCCAAAAGCACCGACGGGTGATAATCACCCCGCTCTATGAGGCTTACCGTTTGGCGCGACGCGCCCACCAGGCTGCCCAGCTCCTGCTGGTTCACGCCAAGGCGCGCGCGCAGCTCTTTCACCCTGTTTTGCAGCGGCATCGTCTCTCCTCCCTTTTTGCAAGCTTATCTTGTCACTTTGACAATTATTATTGTCAAACTCAGTATATCATTGACAACTTTATTTGTCAATAAAGATTCAAAAACATTGCGTGAAAAATACCGCAGCGCATGCAAAAGGCGGGGCCCCCTTCCCACACAGGGAAAGTCGCCCCGCCGCAATTTGCAGGCATCTAGGCTGAAGGGCCCGGCGGCCTCAGCAGGCACCCGCCCGGATGCGAAGCAGCGCCTGCACATCGCGCAGCACCTGCTCATCTTTTACCTCCAGCATCAGCCAGCGCGCACCGTTCAAAGGCGGAACCGCCCAATATATGTCACGGACATGGCCGCATGCGGCCCCAAGATATGCTTCAGCCTCCATAGCCTCTTTGGGTCCGATGGATATCAGGCAGGTGAAGCTTCCGCCGCCTGGCAGGCCGGGGTACAGCGTACACAGGGCGCGCCCGCTTTTCCGGTATTTTACATTCCAGCCCTTTGCACCGCTGCAGCTGGAATACTGCACCAGCGGCCGCACGCTCCATTCCGCTTCAAGCCAGCCGCACAGTCTTTCCCACAGCGGCGTGCCCGCAAAAGCGGAAATCTGCTCCATACCGGGCTGCGTATCCTTTGGAAAACACTCGCTCCACTCCATAACTTATGCCTCCTGCTTTTGCCCCATATCCTCACACAGGGCCCTGAACTCATCATATGTATACAGGCTGGAAAGTGCGGCACACAGCGCCTTTTTCGAAAGGCGCGTGGGCAGCCCTGCCTTCTGCAGCACGCTGCGGCGCACAACGGCGGCGCCCTGCGTGCCGGAAAGGCCCAGCTCATACAGGTCGGCATAGGTGATGGCGCGGCCTGTGCGCGGGGTCTGCCCGCTTACGCCCGCGCGCCGCAGCGCCGTTATAATCACCTCGTCCGGCACACCCTCCACGCCCAGAAGGCCCTCTTTACCGGGCTTTGCCTTGCGCCTTTCCTTGCCGGGCATTGCCGGGATATAGGCATTTTTCACCGAAAGCCCCTGCGCAATATCATTGAGGTAGCGCCGGATGCGGAAGCCTGCTGCGTCGGAATCGGTCAGCACACACAGGCCGCGCGCGCGGCCCAGGCGCAATATAAGCTCTTTCGTCTCTTCGCTGGTAAATACGTTGAACCCGCCCGTGCACAGCACAAGGCCGTCCACAAGGTTTTGCAGGCGCGCGGCGTCATATTTTCCCTCTACTACCAGCACTTCGCGGACACGCAGCTTCTCCGTCATGTGTGCTGCACCGCCAGCGCTATCTCGCACAGGGCCGTCTCCAGCAGCGCGGCGCCGTCCGCCGCGCTGGATTTGAGCGCCGCATCCAGCCGGGTGAGAATGCGCAGAATGCGCTCAAGCTGGGCGCGGGTGTATTTGGCCGCGCTTTCGCCCGCCTTGCGCAGGCGCCAGTCGCTGCCACGGTAGGCAAAATCTTTCATCACCATGGCGGCTGGGCGCCTCTGGGCGGCCCCCAGCTTCATGCGGTACATGTCGATAAACGTGCCGGAAAGCGCCGCTGTGACGGCGATGGGCTCATTTTGCAGCGCCAAAAGCTGAGAGAGCTTGTGCAGGGCGCGGGGCAGCTGGTTTGCCGTGACAAAACGCACCATTTCAAACACGTCCGCCTCTATATTCAGCGTGCCCATTTGCTGCACAAGGGCAGGCGTCACCTCGGTGTAGCCGCATACAGCGGCCAGCTTTGCAAGTTCATTTTCCAGTGTATACAGGTCTGTGCCGCACCGCTGCACCAGCGCGTCTGCTGTACCGGGCGCAAGGCGCGCGCCCAATGCCTGCGCCCTTGCGGCCAGAAAGTCGCGCACAGCCCCGGGCCCGGGCTTTTCAAATTCCAGCGCTGCGCCCGCCTTGGCCGCTGCAGCTATCAGCAGCTTGGCCTTTTTGGTAGTCTTTGCCTTGTCGTCCTTGAACACGGTGGTCAGTACCATCACCGCGTTTTCAAGGCTCTGCATCAAATCGCACAGGGCTTCCACGTCCTTCTCGCTCATGGCGGCGGGCTCTACGCGCGGCATTTCCACCACGCGCTTTGTGCCGAACAGCGAGATGGTGCCTGCGGCGGCCACGGCCTCTCCAATATCGGGCGACGGCCCCTCGATGCGTGTCAGCTCTGCATCACCGCCCTGCATCAGATGATGCACGGCTTTCTGCGCGGCATCGCGCACCAAAAATTCCTGTGTGGAATAAAAGTAAAACACCGCACAGCCGGGCTGCGCCAGCGCCTTTTCCAACTGCATATCACGAAAGCTCATTGGTTACCCCTTTCCAGCGTACATGCCCCGGTCCGCGCACTGCAAGCTGCGCCTGCGGCCCGCTGCGCATACAGACGCCGGCCTCCTGCGCGGTGACAGACGGCGCAGCAGGCAGCCACACCGTACCGGCAGAAAGCTCCGCAGCCTGTGTGGAGGCGCAGAAATATACATCCACAGGCTCATAGCCCTCGGCAGACACACTGCCGCAGGTGGCCGCCAGGGTGTATCCATTTATCTGGATGCACACAAAATTGCCCTCACCCTGACGCCTTGTGTAAAACATTATATCACGGAACGGCCCATATGCGCCACCCGCCGCACCACTTTCAGAGGCGGCAATATACTCCGCAGGCGAAAGTGCCGTGCAAACGGCATCACGCTGCGGCTCCACGCGGGCATCCAGCACAAAATCCACCTCTGTGCGGTTCATCTGGGCCAGGTCTTCCGCCACACGCGCCGCGCTTTGTGCGCCGCCCCGGAATACAACCGCTGTAAAGCCGCCCTGCGTAACAGCCAGCGAGGGGTTCACGCCGCCGCCCACCGGCATAATATGCACTACCCCTGCATCTGCCAGCGCATAGCCGCCCAAGGCCAGAGCCGCAAACAGAAGCGAAGCGGCCGCCGCGCGGCCTGGCGGCACGCAGAAGCGGCGCTGGCTGAACCACAGCGCACACACGGCGCACACGGCCGCAAGCGCGAACCCGCCGCTGAGATAAAACTGCCCGGGCATCGCGCTGAACAGCCCGCATATGAACATGAGCCAGCGCACGGCCAGTCCGCACACAAGCCCCAAAAGGCGTGCCGCAAAGCCAAGCGGCGGGCAAAGCGCGCACAGTGCCGCCCCCTGCCCCGCCAGCACGGCAAAGGGCACGGCAGGCAGGGCCAGCAGGTTTGCAAGCGGGGTGAGCACACTGGCCCCAAGCCCGGCCGCGCACAGCGCGGGCAGCGTGGCAAGACACGCACAGGCAGAAACGAACAAGGCATCCCGCGCAGGGCGCAGCAAAAAGGAAAAGCGGCCCCTTTCCCGTTTATTCCATGCCTTCGTCTGCTCACCCGCCCATATCACGGCCAGAGCCGCGCAGAACGAAAGCTGCGCGCCCACGTCCAGCGCAGCGTCCGGCCCGGTCAATATGCACAGCAGAACGCCCGCTGCGCCCATGGCTGTGCGCGCATCGCTTTTGCGCCAGGCCAGCATGCCGCCGTACAGAAACAGCAAGGCAACGCCCGCGCGCACTGCGCTGGGCCCGGCGCCGGCCAGCATCAAAAACCAGAGCACCATAGCGCAGGACACCGCCGCAGCGCCCCGGCGGCGCAGCCTTGTGCGCAGAAGGCCGTACAATATGCCGGAGGCCGCCGAAAGGTGCAGGCCGGAAACCACCAGCACATGCGACAGCCCCGCCGCGCGGAACATATCGTTCATCCCGGAAGAAAGTGCGCTTTTATCACCGAATGCGGCCGCGCGCGCCACACTGCCCGCCTCTTGGCCCAGCATGCGTGTAAGGCCGCTGCACAGCGCGTCACGCATCTGCTGCGCTGCGCCGGATATGCCGCCCCGGCGCCCCACCACCTCCGCGCGCTGCACCGCAGCATCTATATACACGCCGTCCGCCCTGCGGGCACGGGCATAGCCGGTATTTTCCGGTGCAGAAAATTCCAGCTGCGCGGTAAAAACATCGCCCTGCGCAAGGCCGGGCACGGCTTCCAGATAAGTGTTAAACCGTGCCGGCCTGCCGTCTATCTGCGTGATGCGCACTATGGCGTTCACACTGCCGGGCAGGTAGCTGGCCGTCGTCTGCCGCACCACGGCCTGCACCTGCGCCGTGGTGCCCGCAAGGGCCCCAGCAGGCTGCACCACAGCCAGCGTATAAACGCCGCGCCACAAAAAGGCAAGGCACGCCCCCGCACAGCACACAAGCGCCATGCCCCGCCGGGCCCCTCTGCCACGCAGTGTCAGCACCGCAAACAGGCATGCAGAAAAAGCCGCCGCCAGCCAAAGGGCCGGCAGCGGCACAAACGCGCCCGCAAGGCAGGCCAGGCAGAACGCCAGGCCGAACCCATATACCGGGCGGCGCATCAATCGTGGAAGAACAGAGGCAGCGGGGCCAGGAAGGTGATGTCGCCGCGGTCTGCCGCGTCACCCTCCGCCAGCACGGCCGCCCGCGCCACCACCGTGCAGTCGCACTTTGACACAAGCGCCTCCAGCGCGTGCAGGCTGCCGCCTGTGGAGATAACGTCGTCCGCTATCACCACGCGCTTGCCCTGCATGTAGTCGAGGTCCTTCTGGTCAATCACCAGCGTCTGCTCGGCGGCCGTAGTGATGGACTTATCCTTCACAATAACGGGCTTTTCCATATACAGCTTCGGGCCCTTGCGCGCGGGGATATATTTTTTGCCGCTTTGGCGGCTCATCTCATAGGCCAGCGGGATGCCTTTTGCCTCTGCCGTGACGATAACATCAAATTCCGGCAGCTTTTCCAGAAGGGCCTTTGCACAGGCGATGGTAAGCTCTACATCGCTGAACATGATAAAGGCCGCAATGTCCATTTTTTCATTCACCGGGCACAGCGGCAGCTCCCGTTCCAGGCCCGCGACATGAAGAGTATAGGTTTTGCGCATGGTATGACGCTTCCTTTCTTTGTTGAATAAGACAGGCTCTTCTCAGCCCGGGGGCCATGCAAGGCTGCGGCGGCCCAGCACATGGAAGTGCAGGTGCGGCACGCTTTGGCCGCCGTCAGCGCCGCAGTTTGTCACCACACGGTAGCCGTTTTCCAGCCCCAGCGTGCCCGCAAGGCCGGCAATCACCTCAAACACATGCGCCACCACAGTGGAGTTTTCCGGCGTGATGTGCGCGGGCGAGGCAATGTGCACCTTGGGGATGACCAATACATGCACGGGCGCCTGCGGGTCGATATCGTGAAAGGCCAGCACCGTGTCATCCTCATACACCTTGTTTACGGGTATCTCCCCCGCGGCCATTTTGCAGAACAGGCAATCCATTCAAAAACCTCCTTTGGTGGCTCCGGCATAGTACCAGAAGCCTGGGCGGCAGGGCGCGGGCAAGCCGCGCCCCGCTGAAAAAGCTTTGCTCATGCGTTCAGCACCTTTTCCACAATGCCCGGCACGGCATTCAGCGCGTCGTCTATCTTCGAAGCATCGCGGATGCCAGCCATGGCAAAATCGGGCTTGCCGCCGCCGTTGCCGCCCGCCACAGAGGCAATCTCCTTTGCCAGCCGGCCCGCGGCCAGCCCCTTGGCCTGAGCCTCTTTGCCCACAGCCACAGCCAGAGAATACTTGCCCTCGTTTTCCGCAATGATGGCCGCTACGCTGCATGCCGCCCTGTCGCGTGCGGCATCACACATGGCACGCACCGCCTCGGTGGGCGTGCCGGTAAGATACACGGTGAACAGCTTCACGCCCTGCACCTCTTTGGCGTTCTCGAACAGGCCGTCCAGCTTGCTGCGCGCTTCCCGCGCCTTCAGCTCATCCAGCTCTTTCTGCAGCGCCTTCACCTCACCGGCCACCGCGGCGGCACGCGCAGGCAGGTCGCGCACATTCGAAACCTTCAGCGTGCCCGCCACCTGTGCAATGACGTCCGTCTTTTCTTCCAGCAGCTTCAGCACACCCCAGCCGGTGGTGCCCTCGATACGGCGGATGCCCGCAGCCACACTGGCCTCACTGAGCACCTTGAAGCAACCCACCTCAGCCGTGTTTTTCACATGGGTACCGCCGCAGAACTCGGTGCTCCAGCCGCTGGCGTCCACTACGCGCACCGTGTCGCCGTATTTTTCGCCAAACAGCGCCATGGCGCCCATCTTCTTTGCCTCTTCCAGCGGCATCACCTTTACGCTGACAGGCAGGGCCTGCAGAATTTTCTCGTTTACAATGCGCTCCACCTGTTCAAGCTGCTGCGGCGTCACAGCAGAGAAGTGCGTGAAGTCGAAGCGCACGCGCTCGTCATCTTCATACGAACCGGCCTGATGCACATGGTCGCCCAGAACCTCGCGCAGGGCCTTTTGCAGAAGGTGCGCGGCCGTGTGGTTTCGCATGATGGCGTGGCGGCGCGCCGCGTCCACCTTGGCGGTGACGGCATCGCCCACCTTCAGCGTGCCCTCCTGCAGCGCGCAGGTGTGCACAAAGAAGCCCTTTGGCGTCTTTTTCACTGCATAGACAGCAAGCTTCGCGCCGCCGGCCGTCTCCAGCATGCCGGTATCGGCCACCTGGCCGCCGCTTTCGGCGTAGAAGGGAGTACGATCCAGCACCACCAGCACGCCGTCCTTTTCGCCGTCATCCGTGGCCACGGCATCCGCCAGCTCATCGCCGTCGGAAAGGGCCGTCACCGTGCCCTGCGCCTCCAGCATGTCGTAGCCCAAAAATTCAGTGGCAGGGGCGTCCACGGCGCTGAACAGGTCTGCCGCCCAGCCGGAGATGTCGCGGCTCATACGGTCGGCACGCGCGGTGTCTCGCTGCTTTTTCAGCGCCGCAGCAAAGCCCTCTTCGTCCACCGTAATGCCCTGCTCGGCCACAATTTCCTTTGTCAGGTCCAGCGGGAAGCCGAAGGTATCGTTCAGCTTAAAGGCGTCCAGGCCCGAAAGGATGCGCTTTGCGCCTTCAGCGGCCGCATCCTTCAGGTTTTCTATCATGCTGTTCAGGATGGCAAGGCCTTGGTCGATGGTGCGTGAAAAGCGTTCTTCCTCGGCCGCAATGGTCTTTTTTATATAATCCGAATGCTCCACAAGCTCGGGGTAGGCCCCGCCGTTCTCCCGGATGACGGTGTCGCACAGCTCGGCCAGGAACGGGCGCGTCACACCCAGCATGCGGCCGTGGCGTGCGGCGCGGCGCAGCAGGCGGCGCAGCACATAGCCGCGGCCCTCGTTCGAGGGCAGGATGCCGTCCGACACCATGAACACGGTGGATCGGATGTGGTCTGTGATGACGCGGATGGAGATGTCCTGCGCGTCGCTCTCGCCGTATTTCTTGCCGGTGATTTTCTCCACATGGTTCAAAATATTGTGCACGGTGTCCACTTCAAACAGGTTGCTCACGCCCTGCATCACGCAGGCCAGGCGCTCAAGGCCCATGCCGGTGTCGATATTGGGCTTTTCCAGGCGTGTATAATTGCCCGCGCCGTCGGAATCGAACTGGCTGAACACAAGGTTCCACACTTCCATATAGCGGTCGCAGTCGCAGCCCACCTTGCAGTCCGGCTTGCCGCAGCCAAATTCTGGCCCGCGGTCAAAATATATCTCGCTGCACGGGCCGCACGGGCCGGAGCCATGCTCCCAGAAATTGTCCTCCTTGCCGAACCTCACCATATGGTCTTCAGAGATGCCGACCTTCTTTGTCCAGATGTCATAGGCCTCGTCGTCGTCAAGGTATACGGAGATATACAGCTTTTCCGGCTCTATCTTCAGCACGCCTGTGAGGAATTCCCACGCCCAGGGGATGGCCTCCTCCTTGAAATAATCCTGAAAGCTGAAGTTGCCCAGCATTTCAAAGAAGGTGCCGTGGCGGGCGGTGATGCCCACGCGCTCGATATCCGGCGTGCGGATGCACTTCTGACAGGTAGTCACGCGGTGGCGGGGCGGCTCTTCCTGCCCCAGAAACCACTTTTTCATGGGCGCCATGCCCGAGTTGATGAGCAGCAGGCTGTTGTCGTTGTGCGGCACCAGCGGGAAGCTGCCAAGGCGCAGATGCCCCTTGCTTTCAAAAAACGAAAGGTATTTCTCGCGCAGTTCGTTCAGGCCTGTCCATTCCATACTGTTCGTATTTCTCCTCTTTCCATTCATATTTCGAAAAAAAACAGCCCTCGCCCCGTCAAGGGACGAAGGCCGCAAGGCTTCCGTGGTACCACCCAAGTTGCGCGCAAAGCACGCCGCTTTTCAAGGCTTTAACGCAGCCTGTACGCCCCGCTCATCGCGGGAAGCTCACGGGTGGCGCGCCGCCTGCTGTGCCAAGGGTGTTTCAGCCTTGCACCCTCTCTCTGAAAAGCACACAGATGTGCGGCGTTTGTCCGGTCAGCGCCGTTTTCCGATTTCCGTATTTCATTATAAAGCAAAAGCGTGGCTTGTCAAGCAAAATACGCTTTTTTGCCCCTTCAGCGGCCGAAAAAGCGCGCAGGCCCCGTCAGCCGGCAAAAAAGCAGTATACCCTCAGCGCCGCACACAGCAGCGCAGACGCAAGCAGGCCGATACCGAACAGATGCACCCTGCGCTGCAGCACAAAAAAGCGAGGGTGCTTTTCATCCACAAATATCTCGTAGCTCCCGCCCTCACGGTAGCGTTTTTCCAATTCGCGGCACCCCACGGCCTCGGCGCTTTGCGTGCGGATGCGCTGGCCGTCCACCGTATATTCAAACACAAGCGCGCACTGCGCCGCGTTCTTCGACACATACATGTTGCACGAACAGTATACGTCCCGCGCCGGAAGGCGGCACGCATACACATTGCGCAGGCGGAACACACCTGTAAACGCCAGAAGCAGGCCCAGTCCCAGACCTAAAACGCCCGCCGGCATGCCGCCGCGGCCCAGCCACACAGCGCCGCGGCCGCCCACGCCCCATACAAGAAAGAACACACCCAGCGCCGCCCCCAGCGGGCTGGCCTTTGCAGGGCCGTTTTTCCACAGGGCGAACACGTTCGCCGTCCAAATGGCCAGAAACAGGATATGCAGCACAATCCCCCCTGTGCTTCCACTATACACACGCACCTCGGGGCATATGCCTGTGCCAGCGCAGCGCCTGCGCATGCACCCAGTATACCAGCCGCAAAAGCGGCCGGCAACCGCCGGCACAAAAGTTCGACACAAAGGGGCTTTTCTCCGGCACATATACCGCACGCAGTATACAGAACAGCCCGCCGGGTTCCGGCGGGCTGTTTTTCTGCAGAAGGCTCTGGTCACTTCTGGCCATAGGTTTTTTCAAGAAGAGCACGAATCTTTTCGTGCGGGTCAATGATGGCGCTGACAGAGATATCATGGTTCACTGCCGCAATGTAATAGGCAATATACTTCGAAACATCTACCTCGTGGAACCATGCGCGGCTCTTCAGTTCCGGCGTGAGGTAAGTAAGGTTCGTGCCGAACACGCCGTTCAGCACACCCTGCTCCACGGCCTCATCAAAAGCGGCCAGCCCGTTCGTGAAGATGGCATAAGTGGCGTTGGCAAAAATGCGGCGTGCGCCCTGCTTTTTCAGAGCGAAGGCGATGTCCAGCATGCTTTCGCCGGACGAGATGATGTCATCCGCCACAAAAACGTCCTTGCCCTCCACACTTTCGCCCAGATACTCGTGCGCCACAATGGGGTTGCGCCCATTCACCACGCGCGAATAATCGCGGCGCTTATAGAACATGCCAAGGTTCACACCCAGCACGCTGGAATAGTACATATTGCGCTGCATAGCACCCTCGTCCGGGCTGATAACCATGAAATGCCTGCTATCCAGGCGAAGGTCAGGCACGCAGCGGATCATAGCCTTGATGACCTGATAGGTGGGCATCATATTGTCCAGGCCCATCAGGGGCACGGCGTTCTGCATGCGCGGGTCGTGCGCGTCAAACGTCACGATGTTCTGCACGCCAAGGGCCTGCAGCTCCTGCAGGGCGGCCGCGCAATCCAGGCTTTCTCGGTAATTGCGGCGATGCTGGCGGCTGCCGTACAGAAGGGGCATTACAACGCTCACACGGTGCGCCTTGCCGCTGGCAGCCTGAATCAGCCGTTTCAAATCCTGAAAATGGTCATCCGGGCTCATGCAATTTTCATGGCCAAAAATCTTGTATCTGCAGTTATAATTGCCAACATCCACAATGAAAAACAGGTCGTCGCCGCGGATAGACGCTTTAATCAGGCCCTTGCCGTCACCGGACGAAAAACGCGGGCATTCGCTGTCGATGATAAAGGTCTCATCCTGAATGTCCGCTTCTCTTGCCCAGCGCAGCAAATGCTGGTTGATCTTCTGTGTCAATTCTTCCGCGCCGGGACATGCGATGATGCCCAGATCTGCCACGCGCTCGGATGCCTTGAAAAATTCTTTCGCGCTTTTTTCCTGTGCCATAATGGTTGGAACACACTCCTCACACAATGTTCAGAATCAATAATGTCTCTTCTGCGGCGGCCTCAGCCGCCCGGTTAGTTATGTCATATTTATTGTATCATAAAACAACGCGGTTCCAGCGGAATTTTTTCATTTTTTCAAAATTTGTCGTTTTGTCTGATACACTGAATAAAAGCGCGGGCCTTTTGCGCATAATGCGGCACGCCGGGCATATTTTTACCAGAAAACACAGTGAGAATGTCTTTTTTCTATTTGGCGGGCGGGGCATACAGCCTGTCGGTGCGCAGCAGTATTCTTCCCCCGCCCCCGCACGCAAGCGCGCGCACACAGGCCAGATGCGTGTTGGCCGGGTGCTGCCCCAGATACTTTCGGGCAGTGGATATTTGCCCATACACCATCGCGGGTGCCACAGCCCCGCCGTGCCCGCTGTACATGCGCAGGCCGTTCTGCCCCACAAGGCAAAGCGTTTTTTCTGCCCTTTGCACCCATTGCTCCAACGGGCACGCCCCCGGCAAAAACAGCCACACCTCGCGGCAGATGTTGTCGCCCGTGAACAGCAGGCCTTCCTCCCTGCACAGATAATAAGCCCCGCCGGGCGTGTGCCCGCCTGCGGCTAGTACCTTCACAGTGCGCCCGCCCAGCTGGAACACATGCCCCGCCGCCAGGGGCAGCATGCGCGCGGCCGGTCCTTTTGCAAGCTTGGCCGGGGCCGCGCCGCGTTCGCGCAGGCCTCGCTCGGTGCAGAGGAATGCCCGGCGCACGGCGCGGCTTTGGCCTGCCCTATGCCGCGCCTCCGGGGCCGGCACATAAATATTGCCAAAGCCGCCTGCACCGCCAATATGGTCACAGTGCGCGTGTGTGGCAGCCACCGTGACAGGCAGCTTTGTCAATGTGCGCACAAGCCCCGGCATATCGCCCAGGCCCACCCCGGTATCTATCAGCAGTGCGCGTTCGCTGCCTGCCACAAGATAACAGGATGCCACGCCCCATTCGTCGATATGGTATACCCCCGGCGCTATCTGCCTTACGCCGAAGCCCGGCCGGGTTGAACGGCTGCTCATGACGCTGCCCTCCTTCTGATTTCCGTCCTTGGCACAGGTACGAAAAAAGCCGCGAACATTTGTTCGCGGCTTTTTGGAGCTGCTAATGCGATTCGAACGCACGACCTCATCCTTACCAAGGATGATAAATATATCGATATATAGTTATTTTATTGATTGTGTTAGTTTATTTGTTAGTTTATAATTTAACAAAACTTTTTTATTCCCTTTCCATCTGCTCCATGAAGCGGCGAATTTTTTCGCGTTCACGCTCACCTTCTGCTTCCTCCATCATCTCATGCAGGTGCATCATCATGCCGTCCTTGGCATTATGGCGGCTGTACCCGCCATCACGGCTATAGCCACCACGCCCGTCACGGCTGTAACGGCCCATGGAATCGCGTTTGCGGCCGCGGTAGCTGGAGCCACGGCCATAGGTGCCGCGCATATCGGCTTCCCAGTTACCGTCACGGCTGTAACCGCCGTCTTCCTCCAGCATCTCAATCTTGTCCAGATTCTTGATGGTGTCGGTCAGCTTGTGGATAATATCCAAGTCACCAGCGCCCCACTCGCCCTTGTTGACAATCTCCTCCAGTTCGTCGCAGAGCTTTTCTTTCAGTTTGTACATGTATTCCATTGTCTGTTCTCCTTTCACGCTGTGCGCTCTACAATAAAGTTACTGTTGGCGACTAAGATGGGCTGCGTGCTGGTGTTCTTCGCAGCAACAGTAATGCAGCAGCCTCGGGGAACGTCTACCACAGCAGAAACATAGATGTTAAAGAAATCCTCAGCGGCAGCCGGGGTGACGGTAGCGGTGGAAGCATTCAGCGCCTCTCCGTTGATGGAGATTGCCGCCGTGATGGCCTCTACAGTCCCGCCAGTAGGGATAGCAATGTTCGCCCCAAAGGAGACTTTGAATTTCGCCCGGCACTGGTTTGTAAGGCCACGGAGCGTCACCAACCCAGCCCCTTCCCGATGAACGATACAGGGCTTTCCTGTGTTAGCCTCTTCGGTTAAAGGCACATTTTGGCCAGCTGCAACAGTTACGATTGCACTGTTAGTATATTCAGCCATAATTTCAATCCTTTCTTTGTGAAAAAAATAGCGGCGGGTTTCCCCGCCGCTGTTGTCAAAATCGGCACGGGGCCGAACATGTAAAACTCGTTTACAAGCTGATGGTTATGCAGTTTTCAGCAGCCGCAGCTATTATAGCCGCAGCACCCCGTGTAGGGGTTGGGCACCTGATAGGACGGCACCGGGGAAGGCGCAATACGGCGGATAAGCTCGTTAGTCTGCGCGTCCAGCGTTGCGGTCAGGTAGCTATTCTGGTTCGCTTGAGAGGCCGCCAGCTTCAGGCTCTGGTTTTCCGCCTGGAGGCTGGCAATCTTATCCTGCGTCAAGAAGTCCAGAATGGCGCGGCTGTTGGCGTTGGCATTGTCGATAATGTCACGGGTACTGTTCTGGATGGTGTTGCGCGTATCGCAAGCCTGCGTTGCCATATTGTAGTTCACGCCGTCAATAGCGCGCTGGGTATCGCAGCAGCACTGAGCCATCTGAGTGCCCAGACTGTTAAGGCCCTGCTGGGTCTGATAACCCAAAGTACAAATGGCATTGTCCACGCCGTGGAAGCCGTTGCTCACCGCGTCACGGATAGAGGTCTGGCCGTTCTGGAGGCCATTCAGGGCAAAGCCTTCATTGATGTCTGCACGGGTAGCAAAGCCCTGAAAACCGGGGCCATTCACGCCGTTCCCGCCGCCGAAGCCGCCATAGCCGCCCCAGCCGAACATACCGAAAATCAGGAACAAGATTATCCACGCGCCCCAATCTCCGCCCCACATGCCGCCGTTGCCATTGCCGTATGCAGGCTGCACCGGCATAGTCAAAGTTGCATCGCTCGAAAGAGACATATTTTTTACTCCTTATTTTATATTTCAAAACCGTGGCCACGGATTTTGAGCGTTATTTCCCAAACATTCCCCGCATGGAATTAAACATCCCCTGCATCTGCTGGGCCTGCTTCTGCACCTGGTCTAGCTGTGCCTGCGAAATGCGCCCGCTGCTCACCATTTCCTGTATCATGGCATTCGGGTCTTTCCCCTTCATCTGCTGCATGAAATTCTGGAACTGCTGCATCATCGGGTTTCCATGCTGTCCGCCCATAGCATTGAAAAACGGGTTCATTTCGCATCCTCCTCCGCAGGTTTATCTTCTTTGGCCGTCAGCGCGTCCAAACGGGCCGCTAGCGCCTGCAATTCCGCCTTTGTGGCAAACTCTGTGCCCGTTGCCTGCTGCGGCGTTCTAGGGCCGCTGGTGCGCTCTACAAGGTCATATATTTTAATGGACGGCTTGCCGGAGGCGTCGGCCTGTTTGAGGTAAATGGTAGGGCTGTTGCTGTCCCATAAAGCAACGGCAGAGTTAGGGGCCACGAGATAGCCCATTGCCTCCTGCTCACCATTTACCCAAACGATGTTTTGCCCGGGCTGTGCCGGTTGCTGTGGTACAGGCTGGTACTGCTGCCGCAGCTGCGCAAGCTGGTCTTGCATCGGCGGCTGGTAGTATGGAGGCTGATAACCGTAGTAATTCCCGTATGCCATATTCAATCACCCTTTCTGCCAGTAATACAGCGGAATTTCGTTGCCGCTGTTCCATGTGTCAAACCATTCCCCGTTCTGCACGCATACTACATGCCCGGAAAGGGCCAAAATGTAAGTGCCCGACGGATGCTCTTCCGCAAACTGTGCCACCGTGTAGCAGTCCGGGCAGGTGTTAGGCAGTATCTGCCTTTCAAATCCCTGTTCCCGCAGGTAGGCCCCCCACACATGGTTTGCACTGGGCATATCGCCCATCATATAGCCCTGCATTGCAAGGCCGATGTAGGTTTCATCCCAGCTTTTCCCAAGGGCCTTTGAAATGGCCCGCACTGTGCAATCCCCCACATTTTTGTGCTCCGGGTTAGCGTTATAGCTCACAAATCCCACGTTCCATTTCACTCCCCTCTGATGTGTGTATTTCCTCGCCTAGCTCTGGCAGTGTCAAAGCCTCGCAATGCCTGTAAAACATTTCTACCGCCATGGAATACCCGCATCCGCTTTGCATCATTTTTCTTATATATTCATTCATAAAATTCACCGTAAAAGGGGGCGTTGCGTGTACGCGCCTGCGGCGGGCGGGGTGTGTTCGCCTCTTGCCCCTCTACCCTAATTTTAAGCAAAAAAAAGAGGGGAAACCTTTCGGCTTCCCCTCTGAAAAATGTCATATTTCCCGCATGATTTTCTTTGCTGCGGATTTAATTTTTCTTTGTATTGTGGCCTCTGAAACATTCAGCGCCATTGCCATTTCCACCGTGCTCTCCCCACGTCGGCGGCGTTCGAACACTTCATGTTCCAAATCGCTGAATCCACAATCTCTTATAAGCCTGTCGCATTCCGCACGGCTGAACTCAAACTTGTACATGGCTTTCACTCACCGTCTGCATCTCCGTCATAGAGGCCGTGTTAGGCAAACAGGCCGTTGCTGCCATAAAACAAAACGCCGCGCAAAAGATAAGCGTTTTCATAAGGTCAACAACGCAGCGCCTCTTTTCCCGCTTTTTGTACTCACGCACAATTTCCATTGCCATGCTCATTTCTTCGTTTTTGTGTTCCATATGCACACCTCTCATTCCTTGAAAACTTAATCATATGGGTTTGAAGGTTCTTTTCCACCACTCAAAAACCACATAAACGAACGTTGCGCCCGTGTCAGTCCCGGCAGGCTGTCTATCGCATTTTTTCTGTCTGCGTTTTTTACTCCCCCTTCTCCATCCCAATTTTCAATTTGCTTGTAATATGCCCACAGTGCAAGTCCATCCGGCCCAAACTCTTCGTACATGTCGGCATAATTTTCCCGTGATTCTGGGACGGTATAGTCTTCGAACATCTCACTCAGTGCAACATCCTTAGCTGCCGCATATGCACCTTGCAAAGCATCCGCCTTTTGTTCATCTGCTAGAGAATCATAGCCCGGCATTTCCAAAAAAGCGTTGGCAGCATCGTAAGATGCCTGTCCAAGCAACCTCTGGAACTCCGAATACTGCTGGTTGTCAAGGTCTATTTTCTCCCCGGCCACCGTCACTGTGCGGTCTGCTTTGTGCGGGAAAACACCGCTGTCGTTCGTGGCGCCATACAACCGCATAATTTCTTCATCAAGCGGCGTTTGCCCTCCGCTGTACCCAAGCTGCCCAGGGTTCAAATATTGCGCAAAAGCAGCTTCCAGTGAATTGCCGCTTCTCTGCACTTCATTTCCCCAAGTGTCGTATGTGGCGGGTAACGTCTGAGAAAGGCCCGGTATCTTGCTTTTAAGGGTATCTATCTGCGTCTTGAAGAAATCACCTTTTGAATAAGTGGAGCGCTGTGTGGTGTCAGCCACGCGGGCCGTCGCCCCCGCTAAAGAGGGAATCAGGCGTTGCGGTGTTTCCAGCACTTCATTTATCAGGTTTTCAGTCGTGGAACCATAGCCGGAAAACACGTCCAGCAGGTTTTGCAGTGTGCTCTGCTGTAGCAGTGTATCACCAAAGGCCGACACACTGCTCTTTATGATGTTTACAAGGTCTTTTGTCTCTATACTTCCGTCCTTGTCAAGCTGGCTCATAATAGTGCTGCCCAGCACAAGGCCCATTGAACCGGGCTGTGCCCAGTCATAGGTGTAATAATTGTCTCCAAACTTCACCGCATAGGGCAGCCACCCCTGTTGCTTCTGAAAGGCCGCCTTGTCCTCGTCCTCATCCTCCGGCCCGGTGATAATTCCCTTGTTATAAAGCCCGATGCCCAACAAAATTGCCAGCGTGCCCGTTGTCGCTTTAGCCACTTGGTCTATTACTGCGGCGGCTTCCGCGCCACTCTTTGCCATTTTTACGGCGGAATAAATCCCTGCCGGGCTGTAGTCCAGTGCACGCATCGTCACGTTAGCCGGTGTTTTGGTAAAGGGCAGCAGTGTTTCTCCAAAAAATCCCGTATTTTTCTTAATGCTGCTCACAAGCCTTGTCATGGCATTGTCGTCCTTGAAGGTGGCCTTCATAGCTTCCTGCACAGCACGGTCAATGGCAGAGGCAGGCACGGCGTCCAGAGTTTTGGCGCCGGATGCTTCAATGGCCTTAGAAAGATACGATTTGAAGCGTTGTGCCACAAAGCCTTTGTCGCCAAGCTCCAGCAGGCCATAGGTCAACTGCCGCACATTTTCCGCTACACTTTTCTCGCTCGAAAGTGCGTCAAATACGGAATCGCCCGTCAGCTTTTGTGAAATCGTGTTCAGGCCACCCTTTACCCGGCTCCCTACATCTTCCAAAACAGGAATATCGCCAGCTGTGTGCCCGTTCATTCCTTTGAACATCTCTTTTTCACGTATGCCCTGCATGGCGCTGTTTTCCCATTTGCTCGCAGTGTTATCAATGCTTCCTTTTATGCTGTCATACACCTGTGCGGCAAGGTCTTTGCTTTCCTTGCTGGCCGTCAAGGCCAGTTCCGGTTTGAAATCAGGGTTTATCTTGCTGTATACCTTCTGCCCTAAAGCCGAAACCTTGTCCGATGTAAAAGTGGCTGGCATCATTGCAATGTTGGAAAGCACGTTTCGCACCTGCGTTCTGGGGTTCAGCAGCATGGCAATATGCGAAAGCTCCACCATTTTTTCCTTCATCGTCGTGGGGTACTCTTTGGCAACTCGTTTCCCCACGCTCTCATATATGTTCTTTAACGCCTCCTCGTCTCCTTTGGGCACATCCCCAAAGGCTTTTATTTCTTCATCCGTCAGGGTAAAGTCCTTCCACTTTTCCCCGAATTTCTTTGTCCCTTCAGCGTTCATTTTGTCTATTTGCTTTTGCAGGTAAGAAAGCGCCGTCATGGGGTCTTCCTTCATCAGCGCAATAGCTGCCGCTTGGCTGAACTGGCCGCTGCTTGTCAGTGCCGCGCTCATGTCGCGCAAAAGCTGCGCCGCATCCTCGCTTCTCCCTTGACGTATCAATTCATCTGCAATGTTCTTGCCGAGCGGAATAGCCGCCGGGTCTTTTGTTTCCAGCATACTTCTGAAGCTGCGCTGCGCTTCCTCCAGCCCATTCCCCCATGCGGCATCCGCTTTTGCAATGGTTTCCGCGTTGGAAAGCTGCCTGTATACCTCTGGCGTGTCCACAAATTCAGCTTTTACTTCGTCTGGCAAGTCGCTTTTCGTGCGCAAGCTCTCTGCAAATCCTCGTTCCCGCATACCGGCGGGGATATTCGGTTCTCCCGCGCTGCGCACTGCCCGGCCTCTCGTTAAATCAGAAACAGGCGCGCTCACACTTATAGAGGCATCATCCATTACGGAAGGAATTGCCGCCTGCGCCGCGCTGGCTTGCGCTCTCGGCATTTGCAGCGCAACGTCGGTTTTCCCTATTTCAATCAGTTCATCCCGGTATGCCAATGCAGCGTCATAGTCTAACACAGGCAGGGCGTCTAAGTCTGCTTTTGTCCATTTGTGAAATCCACCTTCCGCTTCTGTAAGGTTCAGCCTTCTTATTATCTCATCAATATTCAGGCCATCCGCCAGCTTCATCACAAATACATCCTGCGGCCCATATGTCCATCCATTCGGAGCATATTCCGGGTTCCAAGGAACCTTTGCAACCGGTTCAAAGCCATATTCTGAGTATTTTGCTACTAAACCGGCACCATAGCAATCCAGCTTTGTGCCGCCGTTGTTTATGGCCTCTAATAAAAGTGGTGTAACTGCTTTTTTAGCGTTACTTTGCGGGTTTTTGAACACCGCCTCAATATCGCCATCCGCTGTTACCAACGCACCAGCCAGCCCATCACTGCTCATAAAGGTGACAGTGCCCGGCTGTGTCAGTTCTTCCACACTTTTGCCACTCACCATCAGCCCATGCGGGTTGCTTTGTCGCGCCTGTTCCAAGGCAGAAGAAAAGAGCTGCGGTTCACTCGTCGTGTTCCGTAGCTCTAATTGTGTTGCTCCCGATTTTGCAATAGCCTCTTGTGCAGGCGAATTGTTGCTTAAAGTTCGATATAATACTTCAGTTCTTCCAGACTGATTCCCGAAGTTAGCATTGCTTTCGCCACTTCCAAATCTACCGGGTTCAGCGTGCTGAGATATGCTTGTAACTCTTTCTGTTCCTGTGAACTCACCCTGCGCACCTCCCGTGCTGTTCATAGTTTCACTATATGCTACCTTTTGTCCGTTGTCAAGGCCCTCACGCAGCATGCGGCGTGTCTCGCTGCTCGTTTCGGGCAGCTTCATCCCCGTGGCCTGCTCAAAAGCCGCCCGGTTTGCGCCGCCCGGCTTCAAAGTCTCTATCTGCGCGTTTGTCAACGTGCCTTCCCGGTACGCCTGCACCAATTCATTCGCAGCGTTTCCGGCAGCTTTTTCCTGCCGCACCACATTGTCCAGTATCACCGGCTCTTCTGCTTCCAGCGGCGTATATCCGCGCTGCATCACATATTCCGGATAAGCCTCTTTCAGCCTCGTAACCATCCGCTGTTCATCTGCGGTCAGCTCTGCGCCATGAATGGCTTTTTCCAGCGCGGCATCCTGTGCGGCAGACATTACAGGCCGCCCATGAAAGCGGCTGCTCAAAGCGCGCAGTGTTGCCGGGGCCAACTCGCCCAGCGTGTTAAAGCCTGCATTCGTGGCGATGTTTACGCCAGCCTCTTTCAGAATGTCGCCTATGCTCAGTTCTTCTTCACCGGGCGCCACACCGTTCTTCTGCTGTTCTAAATATTCCCCGGTCATCCGCAGCGTCATGGGCAGCGTGTCAAGCCCAAGGTCAAGAATAGAATCGCCCAGCATGCCCGAAATGGCCTGAGGCGTCGCCAGTTCGCCCAATACCGGAATACGCTGTAAAGCCTGCGCTGCGCCTGTAGAAGCAAGCCGTTCTCCGGCCTTACCCAGCGTCGGGCCAACGCCGGGTATTGCCTTCATAGCTGCGCTGCCAAGGGCATACTGCCCCAGCATGCTGCCCATATAGCCCGCGCCATATGCCAGCGGGTTTTGCGTCTGCGCGCTTTCGCTGCGCTCTGAAAGGCCCAAGGGGTTTTCCTCTTCAAAGCCAGCCCGCTGCCAATTTTGGTCTTCCAGAGATTCCCTTATCTGTGGCACAAGCGGCAGCGCATTCCCCGCGCCGGAAAACGCGCTGCGCACATTGCTCAGTTTGGTAGCCAGCGTGTCCATAATTTGCACCTGCATCAAAAGCTTTTCTACATCTTCTGTGCTTTGCCCTAGTTCGTGCAGCCGCCGCGCCGTCTCATAGTAAACATCCAAATCCGGCCCAATCGTGCCATTCCATGTTTCCACAGCTTCCCGCGCAATTTTTTCCTCGGCCTCCGTCATTTTGCGGCCCGGCTGTGCCAGTTCATACAGCATCCCCCAACTCAGGGAATTTTGCGCATCTTGCTCTGCCTGTTCCTGTAAGCTGGCAACGCGGTCTTCCAGAGCAAGCACTTCATCTTTCGCATTGAGGTATTCCGCAGAATAAAGCGCCCCCATGCCCCCGGTTTCAAGGCGCGCCAGATTTAAGCGTGCCGCATTTAATTCATCCTGTGCTTCTTCCAAAACCGTCTTCTTAGGTGCAGCCGTCTGTTCCTGCTCTACGGGTTCTTCTGCGGCAGTGTTTTCTTTCTGCCGGGCCTGTTCTTCACTTATTGCTACTGTTTTTTGACCGGAGAGCTCCATGTATTTTTGATAGTATTCTTCGCGGTTCGCCTCCATTGCTGCAATTTCTTCTTTGTCCACACCGTTTTTTCTCGCGTCTGCTATGCTTTGGCGTTCTGCCTGCCATTTTTCACGCCAATACTCCGGGTTTTCCGGGTTTTGACGAAGCGCCGCTTCCTCTTTTTCTTTTCGCGCCGCAGCGGCTTCGTCCTCTTCCTTTTGCAGCTTATCCGCGTCTGCTTTGGCCTCACGGTACGCCTGTGCTGTTCCGTTTGCCTCTGCAATAGAAACACCCCGGCGCTTCTCGTCGTTTGTGCGCGTGTCGCCTGCGCCAGCCGTCCCGCGGGAACCATAACGGTTTGCTCCCCGGTAAGAAGCATTCATTTCCTGTCTGGCCTGTTCAGCCTTTTCCTGTGCAACCTGCGCCGGGGTTTTCATGCTCTCCAGCGCAGCA
>JAGZUF010000045.1 GCA_018380115.1 Oscillospiraceae bacterium | reverse complement strand
GCAGAGGCGGCGGCCGCCGACATCGGCGCGGTGGTGCCGGGGGACGGGGATATTCCGCCCGAAACGCCGAAGAAGCTGCAAAGCGTGCTGGAGGCCATGCTGGCATGGGCAAAGGAAAGGCTGGGCCTGAAGGCAGATAAGGCGGACACTTATACAAAGCGCCAAGTGGATGAGGCCATTAATGAAAAGGTGGTGGCCATTGGCTCCGGCGATATGACCATGGCCGTATACGACCCGGAAAACAAGAAAAAGCCCTATATCCCCGCGCAGGAGGCCATGGCAAAGGCGGTGTACGACCCACAGAATACCGGCGCTGTGGCACAGGCGCAAAATGCGGCGCATGCCGCGCTGGCCGGGGCTGTGCAGGCGTATACGCCGCCCGCACAAGAGCCTGAACCCGAACCCGGCGAAGAGACAGGCGGCGAGGCCGGAATGGCCTCACGGGTCGGCGCGGGCAGCCTGAAAGCGCCGCGGGCCGGCGGCGCGGCTGCGCCGGATGAAGACACGGAGGGCACACAGGAGGAGGCGCCGCCGGAAGAGGCCGTGCCCGCCGGCGAGGCGTTCGGCGGCCCTGTGCGCCTTTCGGTGGACGAGGCCACGGGCGCCGTAAAGCTGCACGCGGTGAAGCAGGGCTACAGCGAAGAGGGCGCGCCCGTGGGTGAAGAAAGCATCGAGGAGGTGCCCGTGGCAAGCGCGCAGAACGCCGCGGCGCTGGGCGGCAAGGCGGAGGCGGCCCTTTCGGTGGGGAACTCGGCCAAGCTGGGCGGCAAAACGCTGGCCGTGTCTGTTTCAGGCACAACCGGAACTATCACATTCAATTAAGGAGGAAGAAAAATGAAAAAGCTTATCTGCGGGAATGGAAACACATATGAGGTGCACGACGAGACCGTCTGCTGCCCTTCGGGAAGCGCGAATGTGCGGAATTACTTTGAAATCTACATGCCGGAAGAGGCAATGACGTTCGACCAGTTCGAGGCGCTTTGCAAAAATGAAGAGGCCATGGGCACGCTGCGCCTTCAGAGCATGCAGGGCGATGAGATGCTTGCCCTTTCACACTACACTGTGCCCGCTGAAATTGCCAAAAAGCGCGTTGCGCTGTACGACAACCAGACGGGCAGGCCTACAGAGGAGATGCGCCTGTATGCCAGAATGGAACAGCTTACCTATACCGAACAGAAGCTGGCCGAACTGGGGCTGATGTAAGATGGCACTGGAGCTGAACGGCACAAGCATCCCGGCATCAGGGGCCCTGCAGGTGAACGGCACCTCACTGAAGGAATTTAAGGCCAACGGCGTGCTGGTGTGGACCTCCACGCCGGACCCTATCACCATCATGAAAACCGGCAGTTCCACCGGCTCATGGCTGGGCGGGGGGCTTCATGGCGGTGATGCCGGATACGGAACATACTCTATGGCCGGCCAAGGCTATAAAAACACCACTAACGGCAACATTCAAGCCCACGGTGGCATTCAGAATGGCAACCTATGGTGGGGCGGCCAGGAAAGCACAGTAGGGTACAACGAATCCCGAATGTGCAGTAATTTTACTATCGACACAAAGGGGTTCAAATACATTCAGTTTACTGTGGAGCGTGACTATGGGGATCCCAACAGCGGAGGCCCGGCCTGGTGCGGAATAGGTACGGGAGGCTGGGGCAGCAGCCCGAACGCCAAAGTGAACTTTGGCGGAGCTACAGAGTCCCCTTCCGGGAACCAGTGGAGTGGTGTGATTACACTGAATATTTCCAGTTACCAAGGAACCTACCGCATCCATTTGGGGCAATATCTGCAGGGGGCCACTTGGAAAGACCCGTATAAGGCATGGCGAAATAACTATGTGAAAAAAATCTACATGTACGCTTAAAGGGGGCGGAAATGGCGGCTTTCAATCATTTCCACGGGCGCTTTGCAGCCCGTAAGGGCAATTTGCACAAAGCGCCCGCCCCGGAATGGGGGCGCTGAAAATGGCCCTTGTGATAAACGGCACAAGTATTCCCACAAGCGGGAAGGTGGTGTGCAACGGCACTTCGCTGAAACAGCTGAATATCGGCGGTACGAAGGTGTGGAACAGCGCCGTGGAAAAACAATATTCCATTTACAACACCGCCAGCCGTTCCGGCTGGTGGTCTTCTTTTGGGAATGGCGTGTTGGATTCCGGCCTTCGATATTGGATGGGAAGGGGACAGATATTTTCTCCATACATCGACCTGACCCAATATACGAAAATAACCATCAATCTGTTTATTCAGATATCTGGTGCTGGGAGTGTGGAGTTGGCCTTCGGCTTTTGCAGGGAATCGGCGCCAAACGATTGGGTATGGATGCAGCGCACGGGAGTGGTAAGTGCAGGTGCATGGCAGGGCCCGAATATTTCAGGCACATACGATATATCCGGCTTGACAGGCCGTCACCGGATCAAACAGATGTCTATAAATGGTTCCGGCGATACCGTACATACCTTTTTGGGAAATTCATATTTCACTTATCTGGAATAGTAGGAAAAAGCACATGAGAGGAACGAATACCTGAGGTTTTACAAAATTCAAATTTCATAGGAGGTAAAAACAAATGGCACAGGATGAAATGCTTCTCTTCCGCGGGCGCAACCGTATCCGCTACGGCTATGCCCGCTGGGGCTATACGCGCGGCGGGGGCAAAACGTGGCACGGCGGCGCGGACGTGGAGGGGCTGGACGACACCACCATCCGCATGCCCGGATATGGGCTGGGCGCAGAGCGCCATGCCATTTCCGGCACGGTGGTGACGGCGCGGCGGGTGGCGCAGAGCACCGGGAACCCCACATGGGAGTGGGGCTTTTATGTGTGCGTGAAGCTGGACGCAAACCAGACGCCGGACGCCGTGAACTACTTATATTTCTGCCACAACGCAAAAAACCTTGTGGCGGCGGGCCAGCGGGTGAAAACGGGCGACGCGCTGGCCGTGATGGGCAACACAGGCAACGCGGCGCTGGCCAGCCCGCCCTATGCGCACTGCCACTTTGAGGTGCGGGCCGCATCCACGGGCAGAGGGCTGAACCCCGCGCAGTACATGGGCTTTGAAAACGCGGTGGGCACATGGGGCGCGGCGCCGCAGGGCTTTGCGCCCTTTTCTTCCGGCGAATGCCTTGTGCGCGCGTGCGGCTGCGGCCCGCTGTCTGCAGGCGACATCAAGCTGCTGAAGGACTGGGCCGGGGACAAGCAGCTTCCCGCAGCTTCCGTGCAGCAGCAGGCGGACGGCAGCGCGCTGGTGGGGCCGCTTTCGTCGGGCGACCAAATCTATCTGCAGCAGTACAATGCCGGTATGTACGCACAGCACGGCCTTTTGGGCCTGACGCTGGAAAAATACGAGCCGCCGAAGGAGGGCAGCGGCAGGGTGCGCATTACCACAGGCGGCAGCCGCCTGAACGTGCGCACCGATGCCGGCCCCGGCGCCGTGAAGATAGCGCAGGTGCAGGACGGCGGGGAGTACCCCTTTGCCGACAGGCAGAACGGCTGGTATTTTATTCTGCTTGCGCAGGGCGCGGGCGGCTGGGTAAGCGGCGAATATGCGGCGGAGGTGTGACATATGACAGAATGGGGCGTGGTGGGCGTCATCGTCGCTCTGGTGGGCTTCCTGGCCGCCACAGCCGGGCCGCTTTTGAAACTGAACGGCGCCATCACAAGGCTGACGGTGGCGGTGGAGGGGTTTCAGAAATCTCTCGACAAGCTGGACAGCGAGAACCGCAACAGCCACAAGGACATTTATAAGCGCCTGGACGGGCACGACACTACCCTTGCCGAGCACGGCCAGCGCATCAAGCATCTTGAGGAGGAATGAAGGAATGGAGATTATGCAGGCATTGCAGGAGTACATCAAACCGGAGCTTTTGGTGCTGGTGCCGCTGATGTTCGGCCTGGGGGCCGCGCTGAAGGCGGACAAACGCTTTCCCAGCGCCAATATCCCGTATACGCTGGCCGTGGCGGGCATGGCGCTGGCCGCGCTGTACGGCGCCGCCACCGCCCGGCTAGACGGCTGGCAAAGCGTGGTGATGGCGGTGTTCACGGCCATTGTGCAGGGCGGCCTGTGCGCGCTGGCCAGCGTGGGCGTGCACCAGATGTATAAGCAGGCGAAAACCCAAAAGGACGGGCAGTAAGCGCCGGGCCGAAGTGTGAAAAAACGCCAGCACTATACGCGGGCCGGGCCGGGGGAAACGCACATCCCCTGTGCCCGGCCCTGCCGCTTTGTACGGCGCATTTTCTGCGGCCAGGCGCTGCAGCCGCACAAGGCGAAACGCGGTGCCCGCCTTTTTCTGAAAAGAAGGGGGCGGTTTTTTTAGAAAGAGAGGAGAAAAGATATGGCAGAAAAAATTGAATTTCCGCAACCTCATTCGCATTTCCTTTCCGAAAGAGATTTGAAGTATCAGAACGCAGTAAATGAGAAGTATGAGTTGCAAAGGCAACTGGATGCATTGCGTGAGCAAAACGCCCCGGGGCCCAACAGTGGTTCAAACAATCGATACAATAATGCTCAGTCTCAAATGAACCTTTTGCAAAGCTTCTACGCCCAGCAGCAGGCGGCCGCGGCCGCGCTGGAAGCCCAGCGCCGCGCCGCCGCCCAGGCCGCGTACGACCGCAGCATGGCGGCCCTGAACAGTTCCTACAACACCATGCAGAACAGCCTGAAGGGCAATTACAACTCCACACTGGGCCAGCTGGAGCAGAACTACAACACCGGCGTGGCCGGCGTAAACCTTTCGGGCGGCGCCAGCGAAAGCGCGCTGGCCGGCATGTATAACAACTACGGCAACAGCCGCAACACCATTGACTCCGGCCGCAATGACAGCCTGGCCGATTTGATGAACGACTGGAACACGAACAAGGCCAGCGCCCTGCAGGCCTACAACAGCCAGCTTGCCGAAATGGCCATGCAGAAGGCGAACGCCGTGCAGCAGCTTGAAAACAACCTGGCGAACCTGATTGCCAACGCGGCCACGGCCAATTATGACGCGCAGTTCAGCCTTTCCAGCGATTATCTCTCTAAAATGATGGACCTTGCCAGCAGGGGCGGCAGTTATGCGTCCGCGGTGGCAAACCGCGCCTATTCGCCCACAAACGCCCTGCTCACAGCCAGCACGCAGCAGGGCGCGGCGGCCATGCCCACCGTGTTCAACGCCTACCAGCAGGCGCAGAACGCGCTGGACGCCCAGATGGCGGCGGCCAACCCCGGCCTTTACACCGTGCGCAGCACGGGCGCGCTGCCTACCTATACGCTGTAAGCGCCCCGCCGGGCGCACAAAATGGAAAAGGCGGCATCTTCGGATGCCGCCTTTTCTGTATTGACGGGAAAGGAGAAAGAAGTGAGAGCAGCAAGGAAAAAACTGCGCGAGAGCGAAAGCCTGCATGACGGTTTTGCAGAGGATTTCGCAGCAGAGATAGAGCGCGACACCTGGGAAAAGGGGCAGCAGGCGGGGCGGTGGCTTTCGCAGCACCTGTACAGCGAGAGGGAAAAGCGCGAGATGGAGCAAAGGCGGCGCGGGACGCGGGCCGGTGAGAGAAAGCCGGAAGCCGGGCGGCCCGGCGCGAAGGCGGCCGAAGCGGGGCAAACCGAAGCAGGGCGGGGCGGCGGCGGCCGGAGAGTACGCAGAAGCGGACGCCCGCCACAGGCGTAAGCGCACAGCAGAACGCAGCGCGGCAGGCCGCCGGGCAAGACGGGGCCGGGCAGGCGCCGGTGTTCAGCCTGACGGCATCCTCCCGCGCGCACGCGCCCCAACGGGAAAGTGACGCGCAGCCTTCTTGGCATGCACCAGGGTTCCGGCCCCTGGATCTTGAGCAGGAGCTGCAGCGCACGCAGATGTCCATACAGGCTCTGATGCAGGGGGCCCGTGAAGAGGGCCAGGCACGCCAGAAACAGCGCGAACAGCAGCAGGCGGCACAGCAGACGAATAAGGCGCCGCTTTCCCCCAGCGACAGCTTAAAGCAGCAGATGGAAGAGCTGATAAGCCAGCGTACCAGCATGGCATACAGTGGGCCGGACCTGCGCACCAATGCGGAAAAGCGGGGCGGCCTTCTGCGGACGGAGGCCGCCGCGCTGGAAGACGTCAATGCGAAGATAGAGCAAACGCAGCAGGAATATGGGCAGGCCTTTGAAACAGAGCTTGCGCAGGCCGAGCATACCATCGGCACGCGGGACATCGGCACAATGAAGCAATGGCTCTCTGCGGATTACTATATGAGCGGGCCGCAGTGCAAGGGGGTGGAAAACGCATGGGCGGAATATCAGAACACAGAGCTTGGACGCATTGCGCAGAAGGACTCTCTTGCTGCCGCCGAGCTGATGACGCCGGAGGAGTATGAGTACTACACGGTGCTTGCAGCGCTTCACACGAAGGCAAATGCGGTAATTGCGGGCATGGCGGGCTTTGTACACCCCGTTATCTCTGCCATTCCTTTCTATGAAAACGCCTTGGAGGCATGGGAGGAATGGATTCCGCAGCAGCTTGGCTTTGAGCCCATTCCGGGCACGGGTATGCAGGAAACTTTCCAGAACGTGCAGGTTCAGCACCCGGCGGCATACAGCGTGGGGCGCGTGGCCGGGGAGGCGGCCACAAATTATGCCCTGCAGGGGCTTTTGCAAGGCACCCCGGTGGGGGAATGGTTTGACTCCGTTGGGCAGAAAGCATCGCAAACCGCCCCCATGCAGGCGCTGCAGCAGCTTCCGGTGGCAGGGCATCTGGGCACGCCGCAGGCCGTCACGGGTATTTTGGAAGGCACGGCTTATGATACGCTTACCCAAACGGGCCCTTATGTGTGGGACCAGCTGGACGCCTACAGCCGCCAGCAGGCCGAGGGCCTTGCACCCGGCGAACAGCCAGTCACGCCCGGCGGCATCGCCCTGGGCGCGGCGCAAAATGTCGGGCAGAACCTTGCCTTCAACATCCTGGGCGAGTGGGGCCTTGGGATTATGGACGGCGGACAGCACGGGCCGGTGCAGGACGCAATGGACGCGGCCCAGCGGCGTGCCTTTGTAAAAAGCGCCTCAGGCGAAGCCATGACACCGCAGGAAAAACAGCTTATGGACGATTTGTGGAACACCGACCCGCACAGGGCCTCGGAGTACTGGGCCGCCGGGGAGTTTCTGGACACGGAAGTGCCTAGCGCATCTTCCCTTGACGGCCCGCGCCTGCATGATACAATAGAAGGGGCGGACGGCTATTTTCTGGATAGGGGCCTGATGGAGGAATTGGAGAACAGCGGGGCCA
>JAGZUF010000017.1 GCA_018380115.1 Oscillospiraceae bacterium | reverse complement strand
TGTTAAGGCCAAGCTGTTTTGTCCAGAAATAGCCGGTCTGTTTTGTCGCATAGCCGGATTGTTTTGTCACGACAGCCGAGCTAATCTGTCGTTGAAGCCGGTCTGTTTTGGCATCGCTATATCATAAAAGGGAAAAGAGAGGTGCCGTTCTTGGTAGAACGGCACCTCTCTTCAACTTGAGACTATTGGAATTGATACAGCATAACAGCATTGATATTTTGGTTGTCGCTGCTGTACATGATGGGACGATATTCACCTTCTGGAAGGGAACTCAGATCGAGCGTTCCTGTAAGAGCACCACCAACGGCAGATAGGGTATACACCTCTTCAGACACCTCATCGATAAATCCAATATAGATTGTTCTGGAAGCAGAGGCCCAAGTGCAATGAACGGCCATTGCCTTTGTTTTTTCATTGGGCAACAGAATGGTATCGTCTGCTTTTGAATATTGAGATTCATCAATATTGACGCACACAAGTTCTCCTTTTGGCGTACTCTCAGAGAATTCCACAGGCTCATCTACAAAGTATTCACTTAAATCCACCACATCAGCAAATGGAAGAACAGAAGCCGGAGGAACGATGGCATCGCTGTCATCCTTGTCTGGAACCTCCGATACAGAATCCTTAGTAGAACAAGCAGCTAACATGGCAACCACCACGATTGCTAACAATAGCCCTAATCCTCGATGAATTCCCTTTTTCATGGTTATTTTACCTCGTACTGCATAGCTCCGGTGATGCTCTTACTTCCGCCATTCACAATGCAAACCTTATAATCTCCATCTGGAACACCACTGGAGTTGACTCTCTTGCTGTTAATATCTCCACCTTCATAGGTAACAGTGTATGTTACCCGGGTGTCCACATTATACCAGCCGATTTTTACATCCTGAGAAGAGGGACTCCATGTGCAGGAGTTGATAGTAAGTACAGCATCTTCACCAGAAATGTAGTATGTTTCGCTGGAAGTCTTTCTGGAACCGGAACCCAAAGAGGTGAACGAAAGAGACAGGCTCGACTTCGGCACGATATTGGTTTCCTCCGTGGCTACCGGTTCATACGGGACTTCTTCAACAGCAAAAGCCGTGCAGGACAAAGAGAACACCATTGCGAGAGCTAACACAGCCGACAGGACTTTCTTCATGGTACTTTCCTCCTTTTCTTGGAACCGTTGATACTTGTTAGGTAGCTACCATCTTCATTATACTGAATAATTTCGTATATGGCAACCTAAATTTTGTGTTTTGCATATATTTTTTCGGTTTTGCTTCTTGTTTTTAGTTGGATATGCTATTATTATGACAGCTCAAAAAATGAGGCAAGAGGAAGCAATGAGTCCAATCACTGGAAACAAGCACATTTCCAATAATTACAACGACTCAATGCTCCCTCTCACAAACCATGATTAGTATAGCACAGTATGAATTGTCCTGCAACGGGGACACTACCAAAATTTTAAGCAAAGAGAGCAGCCTATGTCCAATCTGTGGAGGAGCACTTAAAGTTCATGGAACCTGTACGCGGAAAGTCCGATATGGAGACTGCATACACAAATACCATCTCAGAGTATTAAAGTGCCAGTGCTGTGGAAAAACACACAGAGAGTTACCGGATAGCCTCATTCCATATAAGCGATATGGAGTGGAAGCATTCTGTGAGATTGCCGAATCTACAGAAGCCCGACATACCTGTGAAACATCTACCTGGCTGCGCATCCGATCCTGGCTTGCGTGGTTCATCTGTTATGCCCAAAATATTGCAACCGGATTGATTGCAGCCAACCTCCTTCCGATGACATTTCACCCCGGCTACACTCTGCGCCAGCAGACGGTGCATTTTGTCCGGCTGGTAGCAAACAGCGGAAATTGGATACAGCACCGTTCCGCCATGACAATGGATTTTCCTCCGGCTATACTGGTGTCATGCCAATAAAACAGGAGGCGATTCCAGCATGGAAATGAAAAACAGGAAGCTCGCCGCAGAGATTGCAGAGGAGCGAATGTCTATGATTGCACCGCTGCTGTCCCAAAACATGGATAGCAGACGGGTGGAACAGCTACGACAGGAGATATGCGAACGAAACCAGATTTCCCAACGAACTCTGGAACGGTATCTCTGCGCATATTTGAATGGAGGTTTTGAAGCACTGAAACCGCAGAGCAGGAGCAGCCAAAGTAACTACAAAATTCCACAAGAGCTACTGGATGAGGCAATCCAGCTACGCAGGGAACTTCCCAGCAGGAGCATCCCTACAATTATTAAAATCCTGGAGTTGGAGAAGAAGGCTCCTCCCGGATTTCTGAAGCGAACCACATTGCAGGATGCTTTGAGCCGTGCAGGGTATTCCACCGCAATGATGAAGCTTTACAATGACAAAGGGTACGCTTCCCAACGATTTCAACGGCTGCACCGGCATGACCTGTGGCAAGGAGATATTAAATATGGACTTGTGCTCAATCTTGGCGGTGTACAGACACAGACCTACTTCTCCTGCCTGATTGACGATGCTACCAGATACATTCTCCACGGTGAGTTTTACGGGACGATGGAGCAAGGTATTGTAGAAGACACCCTGCAAAAAGCCATGCTGAAATTTGGGCTTCCACGGAGACTCTATTTTGACAATGGGACGCAGTACCGAACACGCTGGATGAAGCGCGCCTGCGATTTGCTTGGTATCCGGCTGATCTATGCAAAGCCCAGAAATCCACAGGGCAAAGGCAAACAGGAGCGATTTAACCAAACGATGGATGCTTTTTTAGCAGAGGTAAGTCTACATCCACCAGAGAGCCTGCAAGAATTGAACACAAAATTCCAAGCATGGCTACATGAATGTTACCACTCCAAACCGCATAGTGCTCTTGGCACAACGCCAGAAATTGCATTTAAGTCCGATTCCATGCCTCCACGATTTGTGGACAAGGCTCTGATGGCACGAGCATTTTTGCATTGTGAATCCCGTAAGGCCGACAAGAGTGGTGTAATTAGTTTTGGCGGAAAACGATATGACCTTGGCATTGCTTTTGCCGGCAAGCAGGTTGATGTAGTCTATGACCCAATCTGTACAGAGATCCTTACGATTGAGACACCAGACCATGAGCCGTTTCAAGTGCGGCAGATTGTAGTTGGCGAAAAAGTTGCACCGAAGCCAAAACGAAAAGAGATTGAGCGTATTCCCGTTGACCATTCCCGTCTATTGGATGCCATAACGGAACCATACCAAGACAAGCAGCGCAGGAGGGCGATTTCCTACACCACAGAAATTGAAAAGGGGTGACAAGCATGTACGAGGAATTTTTTGAAATGACACATACCCCTTTTGTACGGGGCATTCCTGTTGACAATCTCTATGAAGACCAGGATACCGAAGAAGTCTATAACCGTCTGCTCTATGCTGCCAGCCGCCAGCTTTTTGCTCTTGTGGTTGGGGATGCGGGCACGGGGAAGACAACGGCTCTGCGCCGCCTGAAAAGCGTCTTAGATGGGCAAGATTACACCGTACTCTACCTTTCTGAATCTAAACTTACCCCGAGACACTTCTACAACGGTCTTCTGGAGCAGCTGGGGTGTGAAACACGGTTCTACCGAGGTGACGCAAGGAATCTACTGCACCACGAAATTGAAATTATGCGTGGAGTTGGACACCGAAAACTGGTTGTGATTGTGGATGAAGGGCATCTACTCTCTAAGGAAATGCTGGAGGAAATCCGCTTCTTACTCAACTACAAAATGGATTCTGAAAATCCCCTCGCACTCATTTTGGCTGGCCAGACGGAGCTATGGGAGAAACTACGGCTGCAAGCGTACAGAGCGATCCTCCACAGGGTTGATATTCAGTGCTTTCTGATGCCTTACGAATACGCTCAGACGAAAGCCTATATTGAGAAGCAACTGACCTATGCTGGACACCCCAACGCAATCTTCTCTGAGGACGCCATGAAAGCAGTCCACTCTTTCTCATCCGGCATCCCGAGACTGATTAACCGGGCCTGTACCCAGTCTCTTGTCTACGCATACCAAAACCGCCGGGCCATTATTGATGACCGGATGGTACAACTCGTCCTGGAGGGCGAGGTTTCTTGAATACCGGAAAGAAGGGGATGGCTGGAGCCATTCTTATGCGACAAAACGCACCGGCGCCGGACAATGATGTCCGGCGATGACCGACAAAACAGCCCGTCTATTTCACGACAGAACAGGCCGTCTGCGACATACCATAATTCGTTTGAAAGATTTTTTAAATACGATATAATTTGAGGTAGAAGATTCAAAAGATTATTAAGGGGCTTTGATATGAGATCTGCTATTGACTCTACATTGACGTTAGAAAAATTAATTTCTATGCCAGAGAGCCAGCTTTTTGATAGAAAAGTTCTCGCTTGGCGGAAAAAGAGTTAGCACGCCATATTTCTGCAATGGCAAATGCATCCGGCGGCGTAATTGCTTTAGGCATTGAAGACGATGGAACGGTTAGTGGAATTTGCGGCGCAAAAGAAAATGCTTTTCGAAAAGTTCCGATTGATTTTCTTCAAACGCAGCCACAATATCGTGTAGAGATAATGGTAACTCCAGAAGGAGAAAGGATCATGCTATTCCATATAAGTCCTTCTGAAAATGACATTATTAAGAGGACAAATGGGGACGCCTTTTTGCGGGTGGGAGATTCTTCCCGTCAACTTTCTTCTGAAGAAATTACAGCATTAGAATATTCCAAGGGTATTCGCAGCTTTGAAACTAGAATTATTTCTGAAGCAACAGTAGAGGATTTGGACTTCAATTTGATAGAAGAATACCGTCAGCTTGTTGAAGCTGCGCCCACAACACATCCACTTGATCTACTTCGTGCGAGGGGCATCATCCGTGGACCGGATAATAATCCTCGGATTACGGTCGCAGCAATTGTGCTTTTTGCAAAAATCCCCACGCAGTTTTTGCCTTCTGCCCGAGTACGGTTTCTTCGCTATGAAGGCAATGAGGTACGTACAGGAATTAATTTTAATTTGGTAAAAGATATTACATTGGAGCAGCCATTACATCGGGTGTTGTCCGAGGGGAAACAACTGCTGGCAAATCAAATGAGGGAATTTCAACAACTAAGAATGCCAGAGAAACTCACCGGAAAAAGCCGCGCTACGATTATAAAGCATTTGAAAAACCTATCAATCGAGAATGGCGGTCCCGTTGAAGAACATAGCTCATCACCTCGGGATCCAACAAAATATTTTACAGTACGATAGTGAAGCTCACTATTTACTCTATAGTTACTCTATAGTTACTCTATAACTACTTTACAGTATATTATAAGTACACCAATTAATATTGTCACTTATAGGCTTTATAATTGAAAAAGACGTACAAGCGGTTTGCTGATATTTTCTAAATATCTTTTTTGGAACGACAAACCATATAAGGCACGGTAAAGCTTTGATTTACCGTGCTTTTTGTTGTGCAAAAAGCGCACTTTCGTTATAGCTGAAAATTCACAGAACTTTTATAGACGGTTTCATCTATAAGTGGTATAATAAAATAAAGACTAATCCGTCTATATCTGGAGGGGAGAATATGGTCATTTTACAGGTGGGCAGGCTGCTGCTTGCTGCCGTGCTGGCATTTGGTGTGGGCAAGCTGGTGGCAAGGCTGGGGCTACCCTCTATTTTGGGCTGGCTTATCACGGGCATGGCGCTTGGCCCTCATGCACTGGGCCTGCTGCAGAGCGATGTGCTGGATTCCGACTGGTTCAGTGCGGCTGAAAGCATTCTGGAATGTACGGTAGGCCTGATGATAGGCACCGAGCTCTTGTGGGGCAAGCTGAAAAAGGCAGGGAAACAAATTGTAGTCACCACCATTACAGAATCACTGGGCACCTTTGCAGTGGTGAGCCTTGTGTTCGGCGCTATATTCTGGGCGGTAGGCGTGCCGGTTTACCTCGCCTTTTTGTTCGGCGGCATTGCGCTGGCCACTGCGCCCGCGCCCTCTTTATCTATTGTAAACCAGATGAAAACATCGGGGCCCGTCACCAGCACGTTGATCCCCATGGCAGCTCTGGATGACCTGGTGGGGGCTCTGGTGTTCTTTACGGTGGTGGCGTTTGTCTCTGCCCATATCTCCACAGCAGGCGTGCCTGTGGGAGTGGTGCTGTTTCTTGTATTCCTGCCGGTGCTAATTGGCCTTGCCACCGGGTTTGCAGCGGGCAGGCTGATGCGAAAAATGCGCACACAGCGCACCGCGCTGGCCGTGATGCTTGCAATGCTGCTGGCCTCGGCGGGCATCGGGTTTGCCATAAACCGCGCGCTGCCCAGCCCCGTACTGAACTTCATGCTGATTGGCATGGGCTATTCCACCATGTTTGCCAACATGATTTCAGCAGAGCAGCTGGCGGGCATTATGAAGGTGATGGACCCTGTAATAGGGCTGGGGCTGATTGTGGTTATCCTGAACCTGGGCGCCCCGCTGGACTATCACCTCATTTTCGGCGCAGGGCTGTACACAGCCATTTATATTGCGGCGCGCGCGGTGGGCAAGTATACCGGTGCCTATTTCGGCGCGGCGGTGACGCATGCGCCTAAAACGGTGAGGAAGTTTTTGGGCTTTACGCTGCTGCCCCATTCCGGCGTTTCGCTGGTGTTTACCGGCATCGCCGTGTCGGTGCTGAGCGGCCCGGCGCCGGAGTGTGCCTCTATCATTCAGGGCACCATCGCGGCGGCAGCTGTGATTAATGAAATCATTGCGGTGTTTATGGCAAAGAAAGGCTTTGAATGGGCAGGGGAACTGCCGCAGAAGGCGGAGAAGCCCCGCCCCGCAGCGGGCTGAACGGCCGCGGCCTCTCCACCAGAGGACCGGCGGGCCTTGTGCGTGGACAGGCGGTTCTGCTATAATAAAAGCCGGCATTTTGCACGGCTTTTTTGCCCGGGTGTGCTGCATTAGCGGGTGTACAGAGTTTTATGCGCAGGCTGTGCTGGAAGGTACGGCCTGCGTTGTTTTGTATGCTTCAGCGAAATGACACCCCCAGGTCTGCTGGAGAGAGTAAAAAAGCTTTCGCTTCCGGCATCGAGCGAAGCGGGAAGAAATTAACAACTTTACGATTGCCAGAAAGATAATCTTGGATAAACGGCGCCCGTTTACGGGCCGCAGGGCAAGTGATGCAGGCGGCGTTTTTTTCAGTGCCTCTTGAGAGGCTTGCCGGTAATATGCCCTTTCAGGGCTTACGCAAGCCCCCGGCTTAGCCGGATGTCCTGACTTGAGCAGAAACACTGCCGGCGCTGCCGGTAAGAGGTGCCGCAAAAAAGCTTTCGCTTGCAGCATCCGGTAAAGCGGGCCGCTCATAACAAGATACAAGAGATGACAGACTGCCATTAGAACCGTTGCCCGCTGATGGGCTGCGGCGCAGGTGATGCGGATAAATAAGCTTTCGTGCGTTTTGGAACGCATGCGGGTCAGGCAGTTATAGTGCCAGCCCCGGCTGCCGGCTTAATCGAGGGCGGTGGCTAATAGAAAGAAACGAGGGATGCGAATTGTTTGACCATATCCTGATCGCCAGCTTCGGCACCGGTGTGGCGTCCGCGCGAGCGAGCATAGATGCCGTAGAGCAGGCGTTGGCGCGGCAGGCGGGCCTGCCGCATACCTGTGCCTTTACCAGCGAAGCAGTGCGCAGTATTCTGGCGCGCCGGGGCGAATCGGTGCCGTCCGCGGCGCAGGCGCTGGAGGCGGCCGCGCACGCCGGGGCGCGGCGTGTTTTTGTGCAGCCTACCCATATGCTGTACGGCGGCGAATATGAAAAGCTGCGCGCGGAAGTGAGCACCGCACGCCCCTACTTCGAAAAACTGTGCCTCGGTGCGCCCCTGCTGGCGGGCAGCGCAGAGGTGCGCTGCCTTGCACGAGTGCTGGCAGAGGCATATCCGCCGCGAAAGGGCGAGAGGCTGGTGCTTGTGGGCCATGGCGCGGCACATTTTGCAGACATTGTCTACCCGGCCATGCAGACGGTGTTCCGCATGGAAGGGCGCGGCGATGTGTATGTGGGCACGCTGAAGGGCTGGCCCGGCTTTGACGAGGTGCTGGCACAGCTGCGGCAAAGCGGCGCCGGTGCCGTGCATCTGGTGCCCCTTCTGCTGGCGGCGGGCGGCCATGCGCAGCATGACATGGCGGGCGAAGACGGGCAGAGCTGGAAAGCGCGGCTGCAGCAGGCGGGCTTTTCCGTGCGGTGCACCATGGCAGGGCTTGGCCTTTTGCCAGGCGTGCAGCAGATGTATGCGGAACATCTGCGGGAGGGCCTGCAGGAAGAAGGAGGAGGGCGTCAATGGACGGAATAAAGCGGGGCACAGGGCTGTGCCATGTGTACTGGGGCGATGGAAAGGGCAAGACCACCGCGGCCATGGGCCTTGCACTGCGCGCCTTGGGCAGCGGGCTGCGCGTGACGGTGGTGCAGTTTTTGAAGGATGGCCAAAGCGGCGAGCTGGCCCCGCTGCGCCGTTTGGGCGCAAAGGTGTGCTCCGGCACGCCGGGCATGAAATTCGTATACCAGATGACGGCGAAGGAAAAGGCGTCCGCCTGTGCGGAACATACCAGCCTGCTGGAAGCAGCCTTGAAAGAGCCCTGTGATATGCTGGTGCTGGACGAGGCGTGTGCGGCCTGCCAGTTCGGCATGGTGGAGGAGGCGCTGTTGAAAAAGGCAGTGTGCGGGCGCCCGCAGGGCATGGAGGTGGTGCTTACAGGCCGCCAGCCCGTACAATGGATGCTGGAGGCGGCAGATTACAGCACAGAAATGTGCTGCCGCCGCCACCCGTATGAGCAGGGCATTGCCGCCCGAAAAGGCGTGGAGTTTTGAAAAATAGCCGCCCCGGCCCGGCACAGAAGCGGAACGGCCTGCATCAAAACAAGATTTTCTTTGGCGGCTTGCTGTGCTATAATGAGAAAAAACAAGACCGGGGCCGCTTTCGCCAGCCCCGGCCGCAGGCAAAGGAGACAGCCTATGAACAAGGAACGCGCACCCTGGCCCCAGTGCTATTATGACGAACTGGATGCCCGCAGGCGCAAGGAAATGCTGGATAGCGCCATAGAAAACGGCGAGGGAAACCCGGAGGAGAACGCCGTGCGCCAGAAGCTGTGGGCGCTGCGCTATGGCCAGCCGAAGAAGAACATGCCGCCGGCAGACGGCTATGCCGGGCTGTGGATTACCATGAACCTGTGGCGCAGGGATACGGCCTCCCGCTTCCGTGTGCGTGCGGCGGTGAAGGAGCTGGGCGGCATGCTCAGGCAGCTTGGCATAGATGCCCCGCAGGCAAGCGGCCTGGAGCAGGAGCTGGTTTATCAGGAGCTGGTGCATGCCGTGCGCCTTTATCTTTCCACCTGTGCCGAGGGCAGCTATAATACGCGCTTTCTGGGCATGGTGCGCCTGAAACCGGAGCAGCTGGTGGAAAAAATAGTGGCCGAAATTTACGGTGTGGCCTATGAGCTGCCCGAAAAGCTGGGTATGGCGGCACAGTTTGCCCCGCTGCGCCGCGCGGCCTACGAGGCGTTCTCGGCGGCTTATCCGGACGAGGTGGGCCTGCTGGACAGCGCGATCTTCGGCACAGCAGAGGCATGAGCATTGCCGGGAAAGGAGCGTGCGCGCATTGAAATTTGCTTTTCTTATTATGGGTGATTTTGATGTGCGGCAGGACTATGCCGCTATCCACGGGGGCGATGCTTGTATTGTGGGCGTTGCGGATATAGAGCAGGCCTGCGCCGCCGCGCAGAGGCTTCACCATGCAGGTGTGGGCTGCATTGAACTGTGCGGCGCCTTTGGCCCGCAGGGGGCCCGCTGTGTGTCGCAGGCGGTGCAGAACAGCATTCCGGTAGGGTATGTGACACACCTGCCGGAGCAGGATGCTGTGTACCGCGCCGCATTTCCCGCACAGGACTGACAGAAGGTAAAAGGGCAGGCGCCCAGCGCCCTGCCCTTTTTTGCGCAGTGCAGAGGATATTTTGGGTGTGCGGCGGCGCGCGGCGGCAGGCCTTGATTTCTGTCGGAAAATGCTTTATTATAATAAACCGTGCATAGGCTGCGCTTGTGCGCGGGCAGGGGAGTTTTCTGTGGCACGGGTGCGGCCCGCTGTACAGAGGCTGCAATGCTCTATTATTGAAGAAGGGGTGTTTCTTTTGGAATTTATTCAAGACATTCTGGCTGCCATCGGCGTTGTGCTGAATGGCATCCCGCAGGGCCTGCTGGCGCTCAGCTACGGCTTTGCCTCGGTGCCCACGGCGCTGGGCTTTGCCATTGGTGCGGTAAGCTGCGGCGTGCTGAGCTCGGTGGCGCCTATTTCCTTTCAGGCCGAGACTATTGTGATGGCCGGAAGCATGGGCAAGACAAGGCGGGACCGCCTCTCCATGGTGATGTTCGGCGGCCTCATCATGGTGGTGCTGGGCCTGACAGGGGCATTGTCTGCCATCACGGCCTTTGCGGGCGACGCCATTGTGCACGCCATGATGGCGGGCGTGGGGTTTGTGCTGGTGCGCACGGCTTTCAACATGGTGAAGGAAAACCAGCTGGTGGGCTGGGTGTCGGTGGCCTCTGCCGTTGTCATTTACCTTATCACCAAAGCGCTGGACCCGGGCAACGCCCTTGTGTACACGATTGTGGGCTCGCTCATCATTTCCAGCGTGGCGGCCAAGCTGGCCGGGCAGAAGCTTGGGGAGAACACTGTGGCGGAAAGGATGTGCCGCCTGAAGCTGGAAAAGCCGGTGGTGAACCTTTCGGTTATCCGCGGCGCGCTTTCGCTGGCCTGCCTTACCATTGGCGCCAATATCGCCTTCGGCAATATCACCAGCGGCATGGGCGCTGGTGAGCTGAATGTAGACCACCTCACCGTGTATTCGGGCCTGGCGGACGCCGTGAGCTCGCTGTTCGGCGGCGGACCAGTGGAGGCCATCATCTCGGCCACAGGCGCCGCGCCGCACGCGGTGCTGTCCGGCGTCATCATGATGGCGGTTATGGCGCTCATTCTGTTCTTTGGGCTGCTGCCCAAAATCGGCAAATTCGTGCCCAGCCAGTCTATCGCGGGCTTTCTGTTCATTCTGGGGGCGTTTGTCACCATCCCCGGCGACGGCGCCGCGGCCTTTGCCACGGGCGCTGCGGGCGGCTCTGTCATTGCGGCCGTCACCATGTCTGTCACTGCGGTGTTCGACCCGTTCTTCGGCATGCTGGCCGGCATTGTGCTGAAAATGATTATCGGCGCCACCGGCCTTGCGCTGTAAGCGACCAAAAATTCGGAAAGGATGTTTCATATGCAGGCTCAATATACCCTGGAGGTGGCCGGAGTCACGCGCCAGCTGCCCATTATACAGATATCGGAAAACCTTGCCATTGCAAGCTTTGTCATTCTGGGCGACTGCGAGATTGTGACAAAATCCGCCCCGCTGATTGAAAAGCAGCTTCCGCAGGTGGATTATATCATTACCGCCGAGGCCAAGGGCATTCCCCTTGTGCACGAGCTGTGCCGCCTGCGCGGCCTGCCGTATTATATTGTGGCGCGCAAAAGCGTGAAGCCGTACATGAGCCACCCGCTGACGGACGAGGTGGTCTCCATCACCACGCAGAAGGCGCAGACGCTGTGCCTGGACGGCAAGGACGCCATGCTTTTAAAGGGCAAAAAGGTGGCGGTGGTGGACGACGTCATCTCCACCGGCGAATCTCTTCAGGCCATTGAGCGCCTTGTGGAAAAGGCGGGCGGTGAGGTGGCGGCCAGGGCGGCCATCCTTGCAGAGGGCGACGCCGCCAAGCGCAGCGATATTATTTTTCTGGAGGAGCTGCCCCTGTTCCCCATCGGGGGCTGAGCGAAAGGGGGCCGGGCATCGCCCGGCCTCTTTTTAGAAAAGCAGAAAGAAGGAAGGCGGCGCAAGGCTTTGGAAGACAAGCAGAAAACGGCGCTATTTGAACAGGTGCCCATTCCGCAGGCCGTGTGCAGGCTGGCGGTGCCCACCATCCTCAGCTCGCTTGTGATGGTGCTGTACAACCTGGCGGATACCTATTTTGTAGGCATGCTGAACGACCCTGTGCAGAACGCAGCCGTCACGCTGGCGGCGCCTGTGCTGCTGGCTTTTAACGCCGTGAACAATTTATTCGGGGTGGGAAGCTCCAGCATGATGAGCCGTGCGCTGGGCAGGAAGGATTATGACACCGTCTGCCGCAGCTCTGCCTTCGGGTTTTACAGCTCGGTGCTGGCCGGCATCCTCTTTTCCGCACTGTTTGCCCTGTTCCAGCAGCCGCTTCTCATTCTGCTGGGCGCCAGCCCGGAGACGGCGGCAGCTACCGCAGCCTATGCCAAATGGACGGTGGTATGCGGGGCAACGCCTGCCATCCTGAATGTAGTGATGGCCTATATGGTGCGCGCCGAGGGCGCGGCGCTGCATGCCAGCATCGGCACCATGAGCGGCTGCCTGCTGAACATCGTGCTGGACCCTGTCTTTATTCTTCCCTGGGGGCTTGGCATGGGGGCCGAAGGGGCGGGGCTTGCCACCTTCCTGTCCAACTGCGTGGCCTGCCTGTACTTCTTTGTCCTTCTGTTTGTAAAGCGGAAGAATACATATGTCTGTGTGCGGCCCGGCATGTTCCGTGTGCAGAGGGCCGTGCTGCTGGGCGTGTGCGGGGTGGGCGTTCCTGCGGCTGTCCAGAACCTGCTGAACGTCACCGGCATGACGGTGCTGAACAATTTCACCTCCGCCTTCGGCTCGGACGCCGTGGCCGCCATGGGCATCACCCAGAAGGTGAATATGGTGCCCATGTATATGGCCATGGGCCTTTCACAGGGCGTGATGCCGCTTGTCAGCTATACCTACGCCAGCGGAGACATCAAGCGCATGAAGGGAACCGTGATGTTTTCGGCCAGGATATCGGTGGCCTTCCTCACGGCGGTGATGGTGTTCTACTATGTGTGCGCGGGCCCGCTGACGCATATGTTTATGCAAAATGAGGCCATTGTGGCCTACGGCGCCAGCTTTTTGCGCGGCTTCTGCCTTGCGCTGCCGTTCTATTGTGTGGATTTTCTGGCAGTGGGCGTTTTTCAGGCCACTGGCATGGGGCGCGAGGCGTTTCTGTTTGCGGTGCTGCGCAAAATAGCCCTGGAAATACCAGCGCTGTTCGTGCTGAACTGGTTGTTTCCGCTGTATGGGCTGGCCTATGCGCAGCCCATGGCGGAGCTGGTTCTGTGCGCGGCGGCTGTGCTGGTGCTGGCGCGCCTGTTCAAAAGGCTGGAGGATCGTCTGCCCGGACCCGGCGCATAGCGTGCCGCGGGCGGCCCTGGTTTGACAACGGGGCATGCGGCAGGTATAATAAAAATAATATACAAAAGAGGCGCCTCTTTTCTCTTCCCCGCGCGGGGAAGAGAAATTCACTGTTTTGCCTTTTTTCATTTGGCGCGGGTTGCAGGCTTAAAAGTAAGGAGGAAGATAACGTTGAAAAGGTCAAAACTGGCCGCTGCGCTTGCGGCGCTGCTGATGCTGTTTTCGCTGGGTGTACAGGTGCTGGCGGAAGCGCCGGACAGTATAATGATGTTGAAAAAAGAAAGTGAGATACTGTGGTATTATGAACTGTATTATCAAAACCCAGACGGAAGCTTTATCCGGTGGAAAATAGCTCAGGGCGGATGGACCGCTCCTGATAAGCAGGTGGCTATCAGCCATGAAAGCTTTGACGGGGAAGATTTGGGGTGGGGCGAAATATTGGGTGTGCACTATGCGTTCGATGAAGACAACCCGAATAACCGCCTTACCGCTTTGGCCGGGGAGGCCACGAGGAATAACCCGCTGAAAATCTACTATGAATGTATGCCGCATACTGTTACATACCAGTATGAAGGTGATGTGCCGCCCGGCGTGAAGCCTCCGGCACAGGTGGCTTCCTGGTATTCGGCAGAAGTCACGCTTGCAGAAGTCTCTGCCCCGGCGGGGTACGTGTTCGCCGGATGGCGTGTAGAACTCCCGATAGAAGGCACAGAAATTGAAGACGGAAAAATTATGATGCCGAACGCCGATGTAATCCTGATAGGCACATGGGAAAAGCTGCCGGCAATAACCCTGACGGGGCAGCCGGTGGAAGCCTACACCGGCGGAACCTCCCTCAGCGGAGACAGCTTTCCCACCGTACGCTATCATATTGAGGCGCCGGATGGCGCCGATGTAGATGGTCTCACTTTCACAGCGGAAGATGGGGAGGTATTTCAAGCGCAGCCTGCGGGGGAATACCATGTGCTGCCAGGCCTGGCAAACATCTTCACGCAGAAGATAAGAGCCGCTGCGGAAAACGATGCGCTGGCAGGCGCATATGATATCGGCACGGCGGACAGCCTGACGGCACGGGCCGCAGATGGTACGGAATACCCGGTGGTGTTCACGGGCGGCGCCGAACTGACGGTGCGCTATGTGTCGAATCCGCAGGACGTCTTGGACGGCAGGCAGGACCTTGCAAGCCCTGTGAGGAGTGCGGAGGACGAAGTGCAGCCCGGCGCCCGGCTCGCCACGGCAGTCATCCCCTCCGGCGCGCAGTTCTACACCAACGGAAAGTCCTCTGGGCTGGGGCTGGTGGGCACAGCGGAGGCCGGGCCTCAGATATCCCTTTTGTTCGACGACATCCTGGGCCGCGGGGCTGTCGTATCCGGCGCGGATACGACGCAGATGCTTATCCGGCACGCAGAGCAGGCCGCGGGGGTTGGGTTTGAAGCCGGCCTGTATGAATTCAAATATCTGGACCTTGTGAACGAGCACGACGGAAACGCCTGGGTGAGCACAGATTCTGATATCACCGTATTTTGGCCGTACCCCAAAGGTGTGAAGGCAGAAGGGGAAGGCTATATCTTCCGGCTGCTCCACTTCACGGGCCTGCACCGCGATTATGAGGTGTCTTCCGCACAGGAGATGCAGGCATTGGTGGATGCGTGCACAGTGGAAGAGGTGGCTGTGGAAAAAACGCCCAAAGGGCTGAAATTCACTCTGCCGGGTAATGCGGAGGCAGGCAGCTTTTCGCCTTTTGCCCTTGTGTGGCAGAAGGCGGAAGCTGAAACACCTGCTTCCACCCCTGCCCCTGCGCCCGCAGGGCAAAAGCCAAACCCGAAAACAGGCGTGTGAAGAAACACAGCGGCAAAAAGGCGTCCCTCAAAGGGGACGCCTTTTTGCCGCCGCTTGACAATTCTGCCCGGCGTGCTATCATCATATCATAGATGGTTGATATATCAATGATTGATATATCAAAAGGTGGTGTCTGAGTGGAAAAGACGTTTCACATGCTGCTGTACCGCGCCTTTCATGCCCAACGCAGCTGTCTGCGCCCGCATGTGGCGCGGCTGGGCCTGGGCGCGGGCCAGCCGAAGCTGCTTTGGTATCTGGCCGGGCACGGGCCCTGCCGCCAGCGGGAGCTTGCTGAATATTTCGAAATAGACCCCGCCGCTGTGTGCCGCATGCTGGATTCCTTGGAAAAGGGCGGCTTTGTTGCGCGCAGCGCGCAGCAGGGCGACCGCCGGGCGGACGTGGTGCACCTGACGGAGAAGGGCGGCGCGGCCTGCGCCGAGTGGCAGGAATGCTGCCGTGCGCTGGAACAGAAGATGCTTCAGGGCTTTACGCGCCGGGAGGCAGAGCAGTTTTCGGAATATCTGGCCCGCGCATACCGCAACCTGCGCGGCAGCGGTTTGTGAGGGGGGCTGTGTGTGAAAGATTTGAAGCGGATATTCGGCTACCTTGGCCCCTATCGGAAAGACCTTGTGTTCGGAGCTTTCCTTGTGGTGGTGGAGACTTCGTTCGAGCTTATCATTCCGGTGCTGATGGCGGGCATTATTGATACGGGTATCGCCGGCGGCGACGTGGCCTATATTCTGCACAAGGGTGTGCAGATGGGTGTATGCGCCCTGCTGGCCCTGCTGACGGGGATGTTGTATGCCCGCTTTGCCGCGCGGGCGTCCTATGGGCTGGGCGCGCGCATCCGTGAGGCGGAATATGCCAGAGTGCAGCAGTATGCGTTTTCCAACCTGGACCATTTCGAGACTTCCTCGCTTGTCACACGTATGACCACTGACGTTACAGTGTTGCAGAACGCTATCAACAGCGGCTTCCGCCCCATCGTGCGCGGGCCGGTGATGCTGGTGCTGGGCGTGGGGCTTTCCTTCTGGATGAACGCGCAGCTCTCGCTGGTGTTTTTTGTGTGCACGCCCGTTCTGGGGGCGGCACTGTTCTTCATCATGCGCAGGGTGGCGCCGTTGTATTCCCGCCTGCAGGCCGCGGTGGACCATGTGAACGGCATGGTACGCGAAGGGCTTATTGCCATCCGCGCCGTAAAGGCATTCGTGCGCGGGGAGTATGAAGAGGAAAAATTCCAGCAGGTGAACGGGGAACTGATGGATGTGAGCCGCCGCACCTTCCGCTGTGCGGTGCTGAACCTGCCTGCATTTCAGCTTGTGATGTACACCTCTACGGTTTTGCTTTTGTGGTTCGGCGGCAATATGATACTGCGCGGGCAGCTTCAGGTGGGCGAGCTGACGGGCTTTTTGAGCTATGTGATGCAGGTGATGAATTCGCTGATGATGATATCGAACGTGTTCCTGCTGCTGACGCGTTCGCTGGCCAGCGCCAGGCGCATCGGTGAAGTGCTGGACGAGCCGGTGGCCCTCACATCACCGCCGGGGGCCGTGAAGGAAATTGCAGACGGCAGCATAGATTTCTGCGGCGTCTCGTTCAAATACAGGCCGGAGGCGCGCAAATATGCCCTTTCGGATATTGAGCTGCACATCCCGTCCGGGCAGACGGTGGGCATTCTGGGCGGCACGGGTTCGGCCAAATCCACACTGGTGCAGCTTATCCCCCGCCTGTATGATGCAAGCGCCGGGCAGGTGCGCGTGGGCGGCCGCGATGTGCGCGAGTACGACCTTGCGGCCCTGCGCGACGCTGTGGGCATTGTTTTACAAAAGAACGTGCTGTTCTCCGGCACGGTGCGTGAAAACCTGTTATGGGGCGCCCCTGCGGCCAGCGATGACGAGCTGTGGCAGGCCTGCCGCGCCGCCTGCGCAGATGAATTTCTGGCCCGCATGCCAAAAGGCTTGGACACAGACCTCGGCCAGGGCGGCGTGAATGTCTCCGGCGGGCAGAAGCAGCGGCTGTGCATTGCGCGCACGCTTTTGAAAAGGCCCAAGGTGTTGATTTTTGACGATTCCACCAGCGCGGTGGACACTGCAACGGAGGGGCGCATCCGCGCGGCGCTGGCCGGGCTTTCGGGCGTGACGAAAATCATCATTGCCCAGCGCATCACCTCTGTGATGGGCACAGACCAGATTGTGGTGCTGGAGGACGGGCGGCTGCATGCGTGCGGCACGCACGAGCAGCTGCTGCGCACAGACGCGATTTATCAGGAAATCTATCATTCCCAGATGAAGGGAGGCGACGGCGATGGCACGCCAGCCGGCCGGTAAGCGGCCCCAGAACCTTCGCTTTGCTGTGGGCGAGCTCCTGCGCTATATGGGGCGGCACAGGCTTCTGCTGTTCGCAGTGGCGGCGCTGGTTACCATAAGCGCCTGCGCCAACCTGCTCGGCACCTATATGATACGTCCTGTGGTGAACAGCCTGGCGGGCGCGGATATATCCGCCCTGGTGCGGGGCGTGGCGGCCACAGCGCTTATTTATGGCGTAGGTGTGCTGGCGGCGTGGGGTTACACACAGACGATGGTGAACATGGCGCAGAAGGTGCTGTTCGACATCCGCCGGGATCTGTTTGCCCATATCCAGACGCTCCCTCTGCGCTTTTTTGACACCCGCCGCCACGGCGATGTGATGAGCTATTTCACAAATGACGTGGACACCGTCTCCGACGCGCTGAACAACAGCTTTGCCATGGTCATTCAAAGCTTCATCCAAATTGTGGGCACGCTGGCCATGCTGTTTGTGTTGAACTGGCAGCTTTCCCTGCTGGTGGTGGTGGGCTATGCCGCCATGTTTTTGTATATCCGTTACAGCGGCAGGCGCAGCCGGGCTTACTTCACCCGCCAGCAGGCCAGCCTGGGCGAGCTGGACGGCTATATTGAAGAAATGGTCAGCGGGCAGAAGGTGGTGAAGGTGTTCAACCACGAGGCGGAAAACCAGCGCGTGTTCCGCGAAAAGAACGACGCGCTGCGCAGGGCGGGCACGGGCGCGCAGAGCTATGCCGCCACCATGGTGCCCGCGGTGGTCACTATTTCGTATATCAACTACGCGCTGGTGGCTGTGCTGGGCGGCATCATGGCCCTGCGGGGCATGACAGACATCGGCAGCCTTGCAAGCTACCTTGTGTTCGTGCGGCAGGCGGCGCTGCCCATCAACCAGTTCACCCAGCAAAGCAACCTGCTTTTGGCCGCGCTGGCCGGTGCCGAGCGCATTTTCGGCGCCATGGCGCAGCAGCCGGAGACGGACGCGGGCACCGTGCGCCTTGTGAATGTGCGCGAAGAAAACGGCGCGCTTTCCGCCTGCCGGGAAAAGACGGGCCGCTGGGCCTGGCAGAAGGCGGACGGCGTTCTTGTGCCCCTGCGCGGAGATGTGCGCTTCGAGCATGTGAGCTTTGGCTATGAGCCGGGACATGCCATTTTGAAGGACATCAGCCTTTACGCAAAGCCCGGCCAGAAAATCGCTTTTGTCGGCTCTACGGGCGCGGGCAAAACCACTATCACAAACCTGATCAACCGCTTTTACGAGGTGCAGCAGGGCGCCGTCACATATGACGGACTGGATATCCGGGATATCTGCAAGGACTCCCTGCGCCGCAGCCTTGGCATGGTGCTGCAGGATACCCATCTGTTCACCGGCACCATTGCGGACAATATCCGTTTCGGCAGGCTGGATGCCACACAGCAGGAGGTAGAGCATGCGGCAAAGGTGGTCAACGCAGACTCCTTCATCCGCCGCCTGCCGCAGGGTTATGACACACGCATTACCGCGGACGGCGCAAATCTATCGCAGGGCCAGCGCCAGCTGATTGCCATCGCGCGCGCCGCCGTAGCAGACCCGCCTGTGCTTATTCTGGATGAGGCAACCTCCAGCATCGACACCCGCACCGAGGCGCTTATCGAAAAAGGCATGGATACCTTGATGCAGGGGCGTACGGTGTTCGTCATTGCCCACCGCCTTTCCACCGTGCGCAACGCGGATGCCATCATCGTGCTGGAGCATGGGCAGATTGTAGAGCGCGGCTGCCATGAAGAGCTTCTGGCGCAAAAGGGCGAATATTACCAGCTTTATCATGGCATGTTCGAGCTCTCGTGACGGCGCGCCGGGGCGTTGCATGTCTGCTGCAGATGTGATAGGATATAAAACATATACGTTATTTGGGTTGGCCAGTGCGTGCCGCCGGGAAAGAGGCAGGTATGGGAAAAGAATTCCGGGACGGGTTTCAGAATTATGTGCGCAAAGAGGTGCCTGCCAACAACCGCAAGGGGCGCCGGGTGGTGTACGAGTATCAGGGTGAAATGCGCCATTTTGTGATGACGGCGGCCGCTTTCCGCACGTTAAAGGTGCACATTGGCCTTCTGGCCTTCGCAGGGGCGGCGCTGCTGGTGGGCACGCTGTGCCTGCCGGTGCCCAGCAATGCCACCAATCTTGTGACGCTGCCGGCCTTGTTCGGACTGTTTGCGGCGGCATATACGGTATACGGCGTGCTGAACCTGTTTACCACCAGGCAGGACGCCCCTGCGTGGGAGTATAACACCGTAAACCATGCCCTCACAGGAGGCACAGTTATCGCCGCAGGCCTTTTGGCGGTGGCCCTGGTGCTTGACATCGGCTATCAGCTTCTGGTGCTGAAAGCCTTTGTGCCGCTGGAGCTGGCGGCCATGGGCGGGTATGTGCTGTGCATGGTGCTGGAGCTTGCCCTTTTTCGCCGGTGGAGGGGCCTGACGGTGACGGCACATAAGGCGGAGCCGGAGCAGCAGAGCCCTCAGGCCCTGCAGTGACAGAGCCAGGGCAGGGGCACAGGGCCCCTGCCTTTTTGCTTATACACTTGAATGGCGTAAGTGCCCCCGGCTCTGCCGGAAATGGACAAAAGGGCTTTTGCTTCAAGCGCCGCGCAAAGCGGGAAATAGGCGGCGGCCTTGCGGCGGTAAAAAGGTGCCGGTGAAACAGGTGCCGCCCGCCTGCGGGCTGCCGTGCAGGCGGTGCGGAAGGCAGATGCTTCAATGCCCTGTGAAAGGCCTTCCCGCATGAGGCTCCGGCCGGGCGGAGGGCATAGCCGGGATGCCTGTGTCATGTGCTTTTTATGCGCAGGGGCTTGCTATTCAAAGGGAAAAGTAGTATGCTGTCTATAGGTTAGCTATAACTAACCACCGCGTTTTTCCTGAAGACCGGTGTCTGCCGGCTGCATATCCGGCGAAACTGAAGGAAAACGCAGAAGGAGGCATTGATATGTACAGGCAACTGGTTATGATTCGCCACGGAGAGAGCGTGTGGAACAGAGAAAACCTGTTCACGGGCTGGACGGACGTAGACCTTTCCGAAACGGGAAGGGAAGAAGCGCGTCAGGGCGGCACGCTTTTGAAGGAGGCGGGGTTCCATTTTGACGTGTGCTACACATCCTACCTCAGGCGCGCCATCCACACGGCAAACTGTGTGCTGGAGCAGATGGACGAGGAATGGATACCTGTGGTGAAGACATGGAAGCTGAACGAACGCCATTACGGCGCCCTGCAGGGGCTGAACAAGGCAGAGACGGCGGAAAGGTATGGCGAGGCGCAGGTGAAAATATGGCGCCGCTCGTTCGATGTGCGCCCACCCGCACTGGAGGCATCGGACGAAAGAAACCCTGCCCTGCAGCCCATGTACCAGGGCATTGCCGTAAGTGAGCTTCCGCTGGCAGAAAGCCTGAAGGACACCATTGCCCGCGTCATCCCCTATTATGAAACACACATCCGCCGGGATATTGAGGCGGGCAGGCGCGTGCTGATTGCGGCGCACGGCAACTCCCTGCGCGCGCTGGTGATGTATCTGGACCATATCCCGGAAAACGAGATAACAGAGCTGAATATCCCCACCGGCACTCCGCTGGTATACGACCTGGACGAGGGCCTGCGTGCAGTGAGGCACCGCTATCTGGGCGATGCAGCGGCCATACAGGCCAAAATGCAGGCCGTAAAAAACCAGGGCACAAAGCAGGGCTGAGGCAGCCGTGCAAAAAGGAGGAAAACCATGCATTGCACCCGGAAATTGACAGACGCCGTCACTTGGGTGGGCGGCAGTGACCGCCGCCTGGTACTTTTTGAAAACCTGTTTCCCATTCCGCGCGGCGTAGCGTATAACTCTTACCTTATTATGGATGAAAAAACAGCCCTGATGGACACAGTAGATCGCTCTATCTCCCGCCAGTTTCTGGAAAACGTCACGCACGAGCTGGGGGGCCGCGGGCTGGATTACCTTGTGGTAGACCATATGGAGCCGGACCACTGTGCCAATATCGAGGCACTGATGCTGCATTTTCCAAATATGAAGCTGGTGGGAAATGAAAAGACATTTGCCCTGATTCGCCAGTTCTACGGCCTGCCGCTGGAGGGAAGGGGCATTGTGGTGAAGGACGGCGATACTCTGGCGCTGGGCCGTCACACTCTGCGCTTTTTCTTCACCCCTATGGTGCATTGGCCGGAAGTGATGATGGCATATGAGGAAAGCGAAAAAATTTTGTTTTCGGCGGATGCCTTCGGCAGCTTTGGGGCGCTGAACGGGAACCTGTTTGAGGATGAGCTGGATTTTGAGCGCGACTGGCTGGCCGATGCACGGCGCTATTACGGCAACATCGTGGGCAAGTATGGGCCGCAGGTAGCTGCGGCGCTCAACAGGCTTGCGCCGCTGGATATCCGCCTGCTGTGCCCGCTGCACGGCTCGGTGTGGCGCCGCAGCCTGCAGCGCCTGGTTGGCTATTACAGCCGCTGGTGCCGTTACGAGCCGGACGAGCGCGCCGTGGCTGTTTTCTACGGCTCGATGTACGGCAACACGGAAAATGCGGCAGATATTCTGGCAAATGGGCTTGCGCAGGCGGGCGTGAAAAATATTGCCGTCTATGACGTTTCCAGCACGCATGTCTCTGTGCTGATTGGTGAGATATTCCGGTGCAGCCATCTGGTGCTGGCGGCGCCCACCTATAACAACGGTGTTTACCCCGCCATGCTGGGCCTTCTGCATGACATGAAGGCGCTGAACCTGCAAAACCGCACCGTGGGGCTTGTGCAGAATGGCTCCTGGGCGCCTGCAAGCGGCAGGCAGATGCAGGCGCTTTTGGACGAAATGAAGGATATGCGCATGCTGCAGCCGGTAGTCACCCTGCGCTCCGCACTGGACGAAGCCTCTATGGGCCAGCTTATGGCGCTGAAAGACACGCTTGCGGCGCAGCTTCTGAGCGATGAGCACACAAAAACGATATAAAAACCTTATTGATATTTTGTGTTGACAAATGGCGGCCCTTTCTGCTATAATTGCAGGCATGAAAGTTAGTTATAACTAACTAAAGACGTTTTATTGAACGGAGGTTATACCCTATGTCCATGATAAACAAAGAAGTGAGCGATTTTTCCGTGCAGGCATTTCACGGCAGCAGCTTCAAAACCGTGACAAAGGCCGATATTCTGGGCAAATGGAGCGTATTTTTTTTCTACCCTGCCGACTTTACCTTTGTGTGCCCCACTGAGCTGGAGGACCTTGCCAATAAATACGGGGAATTCAAGGCCGCGGGCTGTGAGGTGTACGCCGTTTCCTGCGATACCCACTATGTGCACAAGGCCTGGCATGATGCCTCAGAGCGCATCCGCAAGCTGCAGTACCCCATGCTGGCAGACCCAACCCATGCCCTGGCCAAAGATTTTGAAGTGTATATCGAGGCGGACGGCGTGGCCGAGCGCGGCAGCTTTATTGTAAACCCGGAGGGAAAAATAGTGGCCTATGAGGTGACAGCCGGCAATGTGGGCCGCAACGCGGACGAGTTGCTGCGCCGTGTGCAGGCCAGCCAGTTTGTGGCGCAGCATGGGGACGAGGTGTGCCCGGCAAAATGGCAGCCCGGCGCCGAAACGCTGAAGCCCAGCCTGGACCTTGTAGGGCAGCTTTAAGCGTTATGGAACGGCAGGAATTGTATGACGCCGTCATCGTGGGCGGCGGCCCTGCGGGGCTGACGGCGGCGCTGTATCTCGCCCGCGCCCGCTATCGCGTTGTTGTGGTGGAAAAAGAGCACTTCGGCGGGCAGATTACCATTACGGCCGAAGTGGTGAATTACCCCGGTGTGGCGCGTACCAGCGGGACGGCCCTGACAGAGGCCATGCGGCAGCAGGCGCAGAGCTTTGGCGCGGAATTTCTTCTGGCCGAGGTACAGAGCCTGCGGATGGACGGCGATATAAAAACTGTGCACACCAGCCGGGGCGTGCTGAAATGCTTCGGCGTGCTGTTGGCTACTGGGGCGCATCCGCGTACGGTGGGCTTTGCCGGGGAGGAGGAGTTTCGCGGGCGCGGCGTGGCCTATTGTGCCACATGCGACGGCGAATTCTTTACCGGCAAGGATGTGTTCGTGGTGGGCGGAGGTTTTGCAGCAGCGGAGGAAAGCGTTTTTCTGGCGAAATATGCCCGCCATGTCACCATCCTTTTGAGAGAAAGCGATTTCACCTGCGCCGCGGCTGCCGCAGAACCGGCGCGCAGCCACCCGAAAATAACAGTCCTGCCCAACACGCAGGTGGAACAGGTGACGGGCGATACGGCCCTGCGCTGCCTGCGTTGGCGCAACACGGCCACAGGTGAAGTGACGGAATATCGCCCGCCCCAGGGCGAGACGTTCGGCGTGTTTGTGTTCGCGGGTTACGAGCCCGCCACAGACCTTGTGCGCGGCCTGGCAGAGCTGGACGTGCACGGCTATGTGCACACCGGGCGGGACCAGTGCGCCGGTATGCCGGGGCTTTATGCGGCGGGCGATGTGTGCGCAAAGCCGCTGCGCCAGGTGGTGACGGCGGTGGGCGAGGGCGCCCTGGCCGCCACAGAGCTGGAGAAATATGCGGCGCAGATGCAGCAGAAAACGGGCCTTCGGCCGCAGGCGCCAAAAATGCTGCCGGGCGAAAACACGGCACAGCACAAGCCCGGCGGTCGGCCCGCAGGCGGCCTGTTCGACGCAGAGATGCTGGCCCAGCTGGAAGCTGTTTTTTCCAAAATGCAGCAGCCGCTTGTGCTGCGGTTGTTCTTGAGGGATGACGCGCTCTCAGCAGAGCTGCGCCAGTATATGCAGCAGCTTGCAGAGCTGACGGATAAGCTCTCTGTGCAGATAGACGAGGCCCCGCAGCAGGAGCAGGCCCTTCCCTGTGTGCGCGTGTGCAGGGCGGACGGCACAGACACCGGCCTTGCCTTTCACGGTGTGCCCGGTGGGCACGAGTTCACCTCTTTCGTGCTGGGGCTTTACAACGCCGCAGGGCCGGGGCAGGCGCTGGATGCAGGCTCGGCTGCAGCCATTCAGCGCCTGGGGGATGTGCACATGAAGGTGCTGGTTTCGCTTTCCTGCACTATGTGCCCGGAGCTTGTCACGGCCGCCCAGCGCATTGCGGCGGCGAACCCGCAGGTGACGGCGGATGTGTATGATTTAAACCATTTTCCGGCTCTGCGTGAGAAATATCAGGTGATGAGCGTGCCGTGCCTTGTGGTGGACGATGAAAAGGTGTCCTTTGGCAAAAAGAACGTACACCAGCTGTTGGAATTCCTGGGGGCCTGACGCAGGCGGCCCCGAAGCAAAGCAGAGAGGAAACGCCCCGGTCCGCGGGGCAGGGGCTGTACAGGGAAGGCCCCCTAGGAAAGGGAGAGGTGCGTGTGCGGCGGCTTCGCAGCCTGATAAAAGCCCCCTCGCCGCGGTGCACAAATGCCAAAAGCAGCGGTGCAGCACAGCCTTGCTTATGAATTTTAGGCGCAGACGAAAAGAACGCCCCCATGGCAGCCATCAGGCTTGCCACGGGGGTATTTCTATTTTCTGCATCTGAATTGCAGCGCAAAACCGCATTGCATCGCTGGGGACGCGTGCCGCAGCACAGACTTTTTCTCCCGCCTGCCCGCCGCAGGCGGGTATTTTACTTCACCGAGCCGCGCCCGCCTTCGGCAGAAATATGCCTGCGGCATTTCGCTTCGCAAAGCCGCAGAGCTCTTTGCTGTCAAAAAACTGGATGCTGCCGTACATGCAAATCATCCATTCAGCAGGGCTGCTTCCCTGTGCGGCACCGGCTAAGACAGAGGGCTGCCGAAGGCTTTGCTGTATGCTGCGGTGGAACAGCAGGGCGGAAGCCTGCTCTCTTGCCCCCTGCCCTGGCGAGAGCCTCTGGAGCATTTCTATTTTTTGTAAAGCAGCAGGCCAAGTGCCCCCATGCCGACATGCGGGCCTGCCCTACTGCGTACTGCTCACGGTATACCCGCGCAGTTTCTGTAAAATAGCCTCATCCGCAGGGCAGAACACATACTGCGGGATATCTGCCGGGAAAATCCAGCGCATATCTTCGTGTTCCAGCTTCTGCGGCTCTCCCTGGGTGATGGACACATGGAACAGCGTCAAATGCACCGTGATGTCCGGGTAGGTGTGTGTCACCTCCATGAATACATTACCTACGGCCGTCTCTATGCCCAGCTCTTCCCGGCATTCGCGCACAAGCGCCTGCTGTTTTGTCTCGCCGGGCTCTACCTTGCCGCCTACAAATTCCCACAAAAGGCCCCGTGCCTTGTGTGCCGGGCGCTGGCATATCAGAAATTTACCGCCGCGCCAAATCAGAGCGGCAACCACCTGCGTCGTCATGGCTTCACCTCTTAAAACATAGACCAAATGCTGACGGCAAAAGCCAGCACCGTCACAGCCCGGTGCACAACGGGCTTCTGGGCCCAGGCAAAGGGCAGCAGGTTTATGACAATGATGGCAATTGCCACTGGGTATAACAGGGTGAGGACAGGCACAGAGATTTTCAAAATCAACTCAAGACCTAAAATAGAGACAAGGAAGCTTGCCACTGCGAATGCCTGAAGCCAGCGAATAAAAGAAAAACGCGGAAATTTTTCGTGAAAAAAGGCTGCGCAGCTGGACAAAAGGCCCGTGCACACATTAAAGCAGGCCACGAAAAAGATAGCCGCCAGAAGCAAGGCGCCCACCGGGCCAAAGAACTGCAGGCACAGGCCCGACAGCACAGCCGTTCCATCTGCCGCCTGTGCCAGCACCGCGCTGCCACGCGCGCCCAGCCAGGCCAGCAGACCGTACACGGTAAACAGAAACACACCGGCTATCACACCCGCTTTCATGATAGAGCGGGCAACGGCCTTTCTCTCTGTCACGCCGCAGGCCTGCACGTTCAGTGCGATGACAATGCCGAACACGATGGCCGCCAGCGTATCCATGGTGTTATAGCCTTCTACAAACCCCTTCATAAAGGCGCCGCTTGCATATGCCTCCTGCGGGGCTGCAGGCACGTCCTTCAGGCAGAACAGGCCGGCAACAAACATCACGACAATCATCAGCAGCAGAACCGGTGTCATCCATTTGCCTAAGATGTCCTTGAAGCGGGCAGGGCGCTTGGCAAGATGATAAGCCCCGATAAAAAAGACAAGAGAAAACGCCGCGCGCAGCACCCAGTCCATGGGGATTCCCACCAGCGTCATGCCGTCAAAGCGGGCGGTGAGAAAGGCAAACATAGAATATGATGTGCTGGCAGTGCGGGGAATAGCCAGCATGGGACCGATGCACAAATATACCAAAATGGTGAAAACAATGGCGAAAGAGGGGTGTATTTTACTGCACAGCCTGTCGGTGCCGCCCACCTTGGCCACGGCCACCACACCCAGCACGGGGAAGCAGACTGCCGTCAGGGCCATACCCAGAAAGGCGGGCAGGGAGACAGAGCCGGCCTGATAGCCCACAAAGGGCGGAAAAATCAGGTTGCCTGCGCCAAAAAACATGGAAAACAGCGTTACGCCTACCAAAAACAATTCCTTTCCGCGCAGTTGTTGTTTCATGGCACAGACCTCCTTCAAGATAGTAGTGTATGAAAGCAATCCTAGCACAGACGTGCCCCAAAAGGCAAGCCGTTCACTCTGTTTTCAGCAAATTGTGTGGAAACATGCGAAAAATCCCTGCCGAAACGGGGAAAATCACCATTCCGGCAGGGAAAATATTCCAAAGCTGTTTTCGTCAGGAAGACAAAATGGTGAGGCGAACGGCCAGAAAAAATAATGTCAGAAAAAAATGTGCCTGTACGAAGGGCAACTCAGGTGCGGGCCAGAGCGCCGTGATAAAAGAGGATGCCGCCGATGTTTGTGGCGTTGGCACCGCGCCGTGCTAGAATACGGCATGCTGCACGGCTTCGCTGGCCGCTGCGGCAGTATACAAATAGAGGCCCCTGGGGAAGAGGAGCGGCGGCAAGTATTTCCAGCGGAAGATTGATGCTGCCCGGGATATGCCCGCTTTGAAATTCACCCGGCGTGCGCACGTCTACCAGAAACGCGCCGGGTGTTTTCCGGCAGAGGGCGATGCCTGCATCGGTTTCATAATGCTGCATTTTCATGTGAAACACCTCACTTTTTGAAGCTGTGTAGAGCCTGCGCCCCGCTCAAGGCGCGCCCCCTGGATTGCCTTATCTTATGCACGTATCTGACTGATCTGCACACAAGGCGGGTGCCCGGGCATTGCCAGAAACAGAAAATAGAGGTATGATAAATAAAACTTCTGCGCCCCGGTGCAGGGCAAAACAGGAAAGGAAGAGGAAAATGAAAATTGCCGTTACTTATGAAAACGGAATGGTATTTCAGCATTTTGGCCATTCGCAGGCCTTCAGGGTATATGATGTGCAGGATGGCAAAATCATAACGGCCGAAACCGTGCCTACACAGGGCAGCGGTCATGGGGCGCTGGCGGGCTTTTTGGCTGCACAAGGCGTAGATACGCTCATCTGCGGGGGCATCGGGGCCGGGGCACGGCAGGCGCTGGCACAGGCGGGCATCCGGCTGTTCCCAGGCGTACAGGGCCCGGCGGACGAGGCGGTGAAGTCCCTGCTTGCCGGCACGCTGGCTTATGACCCGGACACAGTTTGCACGCACCACCATGGCGAGGGCCATGAGGCCGGCCATTCCTGTGCGCATGGCGGGGAGGACGGCTGCCGGCACGGCAGCTGCGGGGCCTGAGCCAAAGCGGCCCTGAAACTGCGCAAAAAATGTGCGCTGTTTGGCATTTTACGTGAAATTTACATGCAAATTCATAAATAGGGCTTGCACAACCGTGTGCGCTGTGCGAAACTAAATGAAGCTTATCAATCAGGCTGCGGCGCCCGGCTGCGGCTGACAGGGAGGAAAACGCATGTTTGCGGATTTTATTGACGCATTGCTCGGCGCTGTGCTCTCCATGAGCGGGCTGGACATTGTCAAAATGATGGTGATGTGGGCCATTGGCGGCGTGCTGATTTATCTGGCGGTGAAAAAAGATATGGAGCCAAGCCTGCTTCTGCCCATGGGCTTTGGCGCCATTCTGGTGAACCTGCCGCTTTCCGGCGCAGTAGACCAGCTGTATGACACCGGCCTGGAGGAGGGCGCCATTGACGTGCTGTTCCGCGCGGGCATCGCCAACGAGCTGTTCCCGCTGCTTTTGTTCATCGGCATCGGCGCCATGATAGACTTCGGGCCTCTGCTGTCGAACCCGAAGCTGCTTTTGTTCGGCGCTGCGGCGCAGTTCGGCATTTTTGTGACGCTGACGCTGGCCTGCGGGGTAAATATGATATTCCCGGGAATGTTCAGCCTGCAGGATGCCGCCTGTGTGGGCATTATCGGTGCCGCGGACGGGCCTACGGCCATTTTCCTGTCGAACTATTTCGGCACAAAATATCTGGGTGCCATTGTGGTGGCGGCCTACAGTTATATGGCGCTGGTGCCCATCATCCAGCCGCCGGTCATCCGCGCCATCACAACCAAGAAAGAGCGCATGATCCGCATGCCGTATGAGGCAAAAGAAATCAGCCGTACGGTGCGCATCCTGTTTCCCGTTGTGGTGACGGTGATTGCGGGCCTTGTGGCGCCGCGCAGCGTGGCGCTGGTGGGCTTTTTGATGTTCGGCAACCTTTTGCGCGAATGCGGTGTGCTGAACAGCCTGTCCGAGACGGCGCAGAATGTGCTGGCAAACCTCATCACCATCTTTCTGGGCATCACCATCGCCACCAAAATGCAGGCGGACCAGTTCCTGACGGGCGGCACGCTTCTTATCATTGCCTTGGGCCTGTTCGCCTTTGTGTTTGACACCGTGGGCGGCGTGCTGTTTGCCAAGTTTATCAACCTGTTTGCCAAAAAGAAAATAAACCCCATGATAGGCGCGTGCGGCATTTCGGCTTTCCCCATGTCCAGCCGTGTTATTCATAAAATGGGCCTGAAGGAAGACCCGCAGAATTTTCTTCTGATGCACGCTGCGGGCGTAAATGTGGGCGGCCAGATCGCCAGCGTCATTGCAGGCGGCCTCATTTTGAACCTGATTGCGCGCTGACAGAAAGGAGACGCTGTATGGAACAACTGCTTCAGTCGCTGAATGTGATGCTGCTTGGCATGTGCGGCATCTTCATTGTAATGAGCGTGCTCAGCCTTGCAATCGCCCTGCTGAACCGCATGTTCAAAAAGTGAATGGAAAAAGCTGCGCGCCCGCCCGGGAGACCGGGCGGGCGCTTTGATACCGCCCGCATCTGTTTGCACAGGCTTTTTCAGAACATTTTGACAGAAGGCTGCCTTTCAGGTGGAAACAATAGTGAAATTGGCCGGGTGCACTTTACAAACAGGCAAATTTTCGGTATAGTGATAAAAAGAATAAAGTTGGCTTGCCGCCCTGTGGCCGCGCGGTGCAGCGCGGGTTCCGCAGGGCGGCAAGCGACGTAAAACCGAGGAGACGAAACCATGAAGAAGCTTCTTTCCTGCCTTCTGGCAATGGCGCTGGCGCTGACGCTGCTGGCGGGCTGCAGCGCAGACGAGCCCGCCTCCGGCGCACAGCCTGCGGCCACGCCCGCGCCCACCCCCACGCCCGAGCCCTATACGCCGGAGGTGCTTACCGGCCTGAAACAGGGTGAAGATTACCCCAAAAACCAGCGCTTTGCCTGTGTGATGGTGAACAATATCTCAGACAGCGCCTACCAGAACGCCCGCCCGCAGGACGGCCTTTCTGACGCGGATATCCTGGTGGAGATAAAGGTGGAGGGCAATATCACACGCTTCATGGCGATGTATCAGGATTATACGAAGATTCCGCAAATTGCGCCGGTGCGCTCCGGCCGCGACCAGTTTTTCCAGCTGATTATCCCCTTCCACCCGCTGTATATCCACATCGGTGAAAGCGTTATTCAGACGCAGTATAAAAACAATTACGATTACGAGGACTTTGACATCAACTTCGACCACACGGGCTTTGACCGCGACCAGAGCCGCGGCAATGTGGCGTCGGAGCACAAGGCGTACACGAATGCAGAGCATTTGGCCGATGCCATTGAGCAGCTTGGTACAGACACAGAGATAACCTACAACAGCACATTTTTCAACTTTGTGCCCTATGACGAGCCTGCCCGCGTGCTGGCGGGCCCCAGCGCCGCCCATATTCAGGTGACACATTCAGACCGGTATAAAACCTACTTTGACTGGGACGAGGCCGCCGGCAAGTACATGATGAGCCAGTATTCGCATGCCACCGGTTCTATTGCGCCCAGTGTAGACCGCAACAACAACCAGCAGCTTGCCTTCGACAACGTGCTGGTTATTATGACAGAGTTTGATGTGTGGCCCGACCCGGGCGATTCCGGCTATGACTTGCAGAAGGTGACATACGGCTCCGGCTACGGCTATTATTTCAGCGGCGGCCGCGCCGAGAAGGTGTGCTGGGAGAAGCCCACGCCGGATTCCGCCCTGCGCATCTTGTATGCCTTTGGCGAAGAAGAGCAGGTGCAGTTCAACACCGGCAAGACATATCTTGCCGTGGTGGACCTGGAAGAGGCAGAGGGCTTCACCTTCGAGCCGGATGAGAGCGAAGTTGCCAGCTCTGCCAGCGTGGCGGATGCGGGTAGTGCCGCCGCAGAGAGTACGGCTGCGCAATAACATGGTGTGCGCGTGCGCACACAGCGAGGAAACAGCATGAGAGCATGGATGAAGAAATGCGCGGCGCTGGCGCTTTGTGCGGCGCTGTGCCTTGGGCTGGCGGCATGCGGGGAAAACCCGCCGCCGTCTTCGGCCTCCGGCGGCAGCGCCCTGGGCTTTGAGGACGAAGAGGCGCCGGATTATAACCTGATTACCGGCCAGCCGCTGGCCGAGGGCATGGCGGTGGGCCAGCGCCCCGTGGCGGTGATGGTGCGGGCCGAGCGCGCTGGCTGGCCCCAAAGCGGCCTGGCGGGCGCCGATGCGCTTGTGGAGATGGCCACACAGGGCGGCCACACAGCCTTGATGGCGCTGTATGCCAATGCTGCCGCCCTGCCGCAGGTGGGCCCCGTTGGCCCTCTGTGGGACCAGCACCTGCAGCTTGCCATGGCGGTGGACGCCGTGTGCGTGCATATTGGCGGAAGCGTGTATGCGGAAAATCTGCTGAACGCGAAGAGCTATCAGGACGTGGATGGAAAATATGTGGGCACGCAGAGTTTTGTGTTTATGACAGAGCGCAAGGCGTACGGCAATGAATTTTCCTGGTATGTGAACGCAGAGGGCCTTGCCGCCGGCATGGGCACGGTGGGGCTGGATGCGTCCAAGGGCAGCAATGTGCCCTTTCTGCGCTTTGCGAAGGCCCCCTTCACCCCGGCGGGCGGCGACGCGCCGGAGGTGGCGTTCCAGTTTTCCGAGCAGTGCCCCGTGCGCCTTGTATATGACGAGGCGGGCGGCGCTTATCTGAAAGAGGCATACGGCGAGGCACATAAGGACGGCGAGACGCAGCTTGCCTTCCAGAACGTGCTGGTGCTGTTCAGTGAGACGGGCGAAAAGCCGGACGACACCGGCGCGGTGGACTACCTGTTCGGCACAGGGCAGGGCTGGTATTGCTGTGGCGGCAAGTATGTGCCTGTCACATGGTCGAAAGAAAGCGAGCAGGCCCCGCTGGAGCTGTTTGACGAAAGCGGCGCCGCGCTGCGCGTGAACACGGGCAAGACGTATCTTGCATTTGTGCCGGCGGCGCAGCTGGGCACGCTGAACCTGGCGCAGGCCGAACAGCCGGCCTCTTCCGCCCCGGAGGGCGGCAGCGGCCCGGCAAGCTCTTCCGCCCCGGCGGCATGAATGAGAAATATATGAAACCGCCGCCTCAGGCATGTGCCTGAGGCGGCGGTTTTTGCTTGTGGACCAATCATGGCGGAGCCGGTGGGGCGCACCGTAAAAGGCTTTCGCTTTAGGCGCAGGGCAAAGCGGGCTGCAGGCCGCCCAGCCGCTTGCAAACAGGAAGGCTTTCGCCCGGGCGGCAAACCGCCCCTTTCCGGGCCGCGATGCAGGAGAAATCTATTTCGCAGGCCTCTTTCAAGAGGCCTGCCGGCGGTACGACCTTTCGGCTCCTGTGAACGCCATGCGTTTCACGCGCGGCTTTGTGCGGCAGACGCTGGCCTACGGCACATAAACGTATACTTCTTTTACGCCGTTGGCGGCGCTTTCCTCATAGGTTTCATAGAACAAATCTACCTGCATGCGGTTCTGATGGATAAAGGCGCCCGTATCTGTGGCAATGGCCCAGCCGTACACGAACTCTCCGTCAGTAGAGACGATATACACCTTTGTGCCGTAAGGGATGAGGGTGGGGTCTACTGCGAAGGTGCCGTAATACAGCCCAAGGCCGCTGGCGCCCTTGCCGCGCGGTGAATAATAGCCGGTGGCCTTCATGGTGTATACCTGTGAATAGCTGGACGGCACATTGTTTTCCACTGTCACACCATCCGGCGCGGGCAGAGGGCTCACCACATTGTTCTGTACGCGTTTATATACTGCATTCTGTGCGGGCACAAGCACTGTTTCAGCCACCACTTCACTAGAAACGTAGGTGCCGTCGATGTACTTGGCGCGTGTCGTCACCTCTTTGGTGCCGTCCGCCCCCTCCTGTGCCAGGATATCGTGGATATACTGGCCCTCCGGGTCCTGCACCTCCTCCACAAATTCTTCCCCGTGGGGGATGGGCTCGGTGGTGACGGTATCCTCATACGTTACACGGTGGACGGTGATGTCCGGCATGCCCTCATAAAGGCGCGAGTCCAGCGCGGGTTCGGTGAAGTCATTCCCGGAAAGTGGAATGCCGGCGCGCCGCACGGCGTCCTCCACAGTGCCCACGCTCACCTCGGCTACATACTCCTGTCCGTCGGCATACAGTGCCACGGGGTAGGCGCGCACCACTTTTAACAGGGCAAGGCTGCCGCCGCTGGCGGCAAACAGCGTGTCGTCATGCTGTGCAAGTTCGATGCCGGCTGCCTGGGCCAGACGCCGGGGGTCTGTTGTGCTGGCCATCACCACGCGGGCCTCGCCTCCTGCGCTGTCCGTCACATGCACCACATTCAGCCGCGCCCATAAAAAAGCCATGGCGCCGCCAAGGCAGCACAGGGCGCCCGCCAGCGCCAGGGCGCGCGGCCCGCTGCGCGCCAGCGCCCGGCGCATATGTTCTTTTCGCTTTGTCGTACGCATACCACACTTCCTATAAGGCCCGCGCGCTACGGGGGGCAAAAGTCATCTGCTTTGCCGCCGGTGCCCGTGGACATGGAGAAGGGAGAAACTTCCTTGTGAACTTTGACATTTTAGCAGAGTTGGGGCGGGCCGTCAAGAAGAAATGTGATTTTTGGGCTATTTTATACGTTTTGTAAAGGCTTTTCTGCCGGCTTTACGCGATGCAGCAGCCAAACGGGCACAAGGCATAGGGCGGTTCCGCCTGCAAGAACAGCGGCGCAGAGCAGCCAAAGCCCCGTGATGCTGCCGTTGCCCAGCCACAGGCTGGCGGCCCCTGTGCCCAGCCAGGCGCCCATCATTTGCATTAGGCTTTCGGCGCTCATCACAGTACCGCGCACTTCATCCGGCGTTTCGCTTTGCACCAGAACACTGTCCACACAGGCATACATGCCCAGCGCCAGGTAATAGGCGATATAGAAAGCCAGCATAAGCGGCACCTGAAGGGCTGCAGCCAGTGCGGCCAGCAGGGCGGTCATGGCCAGCCTTACGAAAAGGAATAATGCGATGCGCGCCCGCGCTGTGCCTGCCCGTCTTACCAGCCTGTCTGCCAGAAAGCCGCCGATAATTACGCCGCCCATGGACGTGCATGAGAATATACCAAGCAGGATGCCGGGCTGCGCGCCATTCAGCAATTCCAGCAGGCGGGGCTGCCAGTACCCCTCTACGCCTATTCCTGCAAAGCCGTACGGCAGTATGCCAAGCAGGCATAACAGCACAAGAGGGCTTGCTTTGGCCAGGCGCACGGTTTGTCTGGCCTGCACATAGAAACCTGAGGCAATGCTGCCAAGGAAAAATGTGCCGGTGCGTGCGCGGTGGGCTGCACCGTCTGCCGGAATGGCAAAAAAGGCCACCAGAAGCCCTGCGGTGCACAGCGCGGCGCATGCGAGGATATTGGCAGAGTAGGGACGGAAAAGCTTCATTGTGCTGAGACAGCCGCCCAGCAGCGCACCCACGGCCTGGCTGCCGTACTGCACGGCCTGTTGCAGGGCCGTGCCGCGTGCAAGCGTTTCTTTGCCGCGCGTATGCATCCAGTTTTCCAGATACATGGCGTCCAGTGCGCCGCTGTTCAGCGCGTTGCCTGCGCCGTTGCACACATATCCTGCCAGCAGGACGGGCCCGCTGGCAAACAAAAAGAGCGGCAGGTAGCACAGGCGCACCAGCATGGCGGCCATCCATATCCGTTTGCGGCCATATAAGTCGCCCAGCATGCCGCTGGGAACCTCCAGCAGCACCTGTGTAATGGAGAGAAGCGAAAGGCCCAGCGCCACCTGTGCCAGGCTCAGCCCGCGGTCAAGCATCAGCAGCGTATTTACGCACATGAGCATGCCGCTCATGGCGCCGCTGAGGCCGAAAGCGGCCAGGTATGCAAAGGGATGAAATGCCACGGCCCTGTCTTTCATAAAGGGTCTCCTTTCTGCCCGGGCATACAGCCTGGGCCGTAAAAAAGGTATAAAAAAGAAAGGCCGTGCGCCCGGCGCTTTTTTGCGCACAGCCTGTTTTTGAAACGAAAACAGTATATAAGCCTGTCAGCCGCCGCAATTTTTCCGCGGCGACGGCGTTATTTTCCCTTTCGCTGCTGCCAGATGGTCAAATCTGTAGAAAGGACGCTTATTTCATAAATGTGTGTATCTTCCCCGGCCTGCCGGGCTGTGCTGTGTGAATGAAAAAAATTGGCTATCATGTTGGAAAATTCCTGTGCCTCGCGCTGTGTCAGATGTACGGTGGAATAGCGTGCGCCTGCCAGCAGAGGATTGGCTTTTTCATCGCCCGGCTGCATGTGCTGCGCCACGTCGAACATGCGCTGAAGCTGCTGGGCTGTATTGTTGTTCAGCAGAGCTTTATGCATAAGCGGCGCGGCGCGGTGCACGTCGATGTTTACCGTCACATCGGCCGCTTTGTAAAACTTTGCGCGAAACCCGTGGATAACTTCCGTGCGTGCCAGCTCCGCCAGGCCCATCTGCTCCAGCTTTCCCAAATGATGCCCGGCGGAAGAAGGGGCGATGCCCAGCGCGTCGGCCAGCTGCTTTGCCGTCATGCCCTGCGGCCGCAGGCTCAGCTCGAACAATATATTCTGGCGCAGCGGATGCATATAGGTGCGAAGCTCTTTTTCCGTCGTGATGTGAATGGTTTGTTTTTCTTCCATATGGGCCTCCTTTTGATGCACAGATACAATATAACATTTTTTGTTACGATGCGAGTATAACATAACAAATGTTGTTATGTCAAGAGGGCCGCGGCTTTTTGACCAACAAAAAGGGGCCTCGTGGGAGGCCCCTTCCAGGGAATATTCTATCTGCCCTTGCTGAACAGCCCCTTGGCTCCCAGAGAGCCAGAAATGCCGTCCAGCGAAAGATTGCCTTTTACCCCGGCGGCTATTTTTTTCAAGCATATCGTCCGGCAGGTCTATTTCCCCCAGAAGCTCACGCACCGCTTTTGCGGGGCCTTTTTTGAAGCTCTCCAGAAGGCCGTCGTTCTTTTTCAGCCTTTGTGCAATGTGTTCAATCTCCTGTTTGATATCCATTTCGGTATTTCCTTTGTTTTTTATCAATACCGGCGTAGGCCTATTTGCGGAACAGCGTGCCCAGAATATTGCGGCCAAGGCTTGCGCCCAGGTTCCCGCCCAGCGTTTTGCCGAATTTGCCGCCCAGCAGGTTGCCCACCTGACTGCCCAGTGTTCCGGCAGTAGCGGAGGCCACGTTTTTCACGCTGCGCTCAATGGCCTTTTTGCAGCGTTCGGCTTCCTTGTCTGCGCCGGGGCGTATCATGCCGGAGAGGTCGCCCTTCACGTCCACCAGAAACACCGGCACACCCAGGGCAGAGAACGATTCCGCCAAAACCTTCAGCGTCACGGTCTTGCCCGTTCCGGTGGCGCCGCACACAAAGCCGTGGCGGTTTGCCATCCTTGGATGAAGGTAAACTTTTTTGAAAGGTCGGCGCCCGCCTTGGCGAACAGCAGCTTGCCGTCTTGTGCCATATGCCTCTGTCTCCTCTGTTGAAAAAAGTCGTCTATGGATATATAGCACGGAACGGCGCCGCCGCTCAATGGAATACAACAAAACCGGAAGAGGCTTTCCCGCGAATGGCTTCCCGCGGCGCGGCTGTGTGTTTTTCTGCGTCTTCCCATTGAAGCGCAGGGCATGTTTATGGTATGATGAACTGTACGAAAGGGCCGGGCCCAAAGCGCGCAGGGGCGCGCAGCCCTCCCCTGTATCTGCTTTCGGAAGGAGAACCCCTGTTGGACGCAAAACATATCCGCAATTTCTGCATCATCGCCCATATTGACCACGGCAAATCCACTCTGGCGGACCGCATCCTGGAAAAGACGAAGGCTGTGGACGAGCGCACGATGGAAGCGCAGATTCTGGACGACATGGAGCTGGAGCGCGAGCGCGGCATCACCATCAAGGCGCGCGCCGTGACGATGCACTATACGGCCCAAAACGGCGAGGAATACGAGTTCAACCTCATCGACACCCCCGGCCACGTGGATTTCGGCTACGAGGTGAGCCGCAGCCTGGCCGCATGCGAGGGCGCGGTGCTGGTGGTGGACGCCAGCCAGGGCGTGGAGGCGCAGACGCTGGCCAACACCTACCTTGCGCTGGAGCACGATTTGGAGCTGGTGCCCATTCTGAACAAGATAGACCTTCCCTCTGCCGAGCCGGAGCGCGTGGCGAAAGAGGTGGAGGACGTGATAGGCCTGCCCTGCATGGATGCGCCGCGCGTATCTGCCAAAATGGGCATTGGCATCGAGGATGTGCTGGAGCGTGTTGTCTCCGACATCCCGGCGCCGAAGGGTGAGGAGAATGCGCCGCTGAAGGCGCTTATCTTCGACGCCGTGTACGACTCGTACAAGGGCGTGGTGGTATATCTGCGCGTGTTCGATGGCGCCATGCGGGTGGGCGACACGGTGAAGCTGATGGCCACCGGCGCAGAGTTTCAGTTGGTGGAGGTGGGCCACATGGGCGCCACGGCTCTGGCCCCCTGCGGCGAATTAAAGGCGGGCGAAGTGGGCTATTTCACCGCCAGCATCAAGACGCTGGCCGACACCCGCGTGGGCGATACCGTCACCCTGAAGGGAAACCCCACGCCCGAAGCCCTGCCGGGCTACCGCAGGGCCGTCCCTATGGTGTTCTGCGGCATTTACCCGGCCGACGGCGCAAAATATCCCGATTTGAAGGAGGCGCTGGAAAAGCTTCAGCTGAACGACGCCTCGCTTTCGTTCGACCCTGAGACAAGCGTGGCGCTGGGTTTTGGCTTCCGCTGCGGCTTTTTGGGGCTTCTGCATCTGGAGATTATCATCGAGCGCCTTGAGCGTGAGTTTGACTTGGACCTCATCACCACCGCGCCCAGCGTGGAATACCGCATTACCCTGACGGACGGCACGCAGCTTACCATCGACAACCCCACCAATTACCCGGACCCGGCGAAAATAGCAAAATGTGAAGAGCCGTTTGTGGACGCGCACATCTACACGCCCACGGAGTATGTGGGCAGCCTGATGGAGCTGTGCCAGGGCAGGCGGGGCGTGATGCGCGACATGAAGTATCTGGATGCCGCCCGGGTGGACCTGCACTACGAGCTGCCGCTGGGCGAGATTGTGTATGACTTTTTCGACGCCATTAAAAGCCGCAGCCGCGGCTATGCCAGCTATGACTACGAGATGAAGGGCTTTGTGGAATCGAAGCTTGTGAAGCTGGATATCCTTCTGAATGGGGATATGGTGGACGCGCTGTCCATGATTGTGCACGCAGACACAGCCTATGCAAAGGGCCGCCGTCTGGCGGAAAAGCTGAAAGAGAATATCCCGCGTCAGATGTTCGAAATCCCCATCCAGGCGGCCATCGGCGGCAAGATTATCGCGCGCGAAACGGTGAAGGCCATGCGCAAGGACGTGCTGGCAAAGTGCTACGGCGGCGATATTACCCGCAAAAAGAAGCTGCTGGAAAAGCAGAAGGAAGGCAAGAAGAAGATGCGCCAGCTTGGCACCGTCAGCGTGCCCAGCGAGGCGTTCACCGCCGTGCTGAAGCTGGACGAGTGAAGGCGGGCATGGCATGCGCACGGGGGCCGCAGGGCCCCCGCGCCGTATCTGCGGGAGAGGGGGCAGGCAGTTTGCCGCACAGGCAGAATAAAAGGCCCGGCACGTTGCGCGCTTTGTGCGTGCTGTGCGCCATGGGCGCGGCTGTGGCGGCGTTTGCCCTTGTGCTGCGCTGGGACATCCGGCGCCCGCGCGCCTTTGACGCCTCGGAATGGGCGGAGCCTGCTCCGCCCTCGCTCTCGCTTTCCATTGAGAGCGAGCTGCACGATGGCTACGCCACGTTCACGGGCCTTGCCTATATAGAGGGCGAGCATTTTCAGATGATGAATAATTTCGTCGTGCTGCGCCACAGGGCCACGGGGCAGGCCCTCCGCCTTGCCACTGTGATGACGGCAGCGGAGGGCGACGCCTATGTGGGCGGCCTGAACATGGCCTACGGGCGCTTTTATGCCTTTGTGGCGCTGGACGCTCTGCCCGCACCGCCGCAGGAGTATGAGATATGCTTTGCCTACGGCGCCAACAACCATCATATCTTTCTGCCCACCGGCCGGCAGCTAGGGGGTGCCGTATGAAGCGCCTTCAAAAATTTGTGCAGGCCCCTCAGGCTGCCTATGCCGCCCTGTTCTGTGTGATGCTGGCCTGCCATTTGCAGTTTTTGTATATTCCCGGCGATGAAGCGGGCTATGCGGCCGCGCTGGGCGGAAACTGGAATTTTGCCTCCATGTTCGCCTATGTGGGCGGCCATTACTGGACGTGGAGCGCCCGCATGCTGACAGAATGCCTGTTCTGCATCTTTTCCGCCGCGCCTGTGCTTGTGTGGCGCATCATAAACCCTGCTATAATTACGGCGTGCGCCTGGCTGCTGGCCTATGCCATGCGGTGCGAGAAAAGGCGCGATGAGAGCTGGCTTATCTGTGCGCTGGTGTTTTTGTACCAGTGGGTGAACCTGAAGACAGCCGGCTGGGTGGTGACCACCATTGCCTACCTGTGGCCCGTCTGCTTCGGGCTTGCGGCACTGTGCCCGCTGTGGCGGCTTTTCCGGGGCAAAGGCACACCGGCCTGGGGCTGGGCGCTGGCGTGCGCCTCCCTGCTGTTTGCGGCTAATATGGAGCAGCCCGCGCTGGTGCTGCCCTTTCTGCTTGGCGGCGGCATGCTTTTTTTGCGCGCGCGCGGCATGCGGGTGCCTGCAGGGCTGTGGGTGCAGCTTGCGCTGTGCGCGGCGTCTCTTGTGTTCATTTTCACCTGCCCAGGCAACACCATGCGCACGGAAAACGATGTGGCCTCCTTCTATATGAATTTCCCCATGCTCTCTGTGCTGCAAAAGGTGGAGATAGGCGTTTCCGGCGTGGTGCACGCAAGCGTGCTGGGGCGTGAGCTGCTGTTTTTTGTGCTGGCGGTGCTTGCGGCTGCGCTGGTGTGGGCAAAGCGCCGGGAATGGCTGCTGCGCGCCGTCAGCCTTATGCCGTGCGTGCTGATGGTGCCCCTCAGCCTGTATCAGTACGAGCTGGGCGCCGTTGTGCCGTGGGTGAAGCAGATAGCGGCGGCCTACACTGCGGCCGGCTATATTTCACTGGCAAACTGCAACGCCCCGGCGGCCTATGTGCCGCTCTTGCTCAGCTATGGGCTGTATGCCGCCGTATTGTGGAGCATTTATGCAGCCGAGGGGGCGTCCCGCACAATGCGCCTGTGCTGGGCGCTGCTGGCGTTGGGCGGCATGAGCTGGGCCGCCATGGGCTTTACGCCCAGCGTGGGCGTATCGGGCCTGCGCACAGGCACGCTGTACTATTTCTTTGTGATAGCCGCGTGCATGGTGCTGTACCGCAGGCTGCCGCAGAAGCGGCGCGTCTGGCTGTGGTGCCTTCTGGCATGGTTCTGCCTTGTGCAGCTTCATGCGCTGCTGGAGGTGTAGCGGGTGTGGATGCCTCCACACAGCATCAGCTTGTAAGATATGGAAGGCCGATTTTATAAAACAGGCACTTCTGTGCGAGCATAAAGCCCGTACAGAAGTGCCTGTTTTTATTTGCGGTAAATTCAAGCCTTCCGCAGCTTGACGCAAAGGTACAGCAGAACGGCATCTGTCAGTCTGCGGGGGTCATATCCTGTGGCATCTGCAATTTTTTTAATTTTGTACTGCACAGTATTTTTATGGATAAACAGCTTTTGAGAAATGGCCTGCACAGAACCGTTGCAGGCAAAATAAATTTCAAGAAAATCCAGCATTTCATCCATGCTGCTTTTAGTGCCGCCCCAGATGCGTTCCAAAAAAGCACTGCGGCTTTCCTGGGAAAGCGGAGCCAGCAGAAGCTCCAGCACGAGGTCATCATACACGCACACCTGCCCGGTATTGGTGGAAAGCGCTACCTCTAGCGCCTTGTCTGCCTGTGCATAAATTCGGTTCAGCTGGGTGTAGCTTTCACAGCCGCCGGCAAGGCCGCAACAGGGCATGTGCCCTGCGGCCTGTGCCGCATGTAAAGCTTTATTCACCTGTGTGAGCAGGTAGGGCTGGATATCTGCCCCCAGAAACAGGATAAGCTTCTGGCCGAGATATAAATGGTTCAGCAGAATGGTGTCACCCAGATGGGTGCGAAGAATGGAAAGCAGGGTGTCGTAAAAAGCGGCGGTATTAGCATCCTGCAATTCGGCGGCCGTGGACAGAACCCCAACTGCATGAATGCGTCGCGAAAATACCCCAAGGGCTTTTCCGCGCCTTTCAAATGTTTCGCTGGGTGCGCTGGGTGTACTGAACAAAAGCTGCTCTAAAAAATGGCGCCTTTGGCGCGAGATGCTCTGCTGCCGAAGTGTCTGCAGTGTTTCAGAAAACAGAATTTCTGCCATCTCGGTAATCACAAGGCCGATGTCACGCAGTTCATCCGGGTTTCCCGTCACCCCGATCACACCAATGGTCTTCCCGTCGATTTGAAGGGGAAGGTTGATGCCTTCCCGGCTGCCAGTCATCTGGTCAATAGAATACACATCCATTTCAGGGATATTCTGCTCAATCAGCTTGCAGGCGGCCTCGTGCAGCGCACCGATGCGCGTTGGATCGGTGCTTGCAACAATGCGCCCTTCTTCATCCATGATATTGACATTGCGGTGCAGGATGCCGCCGATGCGCTCGGCAATTTTCTGTGAATTTTCATGGTTGATCAGCATGGTGCTCACCCTTGAATATGTTCTCTATAACAGTATTTTACCCTAAAATTATATTATAAAAAACATTTCAATGTCAAAAGACATTGTATATAATTATATTCACAGAACAGAAAACAATATGTATATTTTGACGAAGGCGGCGTGGTGAATGAAAGATATAAAACAAGTTATCATTGCGCCAGATTCCTTCAAAGGAACCATGGAGGCCGCTCAGGTATGCCGAATTATTCAGGCATCTGTGCGGAATTATTTTCCCGCTGCCGCTGTGCGGTGTATTCCTATGGCAGACGGTGGCGAGGGCATGGTGGACGCATATTTGGAGCTGCTGGGAGGGCGCAAGGTGTTCCTGACAGTTCAGGGGCTACAGGGGCGCCCGGTTGCCTGCCACTATGGAATCCTGCCGGACGGGACGGCCGTGATGGAAATGGCTGCCTGCGCGGGCCTTCCGCTTTTAGATGGTGCGCTGGACCCTATGCATACTACTACATACGGCGTGGGGGAGATGCTGCTGCACGCAGAGCGCAACGGGATTCGCCGTGTGCTTCTTGGCATAGGCGGCAGCGCCACGGTGGATTGCGGGCTTGGCATGGCGGCGGCGCTGGGCTACCGGTTTCTGGATAAAAATGGGGCGCAGGTGGAGGCCGTTACGTGTCACATGGCAGATATTGCCTCTATCATTGTCCCGGACAGGAAGCCCAAGCTGGATATCATTGCAGCGTGTGATGTGGATAACCCCCTGTGCGGGGAAACAGGTGCTATTTATACATTTGGAAAACAAAAGGGCATAAGCGAAGAAATGATGCCGCAAATGGACGCACAGATGAAGCGTTTTGCCCGGATTATTGCAAAGCAGACCGGTGTGAATGTATTGGACGTGCCTGGCGCCGGGGCAGCCGGGGGGATGGGGGCAGCTTTGCTGGCTTTTCTGAATGCAAAGCTGAAACCGGGTGTGGAATTGCTTTTAGATGCAGTGGGGTTCGACGGCCTTCTTAAAGAAACAGACATTGTTTTTACCGGCGAAGGGCGTATTGATTGGCAAAGTATACGGGGAAAAGTACCCGTTGGGGTAGCCCGAAGGGCACAGGCCGCGGGCGTGCCGTGCATTGCGCTGTGCGGTTCCGTCGGTGAAGGCGCCGAGCAGGTCTTTCAGAAAGGCGTCACCGCGATTTTCAGTGCCATTGGGGAAGCGTGTGATTTTTCTCAGGTGAAAAAAAACTGTATACGTGATTTGAAACTGTTGAGCGATTCTGTGATGCGTTTGTTGGCTGCCGGTAGTGTACAAACCCTGCAGGCAGGTGTTCCTTTGGTGCTGGATAAAAAGTATGCCAATGGAGATTTCCGCGGACGATGGACGAAACAAACAGGGCTTGAGCATGCACAGACAGCCGGCATATCCGCTTTGGATAGGGAAATTACGACAGAAAGGAAGGAAGCCCGATGACAAAAGGGAACATTGCGGGCCGGCGCGGACGCAGGCTGAACCTGAAGCAGAGAGAGGCGCTTACGGGCTGGCTGTTCGTATCGCCAGCGCTAATCGGCTTTGGGATATTTACGTTCGGCGCAATTTTGTATTCTCTCTACCTCTCTTTTACCGATTATAATTTGCTAGGCTCTCCTGAATGGTTAGGTTTAGAAAACTATATCAGAGCCTTTACAAACGACCAGTACTTTTACCAGTATTTTGGAAACACCTTTTATTTTGCCCTTGTGCTGGTGCCAGTGGTGTTGGTTATCTCATTGTTCCTGGCTATTTTGATCAATAAAAAAGTGGGAAAGATAGCAAAGGCATATCGTGTTGCGCTTTTTCTGCCCAGTATCACGTCCACTGTTGCAGTAAGTATGGTGTGGCTGTGGATTTTTAATCCGGATATGGGCATTATGAACAACTTCCTTACGGCCATTGGCTTTCACAATCCGCCTATGTGGTTAAGCGACCCGGAGTGGAGCAAGCCAGCGTTGATTATTATGCGCGTGTGGCAGATGAGCGGATATTACATGCTACTCTTCCTGGCTGGCCTGCAGACAATTCCGGAGACGCTGTATGAAGCGGCGGAAGTGGATGGCGCATCTTCTTGGCAAAAGTTTAGGCGAATTACTGTGCCTATGCTTTCCAACACAACCTTTGTTGTGGTGATTTTGCTGGTTATTGAATCCTTCAACATGTTTGAATCTATCTTCGTCATGACGGAAGGCGGCCCGCTGGGCTCTACCAGTACCATCATGTATTATATCTACGAGCAAGGCTTCATGTCCTACAATATGGGCTATGCTTCTGCGCTTGCGTGGATATTCTTTGCCTTGATTCTTGTGTTCACGCTGATACAGTTCCGTTTCCGCCGTGAACAGGGAGGTGAATGAGCGTGAATAAAATGACCATGGGCATGAAAATGCGCAGGAGAGTGGGAAACACCGCGTATCACGTTCTAATGATATTGCTCAGTCTCACCATGATCTATCCGTTTGTTTGGGCTATTTTGTCCTCTTTCAAAACATCAGAACAGTTGTACAACGGCAGCCCGCTGGATATGATACCGCAGCCTTTTACCTTGGCGAACTATGACAGGCTGTTTGAAATAATGCCTTTTGGGCGCTTCATCATCAATTCCATTTTTCTGTCGATTGCAATTCCACTTTGTATGATTGCAGTGGCCTCTATCACGGCCTATGCGCTTACAAGGCTGAATTTTCGTGGAAGAAATATCCTGTTTCTTGCATTTGTAGCCACGATGATGATTCCTAGCCATGTTACCTTGATTCCGAACTACAGCTTGATTGTGAATATGGGGCTCACTAACACTTATACGGCCTTGTTCTTATCAAGCGTATTCACAGCATCTAACGCATTTAATATCTTTTTCTTCCGGCAGTTTTTCCTCAGCATCCCCAAAGACCTTGAAAATGCGGCCATCATTGACGGATGTTCCCGGTTCGGCGTGTTTTTCCGCATTGTGCTGCCGAATGCCAAGCCAGCCATTGCCACCACGGCAATCTTGTCATTTCGAAATGTGTGGAACCAATTTTTGTGGCCAATGATCGTCCTGAATGATTACGATAAGATGCCGCTAACAGTCGGGTTACAATATCTGAAAGATTGGGAACCAAACTGGGCTGTTCTGCTGGCAGGCACAACACTAAGCATCGTGCCCATCATCATTGTGTTCCTGCTCTTCCAGAAGCACTTTATGGCATCCACAATGAATTCTGGTTTCGGAGGAAAGTAATTTAGTTCTATACGGTGTTATGCACCGTAAAATATAAAAATGGAGGTTTGAACATGAAAATGAAAAAGTTTCTGGCTATAGCGCTTGCTTGCGTAATGGCACTTTCGCTTGTTGCATGTGGTGGCAGCCCTGCTTCTTCAAGCATGGCAAGCGATTCTCAGGTGAGCTCTGGCACAGCAACGGGTGAGCCCACGACACTGCAGGTATATACCTGGTGGGACATTACTCAATTTGAACACCTGCAGAAGATGCAAGCCGATTTTGAGGAGGCAAACCCTGACATCAAACTGGAATTCGTCACAATTCCGGCCAGCGATTATGCAAATACGATGATTACACGCTTGGCTGGCGGCGATGTTCCTGATGTGATGATGTTGGCGATGGATCAGGTGCCCCGTTATGCACTGAACGATGTTCTGATGCCCTTGGATGATTTGGCCAGCCAGGAGTATATGGATGCCCTGTATCCGGTTGTGAAAGATGCCCTTACGGTGAACGGCACCATGTACGCCGCCGCGCGCGATGTAACACCGAAGGTAATGTATCTGAACACAAAGATGTTTGCAGATGCAGGCGTCGAGATCCCCGCTGACGATTGGACGATGGAAGAATTTACAGAGCTTGCCCAGCAACTGACAAAAGGCAGCGGTGCAGATGCACAATGGGGCTATTACTGGGCTAACTATATGGACCAGACCTATTCCATGATTGCGGCCTTTGGCGGCAAACTGTACAGTGAAGACGGCAAATCCAGCGTGCTTTCCACCGACGAGAATACAAAGCGCGCTGTGCAGTTTATGTATGATTTGTACAACACCTATAAGGTTTGCCCCACTAACCAGCAGGCCAAGCAGTATGGTGAGAACGAATTCTCTGCCTTTATGGCCAACAAGGTTGCCATGCAGATTGGCGCTTTGTCCACAGCATCTACTTTTGACGCGAACGGAACAGAGTATACGGTTCTTCCGATGCCTTCTGTGGATGGTGTGAGCCAGTGTTCTTCGTTTGTGAACACATGGGTTATTCCCAAAGGCGTTGAAAATCCCGAATTGTCCTGGCGCGTGGTTGAGTTCCTGTCCGGCAAGGAAGGACAGCAGATTGCGCTGGATATGAACTATGGCCTGCCTGCATCCACGATGGTGGACACCACAGAGTTTGAGGCGAAGACACCGTATAACAAATATTTCGTGGAAGCGCTGGAAACGGCCATCCCCTTCCCCACAAACCTGAATGGGTCTGAGTTCCAGACCATGTTCCAGAAAGAATGTGAGTCACTGTGGGCTGGCGCGCTTACCCCGGAAGAATTTGAGCAACGCGTAGATGAGCAAGCCGCAGAAATCCTTAGTAAAGAAGCTTAAATTCCCAAATAATCAGGAAAAGGGCGGCAAATAGGCCGCCCTTTTCCAGAGCGGAGGAAAAAATGGAAGAGAAACTTCTGAAAGACGATGCCTATCTTTCAAAAATATATACTATGCTTGAGCAGGTAGAACAGGGGGAGCAGGCTGGGATTGAGGCGGCTGCCCAGGCGGCTTATGAGTCTATTCGGAAAGGCGGCCTGCTCCACGTTTTCTCTACGGGGCATTCACATATGATTGTGGAAGAAATGTTTTATCGCAGCGGCGGGCTTGTGCCAGTAAATCCTATTTTGGTTGATGAGCTGATGGTGCATAAGGGTGCCATTACCAGTACCCGCATGGAGCGGCTGCATGGAAAGGCCGAAGAAGTGCTTTCTGCAGCGGGTTTGCAGAAGGGCGATACGATTATTATTTCTTCCAATAGCGGTATCAATGCAGTACCGGTAGAAGCAGCGCTATACGCGAAACGGCAGGGGCTTACAGTGGTGGCTGTCACTTCCCGCAAAGTGTCGGAAACACTGCAGTCGAGATGTGAAAACGGAAAACATCTGTATGAAGTGGCAGATATCGTAATAGATAACCATGCGCCAAGAGGGGATGGCTTCTTTACCATACCGGGCACCGAGCAGATCACAGGCGGCGCGTCTACATTCAGCAGTCTGTTTATTGCACAGCGTATTGTGCTGAAAATAGAAAATCTGTATTTGGCAAAAGGCGAAATGCCGCCTGTTCTTCGAAGCGCGAATTTGCCCGGCGGCGATGAATACAACAGTAAAGTGATTGCGCAGTATCAGGCCCGCATCAAAGCACTTTGCTGAGGACGGAGGACGCCATGTATCTGGTGTGTGACGGTGGCGGCACAAAAACAGAATTTCTGTTGTTTGATAAAGCGGGCAACGTGTGGGCCCGTGCGCGCAGCGGCGGCGCAAACGCCAATTTTACGCCACCGCAGCAGGCGGCAGCAGAGGTGTGCTTCGGAATAGAAGAATGTCTGCAGGCGTCGGGCGTGCCGTTAAGCGATGTAAGCGATATTGTTCTGTTCATTCCCGGGTTTCATACGGTGTTACCTCAGGTGAAAGAACACTTTGGCAGGGACGATATTCGTCAGATGGGCGATGTGGAAAACGCGTTTTATGCAGCGCTGGGCGCGCCGTATGGAATTGCTGTTCTCAGTGGCACAGGCTCTTTTGCTGTAGGGCAAACACAAAACGGCCAAATGGTACGTGCCGGCGGTTGGGGCCCGTTGTTCGGCGATGAGGGGAGTGGGTACCACATTGGTGTGCTTTGCCTGTCAAAACTTGCAAACCTATATGATGCAGACGAACACGGTACCCTGCTGGAAACGGTGGCTTTACAGGAGCTGGGCCTGGCCGGCATTGCGGATTTGCGGGAGGCGGCCTATAAACCCGGCTTTACACGGGCGAAAGTGGCCCGGCTGTGCTATGTAGTAGAGAGGGCTGCACGAGCCGGAGATAAAAATGCTTGTGCTATTTTAGATGAGGCCGCAGATGCATTAAGCCGGCTGGCAGAAACAGTTGCCAAACGGTTGGGTAACGTTTCTTTGCCAGTGGCCCTTACGGGCGGAGTATCCAATATGGGGCCGCTGTTTACTCAGCGGTTTGAGAATGCAGTGCACCGCCGCTTGCCGGGGTGTGTATGCCGCCGCCCGCAATTTTCGCCAGTGGAAGGTGCTGCGCTGTATATGCTGTGTACCCAGGCGGGTGTGGACATTACGGACAAAACCGTGCTTGACAATTTGAAAAAGAAAGAAAAAGGGTGAAGATACCATGCTGATGGATGAATATTTTTCGGCCATGAAAAGTGTGCTGGAAAAGGTAGAGCAGACACAGAGAGACACCATCATAGAAGTGGCGGAGAAAATTGCAGACAGGCTTGCCCAGGGCTATGCCTGGCATATTATGGACACCGGCCACATGCTGATGTTTGAGGGCGTGGGCCGTACAGGGGGAATGATAGCCTTGAAGCCAATCAAGATCACCTGTGAAATTAACAACCCTGTCAGGCACCGTCCTTCTCCTGCCCGCGGGGTAGTGGGGTATGATAGTGTTCCCGGATTTGCAGACTTTGTGCTTGGGCGCGCCAATGTGCTTTCTGGAGACATTGTTATGATTGGTTCGGTGTCCGGATATAATTATTTCCCTGTTGATCTTGCCCTGAAAGCGACGGAAATGGGTTGCCTGACAGTAGCTATCACAACAGTGGAATATTCTGAAAAACTCACCAGCAAGCATCCCAGCGGAAAACGCCTGTTTGAAGCGTGTACCTACTGTCTGGATAACTGTTCCAACTACGGTGATACCCTTGTGGATGTGCCTGAACTGGGCCAGCGCATTTGCCCTGCCAGCGGCATCAGCGCCAGCTATGTGATGTGGGCACTGCAAAGTACGGTGGTGGAAAAGTTACTTGCCAGAGGCCTGAAGCCCGGCGTATATATCTCGAACCATATGCCCAATGCCGCACAAATCAACGGAAAGGCATTGGAAAATTACGAAAAATTCGGATATTGAGGAACAAGACCATGGAACTGAAAACATCAGCGTTTCACGCATGCTTTTCCATAGAAAAAAACAATTTTGTCAGTTTGGTAAATCTGGCCACAGGCACGGAATATATTCGACAAACGCCCAGAGATCCGCTGGTAGAGATTTATGCCTTGACAGATGGTCAGAAGAAAAAATTAACGGCATGCCAGCCACAGGTAAATGGGGACAGTGAGCATCTGGAAATTTGCTATACAGAATTCGGCGGACTGGATATCCGCATGACGGTGCACTGCCATGCCGCGCAGGACAGGCTTTCGATTCGTGCAGAGCTTGAAAACCACAGTCAGGCCGATGTGGTAGAGATTCTGCTTCCCCACATTGGCGGACTATACCTGGGAGGCGGGGCCCGCCCGGATTATATCATCTACCCGCACCATGCCGGCGAGCGCTCGAAAAATCCGGTTATGGCGTACGGCCAGAATAAAAAAGATTTCTGGCGGGCCAGCAGTGTGGCATTTGAAGACATTTACCGGCGCGAAATCAACTATTGCGGCCTTGCCTCTATGAGCTGGATGTATTATTATAACGAGACAGACGGCCTTTACATTGGTAGCCATGACGCGCGTTTCCCCGTTACGGGCGTGATAGCGGACACCAGCGGAAGCATGCAGTCGCCGTGGATGGCGTTCGGTTTCCGCAAACACCACCGTGTGCGTCCAGGAGAAAAATATGATACGGCAGAATATGTGCTTGCCATATCGGATAAAGATTGGCACTATGGTGCGCGGATATACCGTAGCTATATTGCACCTTATTTGGATTTTAACCACAACCCAAGCTACCTGCAGGACGAATATGCACTGAACCAGTGCTATAATTTTAAACGGCGGGACAATATTGAGCATCGCTTTGAAGATATCCCTGCCCTGTATGAAGCTGGCGCAAACTGGGATGTTCGCCATGTGTTTATCGCTGCTTGGAACCGTACCGGCTTCGACTCTTTTTACCCGGAATATTACCCGGATATGGAGCTCGGCAGCGCCATGGAATTCCGCCGCGGACTGGAATATATTCGTGAGCACGGCGGATTTTCCACTTTGTACATTAACGCGCGCATTTTTGATTTGAAATCAGACTTTCACAAAACGCTCGGCGAGAAAATGGCTATTCGTACAGAGACAGGTGAAATGCGCTATGAGACATATGGCCCGGAACATTTTACAGTAAACTGCCCTTCAGACAAGCTGTGGAGAGAATATCTTTTAGATACAGCTGAATTCTGTGTGAAAGCGTATGGCTGCGATGGCATTTACTTGGATCAGTTGGCCTCGGCCGAGCCATTTGCGTGTTATTGCGAGGGGCACAGCCACGATGATATCGGAGAATTTAATAACGGGTATGTGTATGTACTTCGCGAACTTTTGGCACGGTTGCGCAAATATAACCCCAAGGCGTATATCATGACGGAGAATTGTGGTGATATCTACGGCAGCTATACCTGGGGTAACCTCACTTGGAACGGCGCGGAATACGATGAACATTATAATGTGTTCAAATATACGTTTCCGGAGTTTGTGCAGGTGAATATGGTGAACCCAAGAAGCTGGGCCGCAAACAAAAAGGAAGAGCACCTGTGGTTTTACCGCGATATGCACCGCGCCATTGCGCTGGGCAGCATTTTGTGGCTGGGAATTACCACCTGCCTGAGCGAAGAGGGCACAGAGTATCATGTGTATGCGCCTAAGGCTATTGCATTTCGAAAGAGCCTGCAGCCCATGCTGAAACATGCGCGATTTGCAGATGACGCATGGCTGCGCTGCGTGCCGCAGTTCTGCCAAGGTACCTGCTGGGAGCTGCAGGACGGGCGCCGGATGGTCCTCCTTTCGAACGGGACAGAGGAAGAGCAGGTGTTTGATGTGTGCTGTGAAGGGCCGAAAAAGTATTCTCTCTCGGTTGTAGAGGGAGCTGCCCCGGCCGTGCAGTGTGGGGAAAGCACGATGAAACTCACCTTGGAGCCTTCACAAATGTGCTGTTTGATATTGGGTTAAGACGGTGTAGCTTTTCTGCCTGAAAGCGGTATTTCTGGCCGGTTGTCCGGAAATGCCGCTTTTTGTGTAAAGAGGGAAGAACTATGATATATCTCACCGTATTTGGAAACAATGCCAGTTTTCCACAGGCATATGGCGCATGCGCCTGCTACCTTGTAGAGGCTTGCGGAAAAAAGATTCTGCTTGATATGGGAAGCGGCAGCCTCTCTCAGCTGTTACGTGCCGAGGATATCGCAAAGCTGGACATGATTGTGCTAAGCCACATGCATTTTGATCATATGGGTGATCTGTTCTGTGCAAAATACCAGTTGGAGACAAGGCGCGCATGGGGTGAGACGGTGCCAAAAATACCGCTGCTTGCCCCGCCTATGCCGCAGTGGGCCAGGCAGGAACTTGGCGCAGGCGAAGTTTTTGATATCTGTGCGGTGGAGGACGGTGCCTCCTTATCTCTGGGCGATATTCGCATGACCTTTATGTGCATGGAACATTTGGTGGAATCATACGGCCTGCGGCTTTATGCGGGGCAAAAAATCTTGGCGTATTCTGCGGATACCGGCTTGTGCCCGCAGCTGTCGGCACTTGCAAAAAACGCCGATGCTTTTCTATGCGAGGCGACCCTCACCGGGGAAGATGGAGCCGAGCAGAGCCACCACTTATCTGCGGCGGTTGCGGGTGCCCTTGCCGCTAACAGCCATGCAAAGCGGTTGTTGTTAACGCATTATCACGAGAAATGGAGCCGGGATGTTTTGCAGCAGGCGCGTGAATTTTTTTCAACGGCAGAATTGACCCATATTGGGACGACATATGCCATTTGAAGAGCTATGGCTGCCGCTGCGTTAGGCGCCGGTATGCAGCGGCTTTGCCTGGGAAGGCGCAAATGCGCTTATACAGAGAGGGACGTTACAATATGAAGTTTCGCTCGGCGGATAAGCAGCCCTTGCCATGCTTGGGCCTGCGGGGCTTTCTGGATGAAAAGCTTGGGAGTGCTCAATTTACCAGTCGGCATATCTTGGAGATGCTGGGTCCTTTGGTGTTGGACCAATTCTTCATCCTTGCTATCAATACCTTAACCACTTCCATGGTAAGTGCATCCGGCCAGGACTCTGTGTCGGCAACCAGTCTGGTCAACCCGCTTACGCTTCTGGTTATGGGCTTTTTAAGCGCAATTTCGTCTGGTGGTTCTGTGGTGGTGGCCCGTTACAAAGGCGCGGGCAATGCATGTGGTCTGCGCCGGGCAGGGGGACAGGTGATTCTGGCCTCATTTTTTGTGGCATGTCTCATCACTGCGGTGCTGGTGCCATTTTCCGGTCCGCTTGTGCATTTCTTGTTCGGGAATGCCACGGCCGGTGTGCAGAAAAAGGCAATCGAGTACCTTGCTGGATATTCACTCTCTTTCCTTTCGTTTTCGGTGTATTACGGTGCTACCTCTGTGCTGCGCGGCATTGGCGATGCCCGCATGTGCCTAAAACTGACTGTTCTGATTAATCTGGTGCACCTGCTGGCCAGTGCACTGTTCTTGAACGTGTGGAAAATGGATATTCTGGGCACCACTCTTTCGTTTAATATTGCGCGACTGATTGGCGGCACCGCGGCCTTGTATATGGTTATGAGTCGCCGCCGGGAACCAGGCGTCCGTTTTCAGGACATTTTCCGCATGGATAAAAAGCTGTTAAAAGCTGTGTTTTATCAGGGCGTCCCGTTCGGAGTGGAACAGGTTTTTGCAAATGGCGGAAATCTTATTATGCAAACCTATATGGTACAGCTCGGCACAGCCAGCATAGCGGCAAATGCTATCGCTATGTCTATGCTGGGGCTGTTTTATGCAGCGCCAAGCGCATCTGCACTGTTGGCTATCACTGTTGTAGGGCAATGCATTGGGGCGGGTAATATCCAGCAGGCGCGTAAATACGGTATCAGGCTTGTACAAACAGGCATTGTGCTGACGGTAGCGGCAATTTTATTGCTGCTTCCAGTGTCTCCGTTAATGTTATCCTGGTACGTGCCGAAGGCAGAAACAACTCGGCTTGTATGGCATGTGCTGTTTATCGGCCTTATTTTTATGCCCGTCTTTTGGCCGCTTTCCAATACCATGCCCAATACACTGCGTGCGGCAGGAGACGCCGTTTTTACCTCCGTTGTCTCCCTAGCCTGCATGTGGGGAATCCGGGTAGGGATCGGGTATCTTCTGACAATACCTTTGGGCCTTGGCATCTATGGCGCATGGGGGGCAATGGTACTTGAATGGGTTGTTCGTTCGGCTGTGTTCACATGGCGGTTCCAAAAAAGAAAGTGCTGGGGCCAATAATTACAGGCCTGCCTCTGGGGGCGGCATAAACAATGCGGCATGTCCGGCCTGCAAGGCCCGGATTGGAGTCGCCTATTTGGGGCATGTAAAATATGTATAACTAACAGCCGGGGTACGCCGCTGTATCCCGGCTGTTTTTTGCCTCACTGCCCTTCCTGGCTAAGGAAGCCGTGCTGATGTTTGTAGTCCACATGAATTTTGACAATTTTTAATTGGTTTATATGTGAAAAATTTAACCATTAGACAATGGATTTCTTTCTTCTGCCGGGCTATAATTTCTTTGGAAATTTTCCGGCGGCGCAGGGCGTATCTAAAGCCCCGTGTCCGGTGCAGCCCTAGGCGCACACAGCCGGAGTGAAGAAAGGAAGTTTTCAGCTATGGCAAATATCATGGCAAGCCCCTCGCGCTATGTACAGGGGGCTGGTGAACTGAAAAACCTGTGCGGGCATGTGAAACTGCTGGGCAAAAAGCTGTTTGTGCTGACAAGCCCCTCCGGTAAGGGCCGTGTGGAGGCAGACCTTGCGGCCAGTGCTGCAGAGCAAGGCGCCGCACTGGTGTATGAGGCATTCCGCGGTGAGTGCAGCATGACGGAGATAGAGCGAGTGAAAGCGGCGTTTGAGGCATCGGGCTGCGACGTTGTAGTGGGCATCGGCGGCGGCAAGATACACGACACCGCCAAGGCTGTTGCCTATTATGCCGGTGCGCCGGTGGTCATCGTGCCCACCATTGCCTCTACGGACGCGCCCTGCTCTGCGCTCAGCGTCATTTACTCGGATGAGGGTGTGTTTGAAAAATATCTGTTCCTGCCGGCAAACCCAAACATGGTGCTGGTGGACACCGCCGTGGTGGCGGCAGCCCCGGTGCGCCTGCTGGTGGCGGGGATGGGTGACGCGCTGGCCACATATTTTGAGGCGCGCGCCTGCGAGGCGTCCGGCGCCACGAACTGTGTGGGCGGCAAAACTACACTGGCGGCCATGGGTCTTGCCCGCCTGTGCTATGACACCCTGCTGGAGGACGGCGTGAAAGCCAGGCTTGCCGTTCAGAACGGGGTGTGCACCAAGGCTGTGGAGCATGTCATCGAGGCAAACACCTATCTCTCCGGCCTGGGCTTTGAATCCGGCGGGCTGGCCGGCGCCCATGCCATCCACAACGGCTTTACCGCTGTGCCTGAAACGCACAGCATGTACCACGGCGAAAAGGTGGCCTTTGGCACGCTGGTGCAGCTTGTGCTGGAGAATGCCAGCGAAGAAGAATTGGAAGAGGTGCTGGGCTTCTGCGAGGCAGTGGGCCTGCCCACTACGCTGCGCCAGCTTGGCATCGAGCAGCCGAAGGCAGAGCAGCTGATGGAAGTGGCAAAGCTGGCCTGTGCCGACAGCGACACGCTGCACAACATGCCTTTTGAAGTGACGCCGGACAGCGTGTATGCGGCCATCCTCACGGCGGACGCGCTGGGCCGCCATTATGCTGCGCTTTGATTTTCTGCGCAAAACGGCGGAAAAATTAGAAAAAGGCCTGCGCCTCACCGGGGCGCAGGCCTTTTTGAACCGTGCGGGTATTATGCCGGGCTTATCGCGCGGACAACCGCAGCAAGATGTCACCCCTTCAGGCCGCGGGCCTGACGGTTCATATCTTCTATCACGATATCATATATCTCACCCAGCCCGGCGCAGTATTCCAGTACCTTCCACGGCTCGTTCGTGTGGAAATGGATTTTGATGAGCTCGTCATCCCCCACAGCCAGCAGGCAATCTCCCTTGAAATTCTGGATAAAGTAATCATGAATGACATCTTCATCCAACCCGTTTCCTTCAATGAGAAGCTGTGTATCATAGCGGAATTCTAACATTTGGTATCATTCCTTTTAATTATACAAATAGTATTTCGATATTTTGTGCTAGGCGCACTATGCCGTGCCGTTTTGGCTGACGATGTATACAAACCAATATATTTTGTCCTCTTCATATACACCCGCCTGCTGCAAGGCGGAAAGGCTGGCCTCGTCCAGAGGCTTTGCCGTCAGCGTCACAGCCTGCCCTTCTTCTGCGGGCGGGTATTCGGTATCGCGGTAAAAAGCCTCCAGTTCCGTCTTCTGCGGGGCTTTGGAAAATGCCAGTATCTGTGTAGCCGTGGTGACATATGCGCTGTCTTGCTTTTCACGCGAGGCAGCCTGCTGAAGCACCTCAGCGCCCTGCGGCACGGCGTGGCTGAAAAAAGGCTGGGCGAAGGCCTCTGCCTTGCGGTTTGAAAGTCCCTTTGGCAGCATAATGGCCCAGATGACAGCAAGGCTTAAAAAGACAAACCCAAATAGAAGTGCTGTTCTTTTTTTCTCACTCATATTTTTCCTCCTCAGTTCTGGCTTTCGGCTTCTGCGGCGTGCGCCATATCACCAAGCCCAGAGCTGCTGCGGTGAGCAGGAACCCGGGTGAAAGGAACATCCGGGCCAGGCTGGCGGGGGAGCCTTCCGCCAGGGAGAGCACAGCCATGGCAAGGAAAAAGCGTATGCAGAACACAGTGGCACAGGCACCTGCCAGTGTGCGTGCGGTGCGCAAATGTCTTGCGCCATTTGTGCCTTGTGCACGGCAAAGAAAATACAGTGCCAGCAGGGCGCCGGCCGTCACCAGCGCGTCAAGAGGGCCCATAGAAAATGCGCCGGGGAAAGACGTTACAAACACTGCCGTGGGGCCGTCTGCCCCGCCGATTATGCCCGCGGAGGCGGTGCCCACTAAGGGAAGGCTTTGGGGAAGGAAGGCCATTTCCACACCTGCGGCCATGCCGGCGGTGAATACCAATGCTGCTGCAGCGGCAACCAGAACAGCCAGGGCCAGCCCCAACCATAAAAAGCGCCAGGCACTGCCTTTATACTGCCCTGCAAAGGCCCGGTTGAAGGGTGCGGCCACGGCATCGGGCGGCCCCATGTCTGCCATAACGGCCTCATAGCTTTCACCGGCCTCATGCCGGGCGGCGATGCTGGTGGAAATATCGCTCATAATACGCGCTTTTTCGCGCAAGGGGAGATGGAGCCTGCGTTCTATGGCATTCACATATTGCTTGACAGGCGGAAGAAAGCCTCCGTTCCTTCTTCTGTTCATGCGGCGGCCTCCTTCTTCAGCGTAAGCGTATCTGTGCCCGCGCCGCCCGCCGCGATACGGGCGGTGTATGTTCCGTCTACAGGGGGGATGCGCCCCGCCAGTTCGACATTTTCGGGATAATACACCGTCATGATAGGCTGTATGCCGGCAATCAGCGCATCAAAGTCTGAAGCATCCCCTCTGCTGCGGCGAACTTCAAGCCGGTAATCGGTGTGAGGGGCAAAGTCTAATGCTGCGCTCTTGATGGCGGCGGCGTCTTCGCCCAGATATTCCAGTGTGAGCGTGGCCTTGTACGCAGGCACGGCCGCCAGGGCTTCTTCATACCCGATGACGTCCGGCCCATCTGCCAATTCCATAGCCGCAGCCCTGTAGGGCGCGGCCGTTTCCTCGTCTGCGGGCTCCACCCGTACGGTGAGGCGCCAGATATCTCCCTGGCCCACAAGGGTATAGGGCATGGCCGCTACGCTGGCCGGGTCATGGGGCTGCTGCGGCTCCAGGCCGGGTGCCCCCAAGCGCACCACCACCGCAATGAGGGCTACAAGAAGCACAAAAGATAATAGCTGCGCCGTGCTGTTTTTTTCGTGTTTTTCTGAAATATCACGTCTGAACATTGCCGCCGTCTCCTTCCGGTGCCAAAACATTCCCACAGGCCTGCACGCACCTGCACAAAGCACGCCATTCCTCCTGCATGGCCAGCAGAGCCCTGCGGCCTGCCGCCGTTGCTGTGTATATCTTTTTTGGCGCGGTGCGCGCAGCGCCGCCCGTCTGCCAGCTGGATGAAATGAAGCCATCGTCCTCCAGGCGGTACAAGATAGGGTACAGCGTGCCCTCTTTTGTGCGAAGAAAGCCGCTGGAACGCGCGGCAAGGCGGCCCAGCAGCTCATAGCCATGGCCGGGCTGTTCGCACACAAGCCCCAGCACCAGCATTTCCAGCACGCCCTTTTTCATCTGCCGTGAAAACCGGCTCTCCACGCCTGCCACACCCTCTATCTTTTCAAAATGTTTAGTATTACTAAGTATAGAGGCGGCCCGTTTTTTTGTCAAGAGAAAACGCCCTGCAGACAGCCTGCAGGGCGCAAAATCACTGGTGTTTGTTTCTACACATCTGCCTCAGGCTGCGTTGCCTCGTGATAGGTGCGGCCCAGTTCAGCCCATGGGATGGCGTTATCAAGCTGGAAGTTCAGCCCGATAAGGTAACGGTGCACTGCCTTCAGCAGGGCGGCAAATTCTTCATAGGTGCCGCACGCGTCAAGCTGGGCGCGGGCTTCGCCCATCAGCTTGGCACTGTCGTACATGTCATAGCTGCCCTCGAAGCCGCCTTCATTCCAGCCCAGCACGCCGTCTGCGATGGCCTTCAGCGTGGCAAGCTCGCCCTGACGGGCCTGCGCCATGCAGATAAGACGGTAGATGTCCGGGTTAGCGGCCTCCATGTCCAGAAAGGCGAACAGCAAAGCGCCGAAATTCTTTTTGGCGGGGCGGTTGCGCTGCTTTACGCGGCGGATATCCTCCGGCTCATGCAGGCGGATTTCCTCGCTCAGGGCATCCAGCTTTTCTATAAATTCAACGCGGCTCATGCGCCCACCTCCTCACACAGCTCCACGCGGATGGCTTCACCGCGGGTGTCCCATACCTTCTGCGCCTCTTCGGCAAAGCGGGGGATGTCCTCATCGGCCAGCAGCGCGAACAGGTCGCACGCGCCAAGGCTGGGGGTGTCCCCAAACCAGATGCACACCGAATGCTTGGGCCCGTAATAGGCGATGTGGCCCTTTACGGAATACACGGGGTTTTCCACCACATACTTCGACACCGGCGCCTGAAACACGATTTCGTTGTCGCATATCTTGGCATAGGTGAGGCGCGCCTCAAACGGGCAGGCCTTTTTCAGCTCGGCGCACATGATGGGCGCCTTGTCCTCCAGCAGCGCGGCATAGAATGACACGCCGTGGAACGTCAATTTCAAATACACAGCTCGTCCCTCCCGAATATTTGATAAAAGCGGGGCCGCGCAGCCCCGCGGGGTGTAATGGTCATATGGTGGGCTTTACCGTAATGTCCACAATATTGCGGCTTACGCTGGCGTCGTCCACATCCAGCATGTAAGAGAAGCGCACGCGCCCGCCCTTTTCGGAAAGGCGGCTGTGAATTTCGTCTGCCGCCACGCCAAGGCTCAGCGCGCCCTGGCCCGTTTCGTAATGGCACACATGGCGCTTGCCGCGCTCTATCACCAGCTGGCTGGGCGCGGGGCCGAAGCGCAGCATGCTCACCTTGTCCGACCCCTCCACCTTCACAGTGGTGACGCAGCCCTCATAGCCGGTGGCCTGCGTCTCTTTATAGGTGATGAAAAAGCTGCCGCCGCGCTTGACGAAGCTGCCGCGCGTCATGAGCTGCACGCTGTCGCTGCCGCCGTTCTGCTCCATGGTGCCGTGGATGGTGATGAGATAATCTTCTTTCATGGCAAGCCCGCCTTCTTCCCCATTATGTTCTGTAAGCTTCGATATCAATGCGCTGCACGCTGCCCCCGGCGTATTCGCCCAGAAACACATGCGCCAGCCTGTCGAACTGCTCTGTGCTGTCGCTGACGTAATACTCCACCGTGCCCCTGGCCTGTGCGTTCAGCAGGCCGCCCCGCTCCAGCATATGGCGTGCGCTTTGGGCCGCCGCGCGCCCTACGTCCACCAAGGCCACCCCCGGCCCCATGATGTCTGCAATGACAGGGGCAATCAGCGGGTAGTGTGTGCAGCCAAGGATGAGCGTATCCACTCCGGCAGCCTTTACATCCTTCAAATAATCCTGTGCCACAAGGCGCGTAACAGTATTCTTTGCGCCGAAATAGCCGTTTTCTACAAGCGGCACAAACAGCGGGCAGGCTGTGGCCGTAATGGCGGCGCCGGGCATAAGGCGCCGTATGGCCGCAGGGTAGCTGCCGGAGGCCACGGTGGCGGGCGTGCCGATGATGCCGATACGCCCTGTTCTGGTGGCCAGCACAGCGGCCTTTGCCGCGCTTTCTACAACGCCCATATAGGGCACGGGCAGGCTGCCGGCCACCGCGGCGGGCAGTGTGCTGGAAACTGTGCCGCACGCGGCAATCACTGCCTTTACACCCTTAGAGAGCAGAAAGGCGATATCCTGCCTGGCATACTCCACAATGGTGTCCCGGCTTCGGGTGCCGTAAGGCACGCGCCCGGTGTCCCCAAAATACACAATGTCCTCGCCCGGCAGAATGCGTCGCAGTTCCCGCACGGCCGTCAGGCCGCCCAGGCCGGAATCAAACACCCCGACAGGGCTTTGGGCCGCCGCGTTACACATGGGCGGCCTCCCTGGCGCGCTGAAGGGCAAGGCCGACCAATTCTTCCAGAAGCTGGCTATAGCTCTGCCCGGCGGCTATTTTCAGCTTGGGGTACATGCTGATGTCTGTAAAGCCCGGCATGGTGTTCACTTCGTTCAAAAGCACACGGCCCGTGCCGTGCTCTACAAAGAAATCTACGCGCGAAAGGCCGCGGCAGCACAGGGCGCGGTAGGCCCGTTCGGCCGTGGCGCGCACGGCGTCCAGCGTTTCGGCTGGCAGCTGTGCGGGAATGACCACGCGCGATGTGCCCGAAACGTACTTGTCATCGTAGGTATAAAACTCTGCGCTCGCCAGAATCTCCCCTGGCAGGGTGGCGCACACCTCTTCGTTGCCGCTTACAGCGCACTCTATTTCGTGGCCGTCCACAAAGCGCTCGAACACCACGCGGCTGTCGTGGCGCAGGGCAAGCTCCACCGCGGCGCGCAGCGCGGCCTTATCTGCCGCTTTGGAGATGCCCACGCTGGAGCCCGCGTTTGCCGGCTTTACAAAAATGGGGTAGTGCAGCTTTTCGGCCACGCGCTGCTCAATGGCGTCGAAATCAGGCAGCTGCCAGGCCTCCATATAGTCCCATTCGCAGCGCGCAATGCCTGCTGCATCCATCACCAGATTCGCACACACTTTATCCATACACAGCGCGCTGCCCAGCACGCCGCAGCCTACATAGGGCAGGCCGGCCATCTCCAGAAGGCCCTGCACCGTGCCGTCCTCGCCGTTTTTGCCGTGCAGCACGGGAAAGACCACGTCCACCGGCAGCTCGCGCACGCGCCCGTTTTCAAAGGCAACAAGGCCCTTCATGCCGCTGCCTGGGCAGAAGGCCACCGGGATATTTTCCTCGCACGCCTCCCACTCGCCGGTGCACAGCGCCTGCGTGGGGCCGGGATATAAATGCCAGCTTCCGTCCTTTTTTATGCCCACGGCCAGCACATCAAATTTTTCCCTGTTCAGGTTGTTCAGCACGCTGGTGGCGCTCATGCGCGAAACCTCGTGCTCGCTGGAAACGCCGCCAAACAGCACGGCAATGGTCTTTTTCGCCAATATTGTCACACCTTCGCATCGTTTTTGCGGGCCCCGGCTTTTGTGCCCTGCAGGGGAAGCAGGCCCGCACTCTGCTTCCCCTTATAATACCATAATAGGCGCACTTTGCAAATATTGTGCGCCCCAAAGCGGAGAAAACGGCACAAAAGCCTGCGGCGGCCCAGAAAACGCTTGACGCGGTGCGCGGCGTGTGCTATGATGGAACTACCTCTTTTGCAGGTTTATTTTTTTGTGCGCATTTTTAGGCGCCGTCTGGGGCCGTTCCGCAAAGCGCCGCCGGCAAAAGAGGGAGGCTATTAATGGAGGTGCCGAAACATGAGAGTGAAGATCACGCTCGCCTGCACGGAGTGCAAACAGCGCAACTACAACACCAAGAAGAACAAGAAGAACAGCCCCGACAGGCTCGAGATGAAGAAGTATTGCCGCTTCTGCCGCAAGCACACGCTCCACCGCGAGACGAAGTAAGAAAGGCGGAACCGACATGGCAGAAAAAACTGAGAAAAAGAAGGGCTTTTTCGCCGGCATCAAACGCTTTTTCAAGAATATCGTGAAGTTTTTCCGCGATACAAAAAGCGAGATGAAGAAGGTCGTCTGGCCGAATAAAAAGCAAATCATCAACAACACGCTCGTGGTGCTGGTGGTGGTTTTGCTCAGCGCCGTGGTGATTTTCATTCTCGACGCCGTGTTCGGCTTTGGGCTGAGCACTGTGCTGGACCTTTTGGCAAAGGTTTAACGGCCCACATTTTGCAACGCAAAGGAAAGCGGGGGAAACACTATGGCGCAGGACCGAGATACACAGCCGCACTGGTATGTGGCGCACACGTATTCCGGGTATGAAAACAAGGTCCGGCAGGACTTGGAGACCATCGTGGAGAACCGTCGCCTGCAGGACCTGATTCAGGAGGTGCGCGTGCCCACGGAAACCGTGGTGGACGCGGACGGCAAAGAGAAGGAATCGAAGCTCTTTCCCGGCTATGTGCTGGTAAAGATGATTATGACGGATGAAACTTGGTATGTCGTGCGCAATGCGCGCGGCGTCACGGGGTTTGTGGGGCCCTCGTCTAAGCCCATCCCTCTCTCGGAAGAGGAAGTGGAAAAGCTTGGCGTGGAAACGCAGGTGCGCAGCGCCCCGCTGGCCTACAAGGTGGGCGACAACGTGCAAATCACGGGCGGCCCGCTGGAGGGCTTCATCGGCATTGTCGAGGCTATCGATGAAAAGCAGAAAAAGGTCAATGTGAAAGTGTCCATGTTCGGGCGCGAAACACCCGCAGAACTGGAATTCACACAGATTAAACCGCTGGATTGATTTTATTTTCGGTAAGCACCGCGCGCTTCGGCGCACGGCTCTTATAGAGTGGGCGGACGCCTGCTCGTGGGAGGGCACGCGCACACGGCGCGGGCCCGCAACTTACCACAATTTTTGGAGGTGCACAAAATGGCTCAGAAGGTAGTGGGGTATATCAAGCTCCAAATCCCGGCCGGTAAAGCTACCCCGGCTCCCCCTGTTGGCCCGGCGCTTGGCCAGCATGGCGTGAACATCATGTCGTTCACGAAGGAATTCAATGAGCGCACGCAAAAGGACATCGGTTATCTGATTCCTGTGGTCATCACAGTTTATGCAGACCGTTCCTTCAGCTTTATCACGAAGACGCCTCCGGCGGCCGTTCTCATCAAGAAGGCCATCGGCATTGAAAGCGGCTCCGGCGTGCCGAACAAGACGAAAGTCGCGTCCATTACACGCAAACAGCTGGAGGATATCGCCAACACCAAAATGCCTGATTTGAACGCTGCAAGCCTAGACGCCGCCGTCAGCATGATTGCCGGCACCTGCCGCAGTATGGGCGTTACGGTTACCGAGTAACAACGGCCTGCCATCAGTGGGAGGAATATTCCGATATACCACAGGAGGAAACTATGAAGCAAGGGAAACATTACGTTGACAGCAAGAAGCTTGTCGACCGTACGAAACTGTACGACAGCAGCGAGGCTCTGGCCCTGTGCTGCCAGACGGCGAAAGCCAAATTTGACGAGACGGTGGAGCTGCATGTCCGCCTCGGTGTAGACAGCCGCCATGCCGACCAGCAGGTGCGCGGCGCCGTAGTTCTGCCCAACGGTACTGGTAAAAACGTGCGCGTGGTTGCCATTGCCAAGGGTGATGCGGCCAAGGCGGCTGAGGAAGCCGGCGCGATGATGGTGGGCGACGCCGACCTCGTGGCGAAAATTCAGAACGAAGGCTTTATTGATTTTGACGTGCTTGTCACTACGCCCGACATGATGGGCCTAGTGGGCCGTTTGGGTAAGATTTTGGGCCCGCGCGGCCTGATGCCGAACCCCAAGGCCGGCACGGTGACGCCCGATGTGGGCCGCGCTGTAACAGAGGCCAAGGCCGGTAAAATCGAATACCGTCTGGATAAGGCCAACATTATCCACGTGCCCATCGGCAAGGCATCTTTCGGCGCTGAAAAGCTGGAAGAGAACCTGAAAGTGGTCATGGAAGCCATCGTAAAGGCGAAGCCCGCCGCTGCGAAAGGCCAGTATATCCGCAGTGCCACCGTGGCCTCTACCATGGGCCCCGGCATCAAGCTGAACAGCGCAAAGTTCGGCGGCTGAGCGTTGCCCGTTTTTTGCCTTGTGTAAAAGTGCATGGGCTTTTCGGCCGCTTTGGCTGAACGGCGGTGCATTCAGCACTTAACTGTATCGAACACCAGAAGGCCGGAGGCAGCTCCGGCCTTTTTCAATATCGGCTTCCGCTGCAAAGGTGTGCGCTGGCAGAGGGCTTTTCCGCGGCCTCTTGCGGCTGAAAATCAAAAGCTGCCGCCGCGCCATAACGGGAAGAGCGCGTAGGCGCACGCCCGCCGTTTTTATAAGCCGCCGGGCGGCCCCAATAAGCTGCTATGATATGGAACGGCAGAAGAGAAAACGCCGAAGCGACAGGCTTTTCCGTTTTCGGGAGGCATCTGCCCGTCAAAGGGCAGCGTTGCCTGCGGCATATGGCGGCCTTCTTTTGCCGCCTCATGGCAGAGAATATCAGCGGCGAAAGGTTATTGACAAACGGCTGGATGCATGCTATACTGATAAAGCTGTTTTAAAGACAGCAGGTGCCGAAAGGCGTAAAGGGGTTTCCCGCCTGCCGAGAAACGTGCAAAAATGCTTTGTATTTTTGGCCTCTTTCTCGCGGGAGAAAGAGGCTTTTTTGCACCCTTCTGCCTTTGAGACGGAATATTTCAATATGGAAACGAGGTGAAATACTTTGCCGAGTGAAAAAATCCTGAAGGAAAAAGAAGCGTTTGTTGCGTCTCTGCGTGAAAAGATGGAGAGCTCTGTGGCCGGCGTGGTCGTGGACTACAAGGGCATCAACGTGGCTGACGACACCAAGCTGCGCAAAGAGCTGCGCGAGGCTGGCGTGGAGTATTTCGTGGTGAAAAACACGATGCTGCGCCTTGCCGTGAAGGAGACCGGCCTGGCCGGTTTGGCCGATGTGCTGAAGGGCTCCACCGCGCTGGCTGTTTCCAAGGAGGACCCCACGGCGGCCGCCCGCATCCTGAACAAGTTTGCAGAGGCTTCCAAGGGCAAGTTCTCTTTGAAGAGCGGCTATATGGAGGGCAAGGTTCTTGATGAGGCCGAGCTCACCGCCATTGCCAAGCTGCCGGATTACAAGGGCATGCTGTCCATGTTCGCCGGCGCGCTCACCAGCACGCTCAGCGGCCTTGCCGTTGCCATGCAGGCCTATGTGGACAAGCAGGAAGAGCCTGCCGCCTGAGCCTGAGCGCTGCAAATTCTGTAAAACACATCAACAACAAACCAAACTGGAGGTATTATCATGGCTTCTGAGAAGATCACTGCCATCCTTGACGAGATCAAGGGTCTGTCCATCCTTGAGCTGAAAGAGCTCATCGACACCTATTGCGAAGAGTTCGGCGTTTCTGCCGTTGCCGCTGCCCCCGCTGCCGCTGCCGGCGCTGCCCCTGCCGCGGAAGAGAAGACGGAGTTCGACGTTGTGCTGGCCGAAGTGGGCGCCAACAAGATGGCCGTCATCAAGACCGTGAAGGAGGTTACCGGCCTGGGCCTGAAGGAAGCGAAAGATCTGGTGGACAACGCCCCGAAGACCCTGAAAGAGGCTGTTGCGAAGAACGACGCCGAAGAGATGAAGAAGAAGCTGGAAGACGCCGGCGCAAAGGTCGAGCTGAAATAAGCTTTTCCCAGATACAAAAACCGCCCCATCCGAAAGGATGGGGCGTTTTTTGATATGCGATAGCATCTGTGAACAGGGTTGCCGCAAAAGGGCGCCCCGGCATGCACTGGTTGTGTTCTCGGGCCCGGTTGGCCGCAACCCGCCATCGTTTTGCGGCCTTGCTCGGTATCGGAGAAGCCCTGACAGTGCTTCGCATCCTATAGCCGAGTTACTGGCAAGAGGGATAGGGTGGCCAGCGGCGCTGCTGCACAGATGAAAAACGATCTCCCCCTGTTTACGGTTGCTATTGAAATCAGAGTACGAAATATGGTATAATCTGCACCGGCGGTGTTCCAGATAAGCCATAGCGCGGCAAGGGGCGGCGCCGAAGAAAACAGGAAGGAGAAATGTATATGAAGAAGAGAGCGGCACAGCGAGCCTGCGCGCTTTTG
>JAGZUF010000016.1 GCA_018380115.1 Oscillospiraceae bacterium | reverse complement strand
TTTCGCGAAATGACACCCCCCAGCAGAGCTGGGGAGAGTAAAAAAGCTTTGGCTTCCAGCATCGAGCGAAGCGGGAAGAGATGAACAACTTTACGATTGCCAGAAAGATAATCTTGTACAAACGGCGCCCGTTTACCGGCCGCAGGGCAAGTGATGCAGGCGGCGGATTTTTTCAATGCCTCCTGAGAGGCTTGCCGGCAGTATGCCCTTTCCAGGCTTACGCAAGCCTCCGGCTTTGCCAAGGGGCCTGACTTTTATGCGGGGCTGCCCCGGCAGAAGCCGGCCCCCGCGCGCAGCATGCGCCGCGGCAGGTGCAACAAAAGCCCGCCCGATGCCGTATTATCAGATAGAAAGGCCCGCGCGGCGGGCCCTGCACAGAAACAGCAGGGAGGGAACAGAGATGTACAGAACGCTATGGAAACACTGCCTTGCGCTTTGCGCTGTGCTGGGGCTTTGCTTGGTGCTGACGGCCTGCGGCGCGGGCCCGGCCACCGCGGCCGACGAGGCGGGCGAAGAGGCGTCGGGCATGACGGCCGCCGCGCAGGAGAGCGGTGCCGTGCCGGGCGGCATACAGGAAGGCGGCACTTTGGCGGCACAACTGCCGCAGGACGGGCGCAGGCTTATCATGAACGCAGAGCTCACCGTAGAGGCTTTGGACTTTGATCAGACGCTGGCTGCCCTGCGCGCGGCGGCGGATGAGGCGGGCGGGTATCTCTCATCTACCTATCTGGAGGGCAGAGCGGACAGCGGCGCACGCTATGCGCACTGTGAATTCTGCATCCCTGTGGAGCAGTATGACACCTTTCTCACGGCAGCGGATGCCGCGGGCAATGTGACGCAGAAAAGCGAGAGTGTGCAGGACGTGACAGCGCAGTATGTGGATGTGGAGGCGCGCCTTGCAAGCCTGGAAACACAACGCGAAAGCCTGAACACCATGCTGGCGCAGGCACAGGATATTGAAACGCTGCTTGCTGTTCAGAGCGAGCTGGCAGACGTGCAGTACCAGATAGAGAGCTATACGGCGAAAAAACGCGCCTATGACGACCAGATCGCCTGTTCTACTGTGCAGGTGACAGTGCATGAGGTGCGCCGTGTGACAGAAAGCCCGCAAAGCTTTGCCTCGCGTCTTGGCGCGGCATTCCGCTCTGGCTGGTACAGCCTGGGCCAAGGCGTGCAGAGCATGGCCGTGGGCCTTGCCGCCATGCTGCCCGCGCTGCTGGTGCTGGCTGCGGTGGGCTGTGCCGTGTGGGCGGCTGTGCGCATGCTGCTGCACCGCAGGGCCAAGAGGCCGCGCACGCCGGGGCCCGGCCCGCGCGGCCCCATGGCGCCGCGTGGCGCAACAGAACAGAAAGCGCCAGACGCGCCGCCCGACGGGCCTGAAAAAAACGGGCCGGGCGAAGAGAGGCCGCACGGCATATAAGCATGTGCAAAAAAGCGCCGGGCGCAGGGCATTTGTACCCTGCGCCCGGCTTAGGCCTGTGTCCGGCGGGGGGTTACGGTTTGGATGAATGGGGAAGCTGCACATACCGCAGCGCCCATTGGCGCCCGTTTCTTTTGATGGCTGCAAGGGCAAAGGGGGGATCTGCGGCTCTGCAAAGGGAAGTGCCCGCATTGTCAACGGCTATGCAACGGGGATTTTCTATCTTTTGTACCGTCTTTTTCCTCGTTGGATGCAGTTGGATGATAAGGCTTACGGCGATACGAAAGTATTCTCTTCCGATTACGGTGTTGCCGAAAGCGCTTTTGAGCTCACAGAGGAGGAATACCAGTCTGCCAGGCGCACGGCCGTGTGCAAAAAGAAGAAACGCCTGCTGCCGGGCGCCTCGCCTCTCGTCTATGCGCGGCTTCTGATGGAAGACGTTCGCGGGCAGGCGGCGGGAAGCGCCTCTGCTGCGGTACGCAAAATCGCCGCCCGGCAGGGGCAAATCGTTTTGCCCCGCAGGGCCTGGATGCGGCAACTGAAAAAGCCCCCATGGCGGGCCTGGCGGCTGCCATAGGGGGGCCTGCCTTCATGCTGAGCGAGGCCGTAAGGCGAAAAACAGCTCCCTTGCACGGCCGGCCTTGGCTGTGCGGGGCCTTTTGTATGCGGCGTGCAGCGGCAGTGTCACGCCTGCTCCAGCATATCGGCAATGATGCCGCCGCCCAGCACTGCATCGCCGTCGTAAAACACGGCGGCCTGGCCGGGGGCCGGGGCGCGCACGGGGGTATCGAAGCGCAGGGCAAGCACCGGCCCGCCCGCCTGCACCACCGTGCAGGGCACTGCCGCGGCGCGGCTGCGAACCTTGCACGTGAACCTCTGGCCTGCTGCAAAGGGCACGCCGCAGACGGAAAAGGGCTGTTCTACCATGATGCCCGCATACATTTCGCCGCCTGCAGTGGCAAGCTGGATATCGCCGCCCGACAGGATGCGGCGCACGAACACAGGCTGGCCGTAGGCGACACCGAGGCCCCTGCGCTGGCCCACCGTGTAGTGAGAGATGCCTCTGTGGGGGCCAAGGTCTTCCCCCGCGGGGCCGATAAAATGCCCGGGCGTATCTGCAAGGCCGCGTGCCGCAATGAAGGCGGCGTAGCCGCCGTCCGGGATAAAGCATATTTCCTGGCTGTCCGGCGCTTCGGCGCTGGACAGCCCGTATTCGGCGGCCATGGCGCGGATATCATCTTTTTCAAATTCGCCCAGCGGAAGGCACAGGCGCGAGAGAATGTCCTGCCCAAGGGCGTACAGCATATAGCTTTGGTCGCGCGCGGCGCTTTGGGCCCGTGCAATGTGGAAGGCGCCGCCGCGCTGCACCACACGGGCATAATGCCCGCTGGCAAGGTAAGGAATGCCAAGCCGCGCCGCTGTATCTGCCAGCGTGCGGAATTTTACAAGTGGGTTGCACGCCACGCAGGGGCTGGGCGTGCGCCCGGCACAGTATGCCTGGCAGAAGGGCTGCACCACGGCGTGCTCAAACGCTTCGCGCGCGTCCGCCACATGAAAGGGAATGGCAAGCTCCCTCGCGGCCTGCCGCGCCTTTTCCAGCGCGGCCTCATGCGCGTTTGAGAACAAAATGAACAGCCCCTGCACCGCAAAGCCCTGCTGGCGCAGGATATGCGCCGTCACGGCGGAATCCACCCCGCCGGACAGCGCCAGCAGCACGCTGTCCGGCTTCTCAAAGGTGGAAAAACCTGGCGCGTTGCTGAATTCACCGCTCATAAAAACACCTCGTTTTCTGCAGATGCGCCGCTATTTGAATTTGGCGGCTTCGGCCACAGCCATGGCGTCGCAGCGCTCGTTTTCCCTGTGGCCCGCATGGCCCTTCACCCAATGGTAATGAAAGGTATGCCCCTCGCATAGGGCCAGCAGCTGCGCCCACAGGTCGCTGTTTAGGGCGGGCTTTCCATCGGCCTTTACCCAGCCGCGCTTCTGCCAGCCTTTCGCCCAGCCCTTTGAAAGCCCGTCAACGACGTATTTTGAATCGCTGCACAGGGTGATGTCGCACGGTTCTTTCAGCGCCTCCAGCGCGCGGATGAGAGCCATCAGCTCCATACGGTTGTTGGTGGTGCTTTTTTCCCCGCCTGAAAGCTCTTTTTTCAGGCCTTTATATTCCAGAATGGCTCCCCAGCCGCCCGGGCCGGGGTTGCCGGAACACGCGCCGTCGGTGTAAATATTAATCTGCTTCATGCATATGCTCCTTATTACAGCATCACAGCCGGGCGGCATGCCGGGCACAGGCCGCGGCACCGCCGTGTTCTCACCTATTATAAGGGAACAGGGCTGTGCTGTAAAGTGACAGTGCGGCGCAGGTGGGGCAGAGGGCCGGGCCTGCATGGCAACAAGTGGGAAAGCGGCCTGTTTAATGGCAGGTTTTTTATCCAATACTGCCAAAACAAGGGCGTAAAACTTGACAGCATAGCCAAAACAGCGTATGCTTGAACCAAGTAGTTTGTTCGGAAAAGCCCTGTGGCGGGCCGGGCGGGAAAACCGCTGGTGTTCCTGCGCGCATGCCGCTGGGGCGTTTGTTTTTATTCTCTGCTGTAAGAGGCGGAAGGGCTTCGGGCGTTCGGCCAAAGCGCCGCCTTCCCACAGGGAACGAGAAAAATTTCAGGGACAAGATACAAGGCAGTACATCAATTTGCAGCACCCGGCCGCATGGCGGGCCCAGCCGGACACACGGCCCAGGGAAGCCATGCGGGGCCAGAGCGTGTTTTCTTTTGTGAACACGTTTTCAGGGCGCCGCTGTGTGCCCGCAGGGCACAGAAAGGGCGTGCGCCCAGCGCGCAGGGTGCGGAATATGGAGGAAAAACATGAGTGAAAAACTGAAAAACGCACCCGCAGGTAAGGGCGCATCCCCCGCGCGCAGGCAGCCTCAGCGCCGCCCGCGCCAGAACCAGCAGGGCCAGCCCGCCGCACGGCAGCGCCGCGCGGAAAGCAGGCAAGAGCCTCAAAAGACAGGCAATGCCTTGGCTGTAAGTGCAGATGCGGCTGCGGCCTCTGCGATGCAATCTGCCGCGGGCAGGCGCATGCCGCGCGGCTATGCCCAGCGGCGCAGGCAGGCGCCCGGCAGCGAAGGTGCTGTGCCGGTGAAAATCATTCCTTTGGGCGGCCTTGGGGAAGTGGGCAAGAACATCACGCTGTATGAATGCCAGGGGGACATGCTTCTGGTGGATTGCGGCATTGTGTTCCCAGACAGCGATATGTACGGCATCGACCTTGTGATACCAGATTTCAGCTATGTGGTGGAAAATAAAGAGCGCATCAAGGGCGTGCTTATCACGCACGGCCATGAGGACCATATCGGCGCGCTGCCGTACCTTCTGAAAAAGGTGGATTTGCCCGTGTACGCCACACGGCTCACCATTGGCCTTATCAAAAACAAGCTGGAGGAGCACGGGCTTCTGCGCTCGACAAAGCTTGTGGAAATAACCCCGAAGCGCAAATTTCGCCTTGGCTGCTTTACAGTGGAGCCTATCCACGTGAACCATTCTATTCCGGACGCGGTGGGCTTTGCCATTGAGTGCCCGGCAGGCGTCATTTTGCAGACGGGCGACTTCAAGGTGGATTATACGCCAATCTCCGGCGGCCCCACAGACCTTGTCACCATTGGGGAATACGGAAAAAAGGGCGTGCTGGCGCTGCTTTCCGATTCCACCAACTCTGAACGGCCGGGCTTCACCAGCACGGAGCTGAAGGTGGGGCAAAGCTTTGCCACGCTGTTCCAGCGGGCGCAGAAAAAGCGCATCATTATTGCCACGTTCGCGTCCAATGTCTACCGCATTCAGCAGATTATCGACCTTGCCGTAGCGGCCGGGCGCAAGGTGGCCGTGAGCGGGCGCAGCATGGTGAACAACACCCAGATGGCACTGGAGCTTGGCTACCTGCACGCGCCCGAGGGGGTTCTGATTGATATTGAAGAGATTAACCAGTATCCGCCGGAAAAAATTGTTCTGGTGACGACGGGCAGCCAGGGCGAACCGCTAAGCGCCCTTTCGCGCATGTCCTCTGCCAGCCACCGCAATGTGCGCGTGGGCGAGGGCGATTTCATCATCATCTCTGCCAACCCCATCCCGGGCAACGAGAAAATGGTGACCAAGGTAATAAACGGCCTTCTGCGCCTGGGTGCGGAAGTGATTTATGAGTCCATGTATGATGTGCATGTGTCGGGCCACGCCTGCCAGGAAGAGCAGAAGCTGATGCTCACGCTGGCAAAGCCTCAGTTCTTCATTCCGGTGCACGGCGAATACAAGCACTTGAAAAAGCATGCGCAGACGGCTGTTGCCGTGGGCGTGCCCGAACAAAACGTGTATATTGGTGAAAACGGAAACTGTATCATCCTCTCGAAGGACGGCATTCGCGAAGGCGAGCCTGTGCAGGCGGGCGCCGTGCTGGTGGATGGCCTTGGCGTGGGCGATGTGGGCAACGTGGTGATGCGGGACCGCCGCCACCTCTCGGAGGACGGCCTTGTCATTGTGGTGGCCGCGGTAGAGCCCATTTCCGGGCGCGTAGTCTCCGGGCCGGAGCTTGTAACGCGCGGCTTTGTATATGTGCGTGAATCGGAGGAACTGATAGACGGCGCGCGCGATACGGTGCGTGCGGCGCTGGAGAAGATTACCCCGGGCGACATGCGCGATTTTTCCAGCGTGAAAACGCGCATACGCGAGACGGTGTCCTCTTATTTGTACCGGCGCACAAAGCGCAGCCCCATGATCTTGCCCATCATTCTGGAAGTGTGACGGCCCGCCGCCTGTGCGCGGTGCCGGGGAGGGAAGCACATTGAACAAACGCATCTGGACCGTGGACCTTACCATTCTGACGCTCGGCGCCGCGTGCGCCGTCCTGGCGGGCATGCTGGCGGCGGTGAAACCCATGCTGCTTATTGTGGTGGTGCCTGTGCTGGCGGTGATGGGGCTTTTGTTGTTCTGGAACGTGAAGGCTTTGCGAAGGCGCATGGCAAAGCTTCTGCACGGCAGCGGCGAGAAGGCGCAGTCCACCTTTGCAAGCCTGGCGATGCCTGTGGTAGTGGTGTCCGGCGGAAGCATTGTGTGGTATAACGACGCCTTCTCACAGGACGTGCTGGGCGGCGGCGACGCGTGCCTTGTGCCTGCGGGCCGGGTGATGCCCGGGCTGGACGAAAAAAAGGCCGCCGCCAAAGAGGGCCAGCCCCTGCGCTTCGGCGGGCGGCGGTGGACGGTGTACGGCAGCCGCGCCTCGGCGGACGAGGCGCTGTTTGTCGCATATCTTGTGGACGACACGGTGCTGAAAAACCGTGCAGACGAATACCTGGCCGCGCGCCCGGCGGTGCTGCTCATCGCCGTGGATACATACGACGAGGTGCTCAAGGAAATGAAAGACTCCGACCGCGCGCGCATTGCGGGCGAGGTGGATTATGCTCTGGAGCAGTTCGTGGGCCAGGCCACAGGCTTTCTGCGCCGCACTTCCGCCTCGCGCTATGTGGCTGTGGTGGAAGAGCGCTATCTCAGCCAGATCATCGCCGCGCGCTTTTCCATTCTGGATACGGTGCGCGCCATTGGGGACGAGCAGGGCACAGTGACGCTTTCCATCGGTGTGGGCCGCGGCGGCGAGACACTGCGCGAGGGCATGGATATGGCAGCGCAGGCGCTGGATATGGCCCTGGGCCGCGGCGGTGACCAGGCTGCAGTAAAGACAGAGGACGGCTTTGCCTTTTACGGCGGCGTTTCGCGCAGCGTAGAGAAGCGTTCGAAGGTGAAAAGCCGCATCATCGCCAGCGCCCTGAAAGATTTGATTGAACAGTGTGAAGAAGTGTTCATCATGGGGCACAAGCGCTCAGACCTTGACTGCGTGGGTGCCGCTGTTGGCATGCTGCGCTTTTGCAAAATGTGCAAAAAGCCTGCCAGCGTGGTGGTAAACCGCCGCCAGAGCTTTGCCGCAAACTTGATTCGGGAATTTGAGAAGGCGGGCTTCGGGGACGACTTCATCAGCCCGGAACAGGCGGAAAATGCCATCACAAAGGATACACTTCTCATCATTGTGGACGTGCACATGCCGCAGATGCTGGAATCTAACCAGCTGTACGAAATGGCTGCAAACGTGGTGGTGATAGACCATCACCGCAAGGGTGTGGGCTATATCGACAACAGCGTTATCTTCTATCACGAGCCGTATGCGTCCAGTGCGTCCGAGCTGGTGACGGAACTGGTGCAGTATGCCGGCGGTGAAAAAGAGGATAAAATGACGCCGCTGGAGGCACAGGCCCTTCTGGCGGGCATCACGCTGGACACGCGCAACTTTGCGCTGCACACAGGTGTGCGCACCTTTGAGGCTGCGGCTTACCTGCGCCGCATGGGCGCACAGACGCAGGAGGTGAAAAAACTTTTCTGCGACACGCTGGAAAGCTACACCTACAAGGCGAAGTTGGTGGCAGCCGCCCAAGTGTACGAGGGGTGCGCCATTTCTGTTTCAGACGATGTGCCCGCTGATATGATGGTAGTGGTGCCGCAGGCTGCTAACGACCTTTTGAGCATCAGCGGCGTAGAGGCCAGCTTTGTGGCTGTGGACACTGGCAGCGGCATCAACGTCTCTGCCCGAAGCATGGGCGATGTGAACGTGCAGGTCATTATGGAGCAGCTGGGCGGAGGCGGCCACCTTACCATGGCGGGGGCCCAGCTGCGGGAGGCCACGCTGAAGGAGACAAAGCAGAGGCTGATGGATATTATTCATGAATACCGCGAAAATCAGCGTGCCGAGGCCCGCGGCGCAAAAAGCAGGGCGTAAAAAAGACCCGCCCGGCCAAGCCGGGCTGGTGCAGGGCGCGCGTGCGGCCGGTTGCCCGGCGGCGCGCTTTGTGCTATGATAGACAGGCAGACACGGCCGCTGCTGCGGCCGCGCACAGCGCGGGCAAGTGCCTGCGCCGCAGAGGGGAGAGTGTATTTGCCATGAAAATCGTGCTCAAACAGGATGTGAAATCCATTGGGAAAAAGGACGGCGTGTACGAGGTGTCGGACGGCTATGCCCGTAACTTTCTGTTCCCGCGCGGGCTGGCGGTGGAGGCCAGTGCCAGCGCCGTGAACGAAGTGAAGACAAAGGCTGCCGCAAAGCAGCACCACGCCGCAGAAGAGCTGGCCGCCGCGCAGGCGCTGGCCCAAAAGATACAGGGGAAAACAGTGGCCCTGAAGGGCAAGGCAGGCCAGGGCGGCCGCCTGTTTGGCTCCATCACGGCCAAGGATATTGCCGGGGGCCTCTCGAAGCTTGTGGGTGAGCCGGTGGATAAGCGCAAGGTTGTGCTGGATGCCGATATCAAGGCATTTGGCACCTATGAGGTGGAAGTGCGGGTGTACCCGCAGGTGGTGGCAAAGCTGAAGGTGAAAGTGGAAGAATGACGCGCAACGCGCGGCGAAAGGGGGCCGGAGTATGGCTGCGGGCATGAATCTTTCCTTAGAGGCGCTGGGGGTAAACCTGCCCTATAGTATGGAGGCCGAGCAGGCCGTGCTGGGCGCCGCTATTCTGGATGTGGAAAATATCCCTAAAATGGTGGAGACCCTGCGCCCCGAAATGTTTTATGCGCGCCAGAACGGCGAGATATTTTCCGAAATCGTGCGCCTGTTTACGGCGGGCGCGCCGGTGGATTTTGTGACGCTGCTGGCCGCCGTGCAGGACGCAGGCACCTTTGCCACTGAGGAAGAGGCGAAAGTGTACCTGACGCAGCTTGCAGAAACGGTGCCCTCGCTTTCGCATATCGGCACTTATGTGAACATCATTGCCGAAAAATACCGCGTGCGCCAGCTTATCGGCGCGGCCAAGACTATTTTGGAGCAGACGGCGGAGGAGACGGACCCAGAGCTTCTGCTGGAGAGCGCCGAGCAGAAGATTTACCAGATCCGCGCAGGGCGCGATTCCTCTGCGCTTTCGCCCATCTCCAGTGTTATCATCGATACTTTTGCTCATTTGCAGGAGATATCGGGCCCCAACCGCGAAAAATATCTGGGCATCCCCACGGGGTTCAATTATCTCGACACCATGCTCACGGGCCTTGGCCGGTCGGACCTCATCATTCTGGCCGCGCGCCCCGGCATGGGGAAAACTTCGTTTGCCCTGAACATCGCCACCAATGTGGCCAAAAAGCAGAATGTGCCGGTGGCCATTTTCAGCTTGGAAATGACAAAAGACCAGCTTGTGAACCGTGTGCTGTCCAGCGAGGCGGCCATTGACAGCCAGGCGTTCCGCACGGGCCAGCTCTCCAGCGAGAACTGGCAGGACCTTGCACGCGTGGCCGAGGTGCTGGCGCATACCAATATGTTCCTTGACGACACCTCCAATATCACCATCCCGGAGATGAAGGCGAAGATACGCCGCATCAATCAGGACCCCGCCCGCGAGGATATCGGCCTTGTCATTATCGATTATCTGCAGCTCATGAGCACTGGCAAGCGCACGGAAAACCGCGTGCAGGAGATAAGCGAAATCACAAGAAACCTTAAAATCATGGCGAAAGAGCTGAATGTACCCATTATTGCGCTCAGCCAGCTTTCGCGTTCAGCGGAAAAAAACCGTACCGACCACCGCCCTGTGCTGAGCGACCTGCGTGATTCCGGCTCTATCGAGCAGGATGCGGACGTAGTGCTGTTTTTGTACCGCGAGGCATATTATGACAACGGCGAAGAGGCGGACACCAGCATTGCAGAGTGCATTGTGGCAAAAAACCGCCATGGCGAAGTGGGCAAGGTAGACCTCGCCTGGGACGGCGCGCACACCCGTTTTACAAATGTGGATTATTCCCATATGCACTGAAAGGGCGCGCTGCTTTTGCGCTGTTTTCATGCGCGGCGCTTTTCCTGCGGAAAGAGCGCGGCGCTTTCTTTTTTGCCTGAAGGGGGCCATGGCGTAAAAGAAACGAAAAAGCCGTGAAAAAAGAGAAAAGCCCCCTTATTTTTTCATATGGAATATGATAAAATAAAGAATATCTATCCCACCGGGGCACGGGCTGCCGGGCAAACAGCATATACCGGGCGCGCAGGACGTGCGCGCCGGGCACAGGAGGTTCATACAATGAGTGAAAACATGCAGCAGGACGTACTGCGCGTTCTGCTCAGCGAAGAGGAGATCCGCGCCAAGTGCAAAGAAATGGGCGCGCGCATCAGCCAGGAATATAAGGGCAAAAACCTGATGCTGGTGACGGTGCTGAAGGGCGCTGTGGTATTTTTGGCGGATTTGATGCGCGCCATTGAAGTGCCTGCGGAGATCGACTTTATGGTGGTGTCCAGCTACGGCTCCGGGGTGAAGTCGTCAGGCGTGGTGAAAATTGTAAAGGACCTGGACGTGCCCCTGGCCGGTAAGGACCTTCTCATTGTGGAGGATATCCTCGATTCGGGCCTCACTCTCAGCTATATCAAAGAACTGCTTGCCAGCCGCGGCCCGGCCTCTATCAAAATAGCCACGCTGCTGGATAAGCCCAGCCGCCGCAAGGTGGACCTGGTGGCCGATTACATCGGCTTTTCCGTGCCGGATGAGTTTGTCATTGGCTACGGGCTGGATTACGATGAAAAATACCGCAACCTGCCGTATATCGGCATCCTGAAGCCGGAAGTATATTCCGTCTGATTGTACAGCGCGGCCGCATGGCCCGCGCGGGGAGGCATACTTTTGAACAAAAAACCAAGAAGCATCAATGGCCTTGCTCTGCTGGCCATTCTGGGCCTTGTGCTGGTGTGGCTTATTATGACGGGCACAGGCGGGCAGACTTCGTCTGTAAAATACTCTCAAATTGTCTCGTGGTTCGAACAGGGCGAGGTGACAGATTTTACCCTGAACCTGAAAAACGGCGAGATGAGCCTGACGCTGAGCGAAGCCGCCACACAGGAGCTTTATGACGCGCAGGCTGCCGCGCAGCAGCAGGCTGCTTCGCAGCCTTCCGGCTCGCTGTCATCGCTGTTCGGCGGCACGGGCAGCCAGCAGCAGGCGCAGCAGCCCAAGCGGCAAAGCCTTATTTATGTGGTGCCGGCCACATCTATCTTTTTGCAGAGCCTGCCGGACTATGTGGCGGCACACGATGCAAAATATCCCGATTCCCCCATGATATACGATGTGCTGCCCGCAGGGCAGACGTCTATCTGGGTGTCCATGCTTCCCATGCTCATCATCACTGTGGTTGTAATGGGGGCGTTCTACTATTTTGTGTATGCCCAGGGCGGCGGCGGAAAGGCCATGAACGTGGGGCGTGCCAAGGTGAAGGACCAGGCGGACCAGGGCCGCAAAGCCACGTTTGCCGATGTGGCCGGGGCCGACGAGGAAAAGGAAGAACTGGCCGAGATAGTGGAGTTTTTGAAAAACCAGCAGCGTTTTAACACGCTGGGGGCACGCATCCCGCACGGTGTGCTGCTGGTGGGCCCGCCGGGCACGGGCAAAACGCTGCTGGCCCGCGCGTGTGCGGGCGAAGCGGGCGTGCCCTTCTATTCCATTTCCGGCTCTGATTTTGTGGAAATGTATGTGGGCGTGGGCGCTTCGCGCGTGCGCGACCTGTTTGAAAAGGCGAAAAAGACGGCGCCGTGCATTGTATTCATTGATGAGATAGACGCTGTGGGCCGCCAGCGCGGCACAGGTCTTGGCGGCGGCCATGACGAGCGCGAGCAGACGCTGAACCAGCTTCTGGTAGAGATGGACGGCTTTGCCGCTAACGAGGGCGTTATTGTCATTGCCGCCACAAACCGTGCCGATATTCTGGATAAGGCGCTGCTGCGCCCCGGCCGCTTTGACCGTCAGGTATATGTGGGCCTGCCGGATATCAAGGGCCGCGAAGAGATTTTGCGCGTGCATACGCGCAACAAGCCGCTTGGGCCGGACGTGGTATTAAAGACCATTGCCAAATCCACTGCAGGTTTCACGGGTGCCGATTTGGAGAACCTTGTGAACGAGGCGGCCCTGCTGGCCGCGAAGCGCGGGCGCAAGGCCATCACAGAGCAGGACATCGAAGAGGCAAGCATCAAGGTGATAGCCGGGCCGGAAAAGCGCAGCCGTGTGGTGACCGATAAGGATAAGCGCATCACTGCCTACCATGAGGCGGGGCATGCCATTGTGTCGTATTTCTGCAAAACGGCGGACCCTGTGCACGAAATCTCCATCATTCCGCGCGGTATGGCGGCCGGCTATACGCTGAACCTGCCGGAGGACGACCGCAGCCATCTCACCAAAGCAAAAATGTCTGAGCAGATTGTGGTGCTGCTGGGCGGGCGCGTGGCGGAAAAGCTGGTGCTGGACGATGTGTCCACCGGCGCCTCCAATGATTTGGAGCGCGCCACAGACACCGCGCGCAGCATGGTGACGCGCTACGGCTTCTCAGAGCGTTTGGGCCCTGTGGTGTACGGCTCGGACCCGCACGAGACCTTCCTTGGCCGCGATTTCAGCTCCGGCCGCGGCTATTCCGAGCAGGTGGCGGCGGAAATTGACGGCGAAATCCGCGATATGCTGGACGAGGCGTACGAGACGGCCCGCCGCATTCTTTCCGAGCATATGCAGCAGCTGCACACGGTGGCCGGTGCCCTGATTGAGCGTGAGAAGCTGACGGGCGCAGAGTTCCAGACGCTGATGCAGGGCGGCACGCTGCCGCCGGCAGACGCGCCCCGCGCCAAGGTAAAGCCTGTGCCCGTGGGCACACAGCCGGTGCAGCAGACGCCCGCTGCACAACGCCCGGAGGCGGCGGAACGCGGGCAGGCTCCGGCGCAGGCTGAGGCTGCCGGCCCTGTGCAGGAAAGCGGCGCGGCACAGCAGCCCGATGCGCCGGGCGGTGCACAGCAGGACGCCCCGCAATAAGCGGCAATGCCTGCATATTGGCGTCAGAATAGAAAAAAGGCCCACGGCGGTTTTGTAAAACCGCCGTGGGCTTCCTTGTGTCACCGCTGAAACAGGCTGAGGGGGCTCAAACGGAAATTGTGGGCGCAGTGTAAATGCGCATGGGGACGCCCTCATTATCTGTGACGGGGCAGAGAAATTTCCAGCCGCAATGCTCATAAAACTGCGTGTGGTCCGTAATGAGGTACAGCCGCGCAATGCCGAGCGCGTGCATGTCCTGCCGGGCAAAGGCCAGCATCTGCGTGGCAAGGCCGCGGCCACGCAAAGCGGGTTCTACATACAGCGCGCACAGATTGGGCGCTAAATCCGTCCTGGGATGGAAGTCGTTTTCAATGACACCTGCCCCTGCCACAATGCGGCGCTCGCTGTTCGTGGCAAAATACCACTGCGGGACGCGCGCCCCGGCAAGACAGGCGCGCATGCTTTGCATATATTCTGTTTGTGCAATGCCCCATTGCTCGCTGAACCAGCGCGAAGCCTGCTCCAGATATTCCGGCGCCTCGCGCAGGCGGCGGAGCCTTACATTTTCGGGCATGTTTCAAAAGCTTCCTTTCTGGCCTTTCGCCCTTCCCATATTGCACCCGTGCGATGCAGTTTTATCTATCATAGCACGAGTGCCTGGCTTTCACAAGGGCGTACCCGCTGCGGGAATGAAAAAATACCCCTTCGCAGGCGGGGCCAAAGCGAAGGGGCACTTTATCTGGCTAAAAAGGAGAGGCGTCAAGCATTCTTGCCGCCCTTGAGGGCTTTCATGCGAAGGTCGTGGTTCAAAATGCGCTTGCGGATGCGTATGCTCTGCGGCGTCACTTCCAGAAGCTCGTCCGGTTTAAGGAATTCGAGGCTCTCTTCCAGGCTGAACTTTGAAACCGGCACAAGGCGCAGGGCGTCATCGCTGCCGGATGCGCGGGTATTAGTGAGGTGCTTTGTTTTGCACACATTTACCGTGATATCCTCGCCTGCAGGGCTATAGCCTACCACCATGCCTTCGTACACCTTATCGCCCGGGTTTACAATCAGCGTGCCGCGCTGCTGCGCGTTGAACAGGCCATAGGTCACCGCCGTGCCCGTCTCGTGGCTCACAAGGCTGCCGGTGGAACGGCCGGGCAGCTCGCCGCGCCATTCGTCATAGCCGTCAAAAATGGTGTTCAGGATGCCTTCGCCGTGCGTATCGGTGAGAAATTCGCTGCGGTAGCCGAACAGCCCGCGCGCCGGAATGCGGAATTCAATGCGCATGCGCGTGGTGCCAAGGGGCGCCATTTGCTCCAGCTCGCCCTTGCGCGCGCCCAGCTTCTGCATCACGCTGCCCTGGTACTCTGTGGGCACGTCTATTACAACATGCTCCATCGGCTCCATCAGCTTGCCGTTCTCTTCGTGCGTCAGCACTTTAGGCGGCGAAACCTGAAGCTCATAACCCTCGCGGCGCATGGTCTCGATGAGGATAGAGAGGTGCATTTCGCCGCGCCCCATCACACGGAAGCTCTCTGTGGTGGCGGAATCCTCCACCTTCAGAGCCACGTCCTTCAAAAGCTCCTTGTGCAGGCGGTCGCGAATCTGGCGCGAGGTGACGAACTTGCCCTCTTTGCCCGCAAAGGGGCTGTCATTCACCGAGAAGGTCATCTCCACCGTGGGGTCGTTTATCTTCACAAAGGGCAGAGGCTGCACAAGGGCCGGGTCGCACAGCGTGTTGCCGATAGAGATATCCGTCAGGCCGGAGAAGGCCACAATATCGCCGGCGCCGGCTTCCTCCACCGGGGTGCGGCCGTTGGCTGCAAAGCTGTAAAGCGCCGTAATGCGCCCGCGCCTGGCAAGGTCTTTATCATGCCAGTCGCACACGGCAACATCCTGGCCCACCTTTATTGTGCCGTTCTCCACCCGGCCGATGCCGATGCGCCCCACGAATTCGTTATAGTCGATGGAGGAGCACAGCATGGCGAGCGGCGCGCCGGGGTCACCCTCCGGCGGGGCCACATAGTCCAGAATCGTGCGGAACAAGGGCACAAGGTCTGTGCCCGGCACATCGGGCGAATAGCTGGCCGTACCGGCACGGCCGGAGCAGAACACCATCGGACTGTCCAGCTGCTCGTCTGTGGCGCCAAGGTCCATCAGAAGAAGAAGAATCTCGTCGATTACTTCCTTCACGCGTGCGTCGGGCCTGTCTATCTTGTTCACAGCAATGACGAGCGAAAGATTCTGCTGTAAAGCCTTCTGCAGCACAAAGCGCGTCTGCGGCATGCAGCCTTCGGCGGCATCCACCAGCAGCAGCACGCCGTTCACCATTTTCAAAACGCGCTCCACCTCACCGCCGAAATCGGCATGGCCCGGGGTGTCTACAATATTGATCTTCACACCGTCATAGTAGGTGGCGGCGTTTTTGGCAAGAATGGTGATGCCGCGCTCGCGCTCGATATCGCCCGAATCCATCACGCGCTCGGCCACCTGCTGGTTTTCGCGGAACGCGCCGGACTGCTTCAGCATCTGGTCCACAAGCGTGGTCTTGCCGTGGTCTACATGCGCAATAATGGCAATGTTGCGCAAATTATTCTGTTTCATATTCAGCTTCCTCTTTTTGTAAGATATACCAAATTTCACGACAATATATTGTATAATACGGGGATGCAGCTTGTCAAGGTGAAATGCCCGGAAACTGAGGGCGGCAGGCCGTTTTCAGAACATTTGCGCCCGGCGGGCGCTGCGCCGGACGGCCCGAAAAAACGGCTTGCATTTTTTGAACAGGTTTGCTATAATGATAAAGCTACATTTCCCCGTGCTGCGGGCGTATATGCGCGGTTAGCTCAGCTGGTAGAGCATCTGCTTGACGTGCAGAGGGTCAGCGGTTCGAGTCCGTTACCGCGCACCAAGTTATTGTGCCGGAAGGGCATGTGGCATTGGATATGCTGAAAGGCATATCCTTTTTTGTTATCCGGGCCGCTGGGGTACAGCGGCAGGGAAAGCGGCGGGATGGTTCAGTTTTCTTTTTGGGTGAAGAAGATGCCGCGGTGAAAGCGGTAACAATAGTTGGTTCGCTTGTGCTGTATGGGGCTGCATGTGCGTATTACAGCCTGCGCACCGGGGATATGCTGGCCGCCGGCCTTGCGTGGAATATCCTGCTGGCTGCGCTGCTTCTTTTTTTGTTCCAGGCCGTGCAGCACTGCCGGGTATCTGCTCTCAGATGGGCGGCAAAGCTTGTCTGGGTGTTTTTGCTGCCGAATGCCTTTTACATGATTACAAACCTGATTCGTGTGCCGCTGAATAGGGAATGGGTGAAGCAGCTGGAAAACGGCGGCGCTGCGGTGCGGCACTCCGCGCTGCTGCGCGAGTGGATGCTGTTGCTGCTGATTGGCGTGGGGGCCTTTTTTGCTGCGGCGCTGGGATGCCGGGCTCTGTATCAGTTTGAGCGCACTGTGCCCGCCGCTTTCGGCGCAGCAGACCGGTGGGCGTGCATCGCCTGTCTTTGCCTTCTGTGCGGGCTTTGGGTTTCTATGGGGCGCTTTTTTCAGTTCAACAGCGGGGATATTCTGTACCTTGAACACCTGGTACGGGCGCCGCTAAAGAGCGCGGACGCTTTTTTTGTTCGTTTTGGCCGTGGCGGGCGGTACTCTTCCTATGTGCATTTTTGCCGGGCGTTTTGTGCAATAAAAATGGTTATGGACGTGTTTTCAGCTGATCAAAACTGCCTGCAAAGATTAAGCTTTATTTCCATATGAAAAGTAGAGATACAGAAATAGGCCGCCCAACGCGGCTTCTTTTTATATATAGCCATCTAACTAAGCAAGGTGGGTTGCCGAAAATTGGCAAGGCGATAGAAAAGAAAGAAGGCCAATTGGTTAAGCTGAAAAAGGTTTCTTAGCGAAATTTAGGTGTAAAAGATGTTTTGCTTTAGAGAAGTTTACAAATAGTAAAGTGAAAAATTATGCATCCGGGACAAAATGGTTTGTTGATAAAGGAAAGTTGTTGACTTTTCGCATATGATAGGGGTATGCTTAACATGAAGAATGGATAAAGCGCTTTATCTATAATATTGAAAGAAAATATCCAGACAAAGAGAAAGGGGAATCATAATGGAAAAAGGCGGAAAACAAAGGCCAAAACGTTTTCTGGGGAAAATGGCTAATCGATCTTTTTCATATTTGATGGTGCTGCCAGCGGTGATTCTGTTTACCTTTTTTGCAGTATACCCTTTTCTTGAGGGCGTCAAACTTGGGTTTTACCGCTGGGATGGCCTGTCCCCTATGACCTTCATTGGTATGGAAAACTACAGCAATATCCTGCATGACGAGCAATACTGGTCGGCTATTAAAAATACATTTCTTTATGCAGTCGTGACTACGATAGCTAAAAATGTGCTTGGGCTGACGCTAGCCATGGTAATGATGAAAATCACGCGCGGAAAAGGCTTTTTTCGCACTATTACATATATGCCGGTCACATTTTCTTATGTGGTTTGCGGCATTCTGTGGCTGTGGATTTTCAACCCGAACTTTGGTCTGCTGAACAACTTTTTGCGCCTGATCGGTGCAGACAGCCTGATTATGGGCTGGCTCAGTGATTCCCGGATTGCAATTTATTCTGTAATGATGGTGGATGTCTGGCGCTGGGCGGGCTTCCATATGGTATTGTATCTGGCGGGGTTACAGGCGATATCTAAAGATTATTATGAAGCGGCAGAAATAGATGGCGCAGGCTTTTTTGCCAAATTTTTCAAGATAACACTTCCGCAGCTGAACAGCGTGATTGTCTTGAACGTGCTGATGGCTGTGACGGGTGCACTTGTGAGCAACTATGATATTGTGAACGTTATGACAGATGGCGGCCCGCACGGCGCTACAGAAGTTGCACTGACATACATTTACCGCAATGCATTCAAATTTTACAATATGGGCAAGGCCAGTGCCATGAGTGTTATTTTGTTCGGCATCGCTCTGGTGTTCGGTATCATTCAAATCGTATCTATGTCGCGGGATGACAACTACGACAATTAAGGAGGGAGCATCGTGAGGCAGAACAGATTGGAAAAGCAGTTGAGGATAAAACACATTTGCGCTGCGACATTGAAAGCGATGTTCCTGATCGTGCTGTTCTTTGTAACAGTTTATCCAGTGGTATGGATGCTGTCTGGCTCGCTGAAAGGAACGCAGGAGTTTTATACGAATATTTGGGGCTTACCGCAGGAATGGAAGTGGCAGAACTATACAGATGCCTGGGAAAGGGGCGAGTTGGGAAGAAAATATCTTAATTCAATTTTGGTTTTGGTCGCCACACTTGCCATTGTCATTCCGACGGTGTGCTGCGCAGCCTATGCGATTGCGCGCACGGACTTCCGTTTTAAAAAAGGTATCTATTTCTATCTTCTGTTAGGCCTTTGCATTCCCACAGGCGTGCTGGCTATTCCCATTTTTTCTGTTGCGCTGAAATATAAACTGGTAAACAGTTATTGGGGCGTAATTTTGTTTGGGGCAGCCCAGTGTATGGCGTTCGGTGTGTTTCTGCTGCGGTCATTTTTTATATCTCTGCCCAAAAGCTTAGAAGAGGCGGCCATGATTGATGGCTGCACCCGGTTTCAGAGCTTTACCCATGTGATTCTGCCGCTGGCAAAGCCGGGTATTATGACGCTGGTGATTTACGACGGAATCACCATTTGGAATGAATATCTGCTGGCAAGTGTATTGCTGCGGGACGGGGACAAAATGACGCTGCCGATGGGAATGAAGGCGTTTATGGACAAGTATGTGACGGATTACCCACAGCTGTTCGCAGCACTTGTAATTGTGACAGTTCCAATGCTGCTGATCTACTTTTTCGCTCAGAAATCCTTTATCGAGGGAATGACAGCTGGTTCCGTGAAGCAGTAGAGAGTAGAGAAGTGTTATGAGACGAACAAAACTGAAGGATATCGCAGAGTACACTCACATGTCCATGACGGCCGTTTCTCTTGTTTTGAACAACAAACCGTGTAAGCTCTCGGAAAGTTCAAGACAGAAAATTCTGCTGGCCGCAAAGGAGCTGAATTATTCCCCAAACCGTTTGGCAGTGGGGCTGGCGACACACCGTACACACACTATAGGCCTTATTGTTGGCGATATCAGCAATGTGTTTTTTTCCATTCTTGCAAAAGGAGTGGACCGTGCATGTCAAGCGGCTGGATATAATGTGATGCTTTGCAACTCGTGGAACACACATGAGGGGGACATGCACATGATTGATACCCTGGCAGATTCCGGCGTAGAAGGCATCATCTACTGCATGAGCGATGATACCACGCAGGCAGACGCCCGGGAAAGCAAACGGAAGTTACAACAGTATGGTATTCCATTTGTAGAGGTGGATAGCGACTATACTCAAAATCATATCTTGTTCGACCACAAACAAGGTGGCTATTTGGCCACCCGGCATTTGATTGAACATGGGCACACAAAAATTGCCTGCCTTATGGGGCCCGTACAGATGCAGGGTACGAATGGCCGTGTGGCGGGATACCGCCGTGCGCATGAAGAAGCCGGCCTGCCGGTGGACGACGGCCTAATGACGGTGGGAGATTTTAGCATGGAATCCGGTGCGGCAGCAGTGAAGAAGCTGTGGGGTAAAGAGTTCACGGCCATTTTTGCGGGAAATGACATGATGGCGATTGGCGCACTCAAAGAGCTTCGTACGGAGCATATCCGCGTGCCGCAGGATATTTCCATTGTGGGATATGACGATATCCCCGTCAGCGAGATGTTGGAAGTGCCTCTCACAACCGTACGCCAGCCTATGGCAGAGATGGGGGCCACAGCGGCAAAAAATTTGATTGGAATTTTGAGGGAACCCAAAAAGGCGATGGAGAAAAAAATCTTTTCTCCGAAACTAATCGTCCGAAAAAGCGTCCGTACCCTTGTAGGATGACGCACTGAGAAAGGAGTTTGCGAAAGATGAATAGACCGGTGCAGTATCTAACTTATGTAGAAGACACATTTTCTACACAGGAGACAGATGGGCTGGAACAGCTTCTGAAGGAAAATGGGTTGGCCGGAACAGAAGTATTTATGAATTATGAGGGCAACCGCAGCCAGTCGCTTCTGTTCGATTCCGAGGCAAAAAAGGCTGCGGTGATAGAGAAATACAAGAGGCTGTGTGTAAAGCGCATACACTGCTCCTACTGGTCATACCCCACAAGTTTTTTGAACAAGCTGCATTACCGTGAGCTTGTACAGCGGCAGGACGGGGAAGAAGGTATTTGCCGCTATTATGGTGACTTGACGGGAGATCACATGTTTGCGCGCTGGACGCAGGAATATGAACTTGCCTGCGCGTTGGGTGCACAGGCATACGTGTTCCATGTGATCGACTATGCGGCAATTGATGGCGCATGGGAATTCACGATAACCCGCGAGCAGGTGCTGGACGCCATGGTGCGCATGGTGCAGGAATTTTTGCTGCGCCTTGCGGGCAAAGGCCTGCTTTCTGCCGGGTCCCCGGTGATAGAGCTGGAAAATGCCGGATGGGGCCTTGAATATGGCGCGCAGCGATGCGAAGACTTTGCGGAAATCTTCCGTCAGGTGTACGACCCATTCGATAAGCTGCGTGTAAGCTGGGATATGAATCATTTGCTGCATGCCATTGGGAAATCGCCAGATGGAAAGGGCGCCTGCTTCATGCTTCAGCCGTTTGAAATCACGTCTAGGATGCAGCGGCTGGAAGAAGAATTTGGCGCGGATCCGAAACTATTTGCAGAAAAATGGGTTGAAATGAATATTTTGGACCCATCTGTTATCCGAAAGACAGGTTGCCTTCATCTGTCGGATTGCGAATTGAAGCACACAGAGTATTTCCGCAATGGGCGCCTGCAGGGCGAGTACGGAGAAAGAATCGACTCTTTAGAGACAAGGCAGGAGAAGGAAGAGTACGGTGTATCCATCGTACTCGAAAGGTATGATTCACATGTGCCAATGGGCGATGAGCGCGGGGTATACACCGCGCCAGCCGTTCGCCGCTGGATAGCTGAACTTGCGCGCGAGAACGAGGGCTTTGTGGTGCTGCATGAACTGAAAAACAGCAGCCCTGTTCTGCCCGCGCTGCGCCGCCAGATGGAATTTTTGTGGAAAGAGAATAAAGAGGTGCTGTGAGATGAAGTTTGAAGATGTATTTCACGTGAAAAAGCCTGTTATGGCAATGCTGCACCTGAAGGGCGAAACGCATGAAGAGGTTTTGCAGCGCGCCAAACGGGAGACGGATCTGCTGTTCGGCGCCGGTGCGGACGCCGTCATTGTGGAAGATTATTTCGGGGACGAGCAGGACGTTGTGGCCGTTCTGGAATGGCTTCAAAAAGAAAGGCCGGATGCCCTGTACGGTGTGAACCTGCTGGACCAGTTTGAAAAAAGCTACCAGCTGGCCGAACGGTACGGCGCAAAATTTATGCAGGTGGATTCTGTGGCCGGCCATCTTTCGCCCGAAGATGATGCGGAATATGGCGCGCTGTGCGAAAAATATCATGAAAAGGGTACGGTTCTTGTGTTGGGCGGCGTTCGGTTCAAATATAAGCCCGTCCTCTCCGGGCGCAGCCTTGAGGAAGACCTGCGTTTGGGAATGCAGCGCTGCGATGCCATTGTCGTCACGGGCGAGGGCACAGGCATGAACACAAGTTTGGAGAAAATACAGGAATTCCGGGATATCATGGGCGAATTCCCGCTGATTGTTGGCGCGGGGCTGACGGCGCAGACGGCTGGGCAGCAGCTTTCTGTTGGTGACGGGGCCATTGTGGGCTCCACGCTGAAGGATACGCGCACGGCCGAGGGCGACGTGTGCAGCGCTTATGTGGAAGAGTTTATGGCACAGGTAAAGCAGCTGAGAGAAGGACATTGATATGGAGTATCTTGTGGGTGGCTACACCATGCTGAATGACTTTGATTTGAAAGACGGCCGACAGTTGAGGGACGTACTGGGCGGCAGCGTGTTTTCGGCGGCTGGCATCCGACTGTGGCGTGACAGTGTAGCATATATTGGGGCTGCAGGAGAAGATTTTGACCAGTATTATGGCCCATATTTTGAGGCCAATGGAATCAGAGTGTCGGTAAAAAAGCCGGTGAAATATACCCTTCGGTATCAAATGAAATACAACGCGGATGGCAGTTGGGAAGAAAACTGCCGGTATGGAGAGGCCTATGAAGAAGAGGCCTCTCGGCTGTGCGCGCTGGATGCATCGCAATTTGCCCCCTACTGCGATGAAAACACAAAAGGCATTTATCTGGAGGCTTCGCTGCACGCGCCTATCACAGGGCAGTTCGGTCAGTTGAAGCGCATGATGCCGAACGGTAAACTGATGTGGGAAATTACAACGGGGGACCTGCTGGCCCCCGGCCGCCATGCGCAGGTGCTTAAAAAAATTGAAGAAACAGATGCGTTTTCTATGAACTTGAATGAGGCAAAAGTATTTTTTGGCCTTGATACATTGGATGACGTGTTGGAAGAACTGCACAAAATTGGAAAGCCCTGCTTTTTCCGTGCCGGTGAAAAGGGCGCCTATATGCTGCAGGACGGGCAGACAGCTTTTCTGCCGGCTGTTGGCACAGCAGAAAGCGTAGACCCCACGGGCTGTGGAAATTGCTCGACAGCGGCCTCATTAGTGGGATATGCCGAAGGGCTTGGGCCGTGGCAGACGGCTGCAATGGCAAATGTGGCGGCGGGTTTTAACGCACGGCAGTATGGCCCTTGGCCGCTTGTGACGCCGCAGGTGCGCAGTGAGGCCCGGCAGCAGAGAGATATGCTTTTGCAGCACGCCGCAAAGACATAGAGATGTGAAGGTATATGGCGAAACGTACCCAAACGGGCCGTGCGCCGGCGAGAAAGAAGAAACGGCGTTTGACGCTGTTTAAGTAAAATTATTTCAAGGAGGAGTAAAACATGTTGAAGAAAAGTGCCGCTTTGATTACATGCCTGATGTTGGCGCTGAGCCTGCTAGTGGGCTGCAGTGGCTCAGACAATGCAGCCGGCACTGCCGGTAATGAGGAGATCGAGATCAATGTGCTGAGTGCAACAATGCGCCTTGACGCCATGGTGGACGGCTGGGAGGAAATGATCGCAAAGTTTGAAGAGGAAAACCCTGGCGTTAAAGTGAATTTGGAAATGCAGGAGTGGGAGGCGATCCCGCAGTATCTGGCCCAAGCGAGGATGGCCGGCGAGCAGATTGATATCATTCGTACTACTGGCGGCCAGATCCGTTCTACGTTGGCCCCAGCGGGGGCTTTGATGGAGCTGTCCGAAGTGGTGGAGCCTATCAAAGACCGCTTTGAAGAAGGCACACTGGACGTCTATAACGTGGGCGGTTATCAGTGGGGAATCCCCTACAGCGAAACGACAGTGAGCTGTGTATATTATAATAAGACCATGTTCGATGAACTGGGCCTGGAAGAACCGAAAACATTGGACGAGCTGCAGCACTGTGCTGACGTCATCCGTGAGGAAAAAGGAATTGCGAATCCGTGGATCCATCAGGGGGCGATTTTGGGCTATTGGCAGATGTTCTTTGAAGAGACCTATGCGCAGACGAGCCACAATGAATCTATTGCAAAGGCGGAGGACTGGCTTTCCGGTAACAGCAGCTTTGTAAATGACGAGACAATTGAAGCGTTTGCCATGATTGGGGAACTGTTCGAGCGCGGTATTTTAACCAAAGACAGCCTCAATACGGATGACACGGGCATGAAGGCGCTGTTTGCCCAGCAGGAAGCGGCTATGTTCTATGGCGGGACATGGGAGTATGCACCTGTTTTGGAAATCGTGGGCGATACATTTGAAGTAGGCGTGTTCATGTTCCCTGAAATGGCTGACGGCCTTGTGCCCCAAGGTAGCGGCGCTGCAGACGACGGCATTGCCGTTGCCTCCAACTGCAACAAAGAACACGCCGACATGGTGGTGAAGTTCCTTGAATTCATGACGCGCCCGGAGAATGCACAACTTACTATTGGCGCTACAGAGCCTATTTTGCCTGTTATCAAGGGCGTGGAGGCTGTAGATATGCCTTGTGCGGAAGAGCTGATGAGCTTTGTGCCGCAGAATATTATGTATATTGACTGGATGCTGCCCGCAGAGATCAACGATGCGCTTGGCAATGCCATTGCCGGTGTGGCATCCGGTGAAGTGACGCCTGAACAGGCTGCTCAATCTGTACAGGATGCATACGAGACAGTGGTGCGAGAAAAAGATTACAGCTATGACTGGTATAATGACTGGACGGAAGAACAGTGGGCGGCGGTGGAGCTGAAAGCCGGCTGACAACGGCAGCGAAGCGTCTGAAGCTATTCAAATGAAAATCGCCAAAAGGGGCCGCATAGTGCGGCCCCTTTTGTTTGCGGCATAGGCAGCGTTGCAACAGGCGGCTTTGCCGCAAGAAAAAGCAGCGTCATAAAGCCGCTGCTTTCCAGTTTTTATGAAACGATGGGGCCGCAAGGCAATGCGGCGGCTGCATACACGCTTGCTTGCCGCCCGGACGCGGCTTGAAAAAGCATCATGCTTTGGCATAATTCCGCGCGCCGTAAATAGCTGTGCCCACGCGCACAAGGGTGGCCCCCTCCAGAATGGCGCTTTCAAAATCTCCGCTCATGCCCATGCTCAAAATTTCCATGGGCGCGCGCTCGATATGCGCGCCGGCCAGCTTGTCGAACAGATTCTTCATCTGCGCAAAATAGCGCCTGGCTTGCCCGGGCGCCTCTTCGGCAGGGGGAATAGCCATCAGCCCGCGCACCAGCACATGCGGCTTTGTCGCGGCATATTCCGCCAGGGCGCGCACCTCGCCGGGCGCGGCGCCGCTTTTGCTTGCCTCGGCGCCGATGTTCACCTCCAGCAGAATGTCCTGCACCACATCTAGTTTGGCGGCCTCTTTTTCAATGGCGTCCACAAGGCGCATGGAATCTACTGAATGGATGAGCGCCGCGTGCCCCACCACATATTTTACCTTGTTTGTCTGCAAATGTCCTATCATGTGCACCGGCTTTGCGCCATAGGCGCCGGCGGCCAGCTTTTCCGTAAGCTCCTGCACGCGGTTTTCCCCAAATACGTCAATGGCGCACTCTGCCGAGGCGCGCACCGTCTGCGCATTTTGTGTTTTACTGGCGGCGCACAGCAGCACGCTGCCGTCCGGCCGCCCGGCCGCCCGCATGGCGCCGGCCATTTTCTGGCGCACGGCGTCCACCTGCTGCGCAAGGCGCTTTTCCAGTTCTGTCAACGCAATTCCTCCTCCGGCAGGTATGCGGCGCGCGCCCCGCCAATGAATTTCGGGCGCGTGCGCGCCGCCACAAGGTTTGCCTGGCCCAGCCTGCGCACAGAAAGGCGCACAGGCACGGCCACGCGCTTCAGATGCATGCCGATGAGGGTATCGCCGATGTCCAGCCCAGCATCCGCCTCAATTTCCTCCAATGCCACAGGGGCCTTCATGCTCTGCCAAGCCGTGGTGGCAAAGCTGCCGCCCGCATGCGGCTGTGGCAGAACGTTTACCGGCTGCTGCCATGGCTTCAGGGCGGTGTGCTCTACAATGACGGCGCGGTTCAGATGTTCGCAGCACTGTGCGGCAAGGAAAACGCCGGCCTGCGCCAGCACGGGTGCAATGCCGTGGTATATGGCGGCGGCCGCCTGCATACTGCTGGCCTTGCCGATGCTGCCGCCCACGACCTCGCTGGTGGAGCAGCCCACCACCACGATGCCGCCGCGCGGCACGCGTGCCTTTTCCAAAAGCTCGCGCACCGCATCTGCGGCCTGAAGCTGCAGACGCTCCAATTCCATTTTATCAGGTTCCATTCCAGTCATCCTTTCCTTTTTCAAAGGGTTTCAGATATTCTGCTGCAGAACGGCTCATCTCGCGGGAAAAGCCGCTGTTGTATTTGAAATCGCAGAACGAGCGCATCCATTCCTCATACGGCCTTGCCGCCGCCTTATGGCCCAGCATGGCGCGCAGCTCGTCTGCCTGCATGCGGCGGTAGCTGTTTTCATGCACCAGAAACTTCGCCTCACATCGGCGCGGCTTTGGCCGCGAAAGCTGGCCGGGCGCCGGCCTGCCGAACACCAGCATGGCCGCCGGCACAACGTATTCCGGCAGGTGCAGCAGGGCGCGGTGCTGTTCGCAATTTTCCAAAATGTCCCCGATATAGCACGAACCGATGCCCAGGCTCTGCGCCGCCGTTACGGCATTCTGCGCCGCAATGCAGGCGTCCGCCGCGGCAAGCAAAAGGTCTCCGGGGCCGGGCCTGCGCGGCGCACAGCCGCATGCGGAAAAGGCATCCAGCCACTTCTGGCAATCTGCACAGAAAACGAGCACCATGGGGGCCTTGGCAATGAAGGGCTGGTGGTCGCACGTTTCGCTCAGGGCTTGTTTCAGGTCGCTGTCTGTAATGTCCAGAATCGTGTAAAGCTGCTGATTGCCTGCGCTGGGCGCCTCGAAGGCCGCCTGCAGAATGGCCTGCTTTTCCTGCGGACTGATTTCGGTTTCCTCGAATGCGCGCACGGATTTGCGCGTGTACAGCTGCTGCAAAACTTCATTCATGCGCTGTGACTTCCTTCCATTTTGTTTTATATGTGGCGGCCCATTTATGCCTTCGTGCTGCGAAACTGGAACACAGCTCCCAGCACAGCTGCTGCTAGCCCTACGGCGGCCATGGCCCAGAACATGCCGCTGCCTGCCTGGGCGTCCAGCCCAAGCAGAAGAAATACCGACTTTGCGGCCGAGAACCCACCTGTTGCAGCAGTGAGCAGGATGATGGCCGGGCGTGTGAGCTTCACCACCAGCACGCCCGCGAGGACGCCCGCCACAATGCCTGCCACGTGCCCGGCCCAGTGCGAGGGGATAAGCCAGCAGGCAGACATCCATACCAGCCCCAGGCTGAACACGAACAGGCTGGCCAGATACAGGCGGAACGACAAGGCCGCAAGAACGGCGCCGCCCACAAAGAATGCGGCTGCATGCACCCAGCCTGTGCTTGTGAGGTGCGACGCGATAAGGCTGAGCACCACACCGCCGAATAAAAAGCACACAAGGCCGACCCAGAATTTTTGCAGCCGGAACCCGAACAGGCAGTTGATGAGCGAAAATATAAGGCTGGCAACGCCTGCCGCGGTGATTGTGCTGAAAATATCCATTTTGCTCTCTCCTTGCCAGAGCACAGGAGGAAAACCTCTCTGCCCCGAAATCATGCTTTTATTATACCACATTCACGAAGCCTGTCCTTCGCCCTTTGGCCCGGCCTTGTTAAGGGTGCGGCATCTGTTCCGCCAGGCTCATCCTTCGCCTGCATCTGGATTCGCTAAGTGGACACATTATACCACATCTGCTGAACTCATGCTGCGCCTTTGGGCTGCATTTGTCAAGCGGGGGGCGGGCGCTGCCGGCAAGGCTGCCGGGCCCATGCCGCCTGCGTCTATTATATCACATTTGTTAAATTCATGCCGTGCCTTCTCCAGCCTGTATCTGCCAAGGGGACGGACAGCGTTTATTCGCCCAGGCTCCATACCATGCTTTCGGCCATATGCCGTATGCAGAAGGCCAAGGTGTTAGGCTGCCTTTGCTGGAAAGCAACATCTGCCGGATGAAAGCAGGGCGCTGTGCCTTACCAAAAGCAGGCCTGTTTTTTTACTTGTATTTTCAGCGGGGAAAAAAGAGAAAAAAGTGGTTGACAAGCGGCCCGGCTTATGCTAAAATCAAGTACGTTCTCACAAGGGAACGCCAATATGCGGATGTGGCGGAATTGGCAGACGCGCTAGATTCAGGTTCTAGTGAGGGCAACTTCATATGGGTTCAAGTCCCTTCATCCGCACCAGATTAAAAGCTACATCGTGGAGATGTAGCTTTTTTATTGTTATGCAATTTTTTCTGAAGGTCAAAATTTGAATGTCCCATTTTTGATTTTCAAATTTTGACCTCTTTTGTTTACATCAAATTTGGAATTTACATTGATTTTTCAAAGATATCCGCTTCTTGCAGTAGCGGAGTATGGAGTATTAAGAGCTTATGCGTGATTGATAGTTTCAATAAACTGTGATACGATATTGATATTAACTCACAGTGAGGATACAGAGGATGGCATATTATATAGACTTATTTTCCCCGGAAACATATAGGGCTTTCTCCGAATCTGAACAAGAGATCTCTGGATTCAGAGAGAACCGGAGGAGATCTGCTGCCAATATCAGACCAGGAGATCGGCTGATTTGCTATATGACGAAATTATCCCGCTGGATTGGTGTGTTAGAGGTTTCATCAAATTATTTTGTAGATCATCAGCCTGTTTTTATGGAAGCGGACGATCCATTTGTTGTCCGTTTTCGGGTATCTCCTCATGTTTGGCTACAACCAGAGAAAGGGATACCGATTAGCAACGACATTTCTTGGAAGCATCTATCCTTCACCAAAGATTTGCAAAAAGACAACACCGCTTGGACCGGAAAAGTCCGGGGAAGTCTGACAAAGTTGACAGATGAAGATGGAGCCTATTTGGAAAGGATTTTGATTGAACAAAGGGAAAGTCAGAAAAGTTATCCTTTAACTGCTATTGACCAGAAAAACCTCAGGCCTTCCATGATTAATTCGGAAATTGGGCAAATTGTCGTTTCTATTCCTGAGGATGACGGCAGGGTTTCTGGCAGACGCCGCATGGAGACGGAGCATACAAAAGTTCAAGCTTTGATTGCAAAAATCGGTGAGTCAATGGGATTTCGAATTTGGCTTCCATTTGCAGACCGTCAGCGCGTTCTTGAGGAGTGGAATCCAGTTAGGGACAACACCATTTTAAATCGTTTGCCGTTGAACTATGATAATGTAACCTTACGGACGATTGAAAATATTGATGTTCTCTGGATTCGAAGGAATGCAATCGTTCGGGCGTTTGAAATTGAGCATTCTACATCGATATATTCTGGGCTTCTGCGCATGGCAGATTTGATGAGCCTTCAGCCCAATTTGAAGATCAAAGCCCATATTGTCGCGCCCATATCCCGGCGAAGGAAAGTGCTGCAGGAAATATCCCGGCCGGTTTTTGCGCTGATGGAGAGCGGGCCGATGTCAGAATCGTGCTCCTATTTGTCCTATGATGCAGTCGAAGAACTGAGTGGGGAAAGAAATCTTTCCCATTTGAATGACAGTGTTTTAGAGGATTATGAGGAGTACGCTCAGGAAACGGAGTTTTAGCGGATGCCTTTTTTACCACTGGTTTTTGTAAGTGATGGTTTTGTGTTTGTTCTGGGCAGCTCTTTTATAGCGTGAACCTATAGAAAATCCCCGTGGAATTAACGCTCCGCGGGGATTTTCTTTTTTGCTCTGTTCACACTGTTATTTATATTCCTGATATTTTTGCCCGGCAAACGGGTATCAAGACAGCCGCTTTTTTCTGCCTGACAAAAGGGGCCTGGGGGCTCACAGCCAGCGGCATGCGGCCATATCCACGCGGCCGTCCGGCAAAAAGCGGACGCCCTCGTCCTCCAGCATGCGGCGCTGCACTTCGGGCCCGCCGAAGGCATAGCCGGTGCAGGTGCTGCCGTCCTGAAACACCACGCGGTGGCAGGGGATGACGCCCGGCTCGGGGTTGCGGTGCAGGGCGAAGCCTACACCGCGCGCGCCGCGCGGGTTGCCCGCCAGCTGCGCCACCTGGCCGTAGCTGGCCACACGGCCTTTGGGGATCTGCTTTACCACTTCATAGATGCGCCTTGTAAATTCCGTCATATACCTTTGCGCTCCTTCCAAATTTGTTTTGCCTGCGCCTTTGCCCCGGCGGGCACGCGAAGAGATTCGCACAGCTTGCGCACCGCCATGCGGCATATGGAGTCATCCGGATGTGTGCGCAGAAGGTGCAGCACCGCTTGCGGAAGCTGCAAATAAAAGGTGGCCAGCGCCCAGGCAATGCCCATCTGCACATAATAGCGGCCTGCCGCGTCCACATCGGATATGGCGCTGAGCGCCTCGGCGGCATACGGCGTGCAGCGGAAATGGTCCATCAAAAGCACGATGCCGAAGCGAGCGGCAAATTCGCGCGTATCGGAAAGGCAGCCTTTGGCAAAGGCGAACACCTCGGCCGGGTGCTTTTTTGCGTGCAGGTAACCTGCGCAGAAGCTGTCGCATACGGACCAGTTGTCTATCTCGCCCAGAAAGGCGCGCGTTTCCGCCAGCACGGCGTCAAGCGGGGCAGGCAGCCTGCCGAGAACCATGCCCTTCAGCATCACGTCCTCAAAATACTGCCCGCGCGTGCAAAGCGAAAGCGCCGCGCCGCCGTTTTCACGCACGAGCCGTGCCGCCAGCCTGCGCAAAACGGGCAGGCGCACGCCCAGTAGCGGCTTTTGTGCGCCGCCCAGCAATTTGGAAGAAAAAGCGGCATATTCCGCCTCGGCCGCACCGGCCAGCGCGGCATGCAATTGCGCCTGTGTCATGGGCAGCCCTCCTGTCTTGCTTGTTTTATTAAATCGTATCACATTTTCGAAAAATATGGTAGAATAAATCGCAAATACAAGAAGGGGGGAACCGGGATGGAAGCTGTGCCGTGTACTGCAAAGACGGGGAAAACAGATGCCGCCGCGCCGGTGTGGCGGAAGGACGGCTTTGTGCTGAGGCCTGCGCGGCAGGAGGATGCAGAGCGATACTATGAAGACAATTTTGCCCCGCTTGACCCGGAAATTGCCCGGCTGACGGGATGCAGCTCCTGCTTTTCAAAAGAAGAGGTAACGGGCTTTTTCAAGCAGTGTGTCGCCTGCCCGGACAGATACGATTTTGTGCTCGTTTCCCCACAGGGACGCATCGTGGGGGAGAGTGTGATTAATGAGATGGACATGCAGCTGCGCAGTGCAAATTTCCGGGTGGCGCTGTTCCACCCGGAGGCCTGCGGAAAAGGCACAGGCTCCTGGATGATACGGTGCACGCTGGAGTTTGCCTTTCAGGCGCTGCGGCTGCACCGGCTGTCGCTGGACGTTTTTTCGTTCAACCAGCGGGCCATCCGGGCATACGAAAAGGCGGGCTTTCGCCGCGAGGGCGTTCTGCGGGACGCTGTGCTGGACGGTGGGGCCTATGCCGACGACATTCTGATGTCCATGCTGGAGGAGGAATGGCGGGCACTTTACACGGCGCGCCCTGCGCTGCCCAAAGAGTAAAGACAGGCCCCCGGCAAAGCCTGGGGCTTGCGCAGGCCCTGGAAGGGCATACTGCCGGCAAGCCTCTCAGGAGGCGCTGAATACTCTGTCTTTTGCATCACTTGCCCCGCCTCCCGCAAGCGGGGTTCTTCCCATTACATGCTCATCTTTTTGGTGTTGAATACCATCCCGCTTCGCCCGATGCCTGAAGCGAAAGCTTTTTTACTCTCCCCAGCATAGCTGGAGGCCGTTTCGCTAAAGCATACAAAGCAAAAACTCCCCGCCGCCCGGCTGTAATGCCGGGCGGCGGGGAGTTTGAAAAGGGGCCATTCTCTAAGGGCTTCATGCCGCCCGGCGGGCGGCTGCACAGGGCAAAAGGGCGCGCGCCCGGCCTGTGCTATTTCCGGAAAATATCAAGCGCGTGGCTGGTGACGCCGAGCAGGTCTGCGCGCTCGCAGGTGGCGAAATGGTAGCGCAGGTAAAGCTGGAACGTGCTTTCCTCCATGGCATCCAGCTCGCCGCGAAGCAGCAGGGCGCAGCCGTCTGCGGCCACATAGTGCAGGCGCGTGGTTGGAAAAGCAGCCATCAGCTCGTCCACATCTTCCTTGCGCACAAGCTCGAACAAATCCTTCGGCTCAGAGCTTGCCGCGAACGTTTCGGCGTCCAGCAGGCCGTTTTTCACATATTCCGCCACATTGATGTTGCCGCGGCGGAACCCTTCATCCAGAAGGCAGCCGTCCGATATGACGTATGCGGCGAAGATGACGCCGCCCGGCTTTGTGACGCGGATGGCCTCGCGCAGGGCCTGCCGCTTATCATCCTTTTCATAAAGGTGGTACAGCGGGCCCAGCAGCAGGGTGATATCGTAGGTGCCGTCCGCAAAGGAGGAAAGGTCCAGCGCATTGCCCTGCATGATGGTGACGGCCTCGCCGGGCTGCGTGTTCCGCCGGAACACCTCAATGTTGTGAGCCACAAGCTCCACTGCGTCCACGGCATAGCCCCGGCGCGCCAGCGCGTGGGAATAACGGCCCGTGCCCGCGCCCACCTCCAGCACGCGGGCGCCCGGCCCTGCATATTTTTCAATATAGCGCATGGTGGTGAGAAACTCGACGGCGCCATGCCTGCTTGCAAGGCGGCCGTCCTCGTCGTAATTGCTGTAAAAGTTGATGATGTACTGTTCTGTCTGCATACTGCACCTCTTTTTCTGCGGCGCCGCAGCGCCCGGAAAGCCGGGGCGCGCCGCGGGCCGCCTGTTCAGCGCATCACGCGGCGGATGATGCGCTCCTTCTCTTTCGTGTACGGGCGGTAGCGGAAGGGAAGGTCCAGCCAGAGGGCCTTTTTCACAAGGCTCTCTTCATGGCTGAACGTCTCAAAACTACGTTTGCCGTGGTAGCTTCCCATACCGCTCTGGCCCACGCCGCCAAAGCCCATTTCATGCGTGGCAAGGTGGATAATAGTGTCGTTCACACAGCCGCCGCCAAAATGACACCGCGCGAACACAGCCTTTTCGTCGGCTTTGCTGCATGTGAACAGGTACAAAGCCAACGGCCGCGGCCGCGCGCTGATAAATCGAATGGCCCCCTCCACATCCGGCACGGTGAGGATGGGCAGGATGGGCCCGAAAATTTCCTCCTGCATTACGGGGCTTTCGGGCGTGACGTTCAGCAGCACCGTGGGCTCGATGCGAAGCGTGCTTTCATCGCAGCGGCCGCCGAAGGCGATATCCTGCCCCTCCAGCAGGCCGCGCAGGCGGCGGAAGTGCTTTTCATTCACGATGCGGTTATAGTCCGGCAGGGCCAGCGCGTCCGGCCCGAAAAAGCCCTGCACGGCCCCACGCAGGGCGACGGCAAGCGGCTGCTCCAGCCCGGCGGCGCACAGTACATAGTCCGGCGCGACGCACGTCTGCCCTGCGTTCAAAAATTTGCCGAAGGCGATGCGCCTTGCGGCCAGGGGAATGTCGGCGCTGCGCGCCACGATGCACGGGCTTTTGCCGCCGAGCTCCAGCGTCACGGGGCACAGGTGGCGCGCCGCCTTTTCCATCACAAGCCTGCCCACCCCGACGCTGCCGGTAAAAAAGATATGGTCAAAGGCCTCGTCCAGCAGGGCGGCGTTCTCGCTTCGCCCGCCGCACACCACGGCCACATGGTGCGGGGAAAACGCCCCGCCCAGCAGCTTTGCCAGCGCGGCCGAAACGGCGGGCGCATAGGCGCTGGGCTTCACCACGGCGCAGCAGCCTGCGGCCAGCGCGCCCACCAGCGGCGCCAGCGTCAAAAGCACGGGGTAGTTCCATGGGCTCATGATGAGCACGCAGCCCTTGGGCCGGTGCAGGATAAAGCTCTTCGCCGGGAACTGCGAAAGCGGCGTGCGGCACCGCGTGGGCCGGGCCCAGGCGCAAAGGTGCTTTTGGGCATGGCGCACCTCGTCCATCACAAGGGCAAGCTCTGAAAAATATCCCTCTGCGGCGGGCTTGCCAAGGTCCTGCTGCAGCGCGGCCAAAAGCATGGCCTCATTTGCCTTCAGCGCGCGCTCCAGCGCGGCAAGGGCGGCTTTTCGCGCGGGTACGGCGCAGGGGGCGCCTGTTTCAAAGTATGCGTGCTGGGCTTTGCACAGCGAAGAAATGGCAGACGGTTCCATATGGGCACGGCCTCCTTGCTTTCTGTGCCGCACAGGGGCGGCACAGGCTTTGCCAACAGTATAGCATGCCCGGGCGCATCCGTCACGCACAAAACCGCGCAGAAGGGGCGCTGCCCGCGCCATGGAAAACAGTGGGGCGCAAAACCGCTTGCCCCGGCGGCAAAAGTATGCTAAAATCGGAAGCGTAGCAGTGTGCCCGCGGCATCATGCGCAGGGCGCACCGGCGGCCCTGGCCCTGAAAAGGGCGGGGCGGCAGCCATCCGCACACAAACCTCCGCGCCCGCTGCCTGCGGCAGGGCGCGGCCAGACAGACCAGGGTGACAGATATATGAGCCAGGCATTTACCCCCATCGCGCGCTCGCGCGCAAGCTATTACTGCAAAGGAAGCCCCGTGCACTTTTCCATGGTGGAGCTGTTCCGCATGGAGGAGACGGGCGAGACCGTGGTGACGCTCACCTTCAAAAACCTGTATTCCCGGCCGCTGCAGCGGCTGGTGGCGCACTTCCGCTGCAAGGACAAACAGGGCCGCGTCATCGGTGAGGACGATTTTGTCTATGAGGATGTGAACGCGGCCGAGGGCGAGACGTTCGGCTTTGACGACGGCGTGTTCGTGTCGGATGTGCCGCTGGGCAGCGTGGAGGCGTCGCTTGTCAGCGTCACATACGACGGCGCCACGCACAGCCTGCGCTGCTGCGCGCCGGTGGCCCTGCCGCGGCCTCAGGCCCTGAGCGAGGCCGAGCGCCGCTATGTGGAGGGCGTTTTGCATATTGGCGGGCTGAAATACCGCCCAGCGCAGGCCGAGGACGGCTGGCGCTGCGCGTGCGGCGCCTTCAACTACAACGCGGGCCTCGGCAAGCGCATGTGCACCGAGTGCGGGGCCGACAAGGCCATGCTGGCGGCAGCCGTGCATGAGGCGCAGCGCCGCAGCGTGCCGCAGCGCCCCATGTACGACGCGTCCATGCAGGTGCTGCCCACGCAGGAGGCCAGCGCCGCCGGCGCAAGCTGGCGCACACCGCCGCGCGGTGTGTAAGCAGGCAGCTTTTTGAAATATGAACCGCCGCGCGGCGCAGGGGGACAGCCCCTTGTGCGCGCGGCGCTTTCGTGAAAATACCGCATCCGGAGGAAACCATGGCGAAAAAGAACGCAGCATATACGAATGAGAGTATCACCATGCTGAAAGGAGCCGACCGTGTGCGCAAGCGCCCGGGCGTCATTTTCGGCTCGGACGGCGTGGACGGGTGCGCCCATTCCATTTTCGAGATACTCTCAAACTCTATCGACGAGGCGCGCCAGGGCTACGGCGACCGCATCCTTATCACACGCTTTTCCGACGGCTCGGTGGAGATAGAGGATTTCGGCCGCGGCATGCCGGTGGATTTCAACCAGAAGGAAAACCGCTATAACTGGGAGCTTCTGTTCTGCGAGCTGTATGCGGGCGGAAAATATTCCGCCGGACAGGAGAGCTATGAGTATTCTCTGGGCCTGAACGGCCTCGGCCTGTGCGCCACGCAGTATTCCTCGGAATGGATGCAGGCGGACGTGTGGCGCGACGGCTTCCACTATCACCTGGATTTTCAGAAGGGTGAAAACGTGGGCGGCTTGCATAAAGAGCCGTCTTCGCGCCGCAAAACCGGCTCTAAGATACGCTGGAAGCCGGACCGCGAGGTGTTCACCGACATCAATGTGCCGGTGGAATATTACCTGGATACCATCAAGCGGCAGGCTGTGGTGAATGCGGGCGTCACGTTCGAATTCCGCTACGAGACGCCGGAGGGCAGGCAGCAGAAGGACTTCTTTTACGAAAAGGGTATTGAAGACTATGTGGAAGAGCTGGCGGACGGCGAGAGCCTGACGCCGGTGCGCTTCTGCCAGTCTGCCGCCGAAGGGCGGGACCGTGAGGACAAGCCAGACTACAAGGTGAAGATGAACGCGGCCTTCTGCTTTTCCAATAAGGCGCGGCTGCTGGAGTATTACCACAATTCCTCCTGGCTTGAGCACGGCGGCAGCCCGGACAAGGCCGTGAAGGCCGCCTTTGTGGCGCAGATAGACGCCTTTCTGCACCAGAAAAATATGTATAAAAAGGGCGAGAGCAAAATAAAGTTCGAGGATGTGCAGGATTGCCTCATCTTCGTCTCCTCCTCTTTCTCTACCCAGACGAGCTACGAGAACCAAACGAAAAAATCCATTACCAACCGCTTCATCCAGCAGGCCATGACGGAATTTTTGCGCCATAACTTGGAAGTGTATTTCCTGGAAAAGCCGGATGAAGCGCTGAAAATAGCCCAGCAGGTGCTTATCAACAAGCAGAGCCGCGAGCACGCGGACAAAACGCGCCTTGGGCTGAAGAACACGCTGACAAAGCAGCTTGACATTGCGAACCGTGTGCAGAAATTTGTGGACTGCCGTTCGAAAGACCTTGCAAAGCGCGAATTGTATATCGTGGAGGGCGATTCCGCCATGGGTGCGGTGAAGACCAGCCGCGATTCCGAGTATCAGGCTATCATGCCCGTGCGCGGCAAAATTTTGAACTGCCTGAAGGCAGACTATGCGCGCATTTTCAAAAGCGACGTCATCACAGACCTTATCAAGGTGCTGGGCTGCGGGGTGGAGCTTTCCGGCAAGGCGAAAAAAGACCTCTCCAGCTTTGAGCTCTCCAACCTGCGCTGGAATAAGATCATCATCTGCACGGACGCGGATGTGGACGGCTACCAGATCCGCACGCTTATCCTCACCATGATCTACCGCCTCGTGCCCACGCTTATCAAAGAGGGATATGTGTATATTGCAGAGTCGCCCCTGTACGAGATAAATTCCAAGGGCAAAACGTATTTTGCCTATACCGAGCCGGAAAAGGCCGAGTTTCTTGCGCGCATCGGCAGCGCAAAATATACCATTCAGCGCTCGAAGGGCCTTGGCGAAAATGACGCCGAAATGATGTGGCTCACCACCATGAACCCGGCCAGCCGCCGCCTTATCAAGGTGACGCCCACGGACGCCGAGGCTACTGCCGCCATGTTCGATTTGCTTTTGGGCGACAACCTCGCCGGCCGCAAGGAGCACATTGCGCAGCACGGGCACGAATATCTGGACGAGCTGGACGTATCCTGAGCCGGGCCGCACAGTAAGGAGAAATACGCATGGCAAAAAAACAGAAAAAACAGCCCGTGCCCCTGCGCCCGCAGCTGGGCGAAGGCGTGGAGATACCCGACGCGGGCAGCGTGCTGGAAACGCCCATCACGCAGACGCTGGAGACGAACTATATGCCCTATGCGATGAGCGTTATCGTCTCGCGCGCCCTGCCGGAGATAGACGGCTTCAAGCCCGCGCACCGCAAGGTGCTGTACACCATGTACGACATGGGCCTGCTGAAGGGCGCGCGCACAAAAAGCGCCAACATCGTGGGCAGCACCATGCACCTGAACCCGCACGGCGACGCGGCCATTTACGACACCATGGTGCGCCTTGCCCGTACGAACGAAAGCCTGCTGGTGCCGTATGTATCCGGCAAGGGCAACTTTGGCAAGGCGTACAGCCGCGACATGGCGTGCGCCGCCTCGCGCTACACCGAGGCCAAACTGGAGCCCGTGTGCGAGGAGCTGTTCCGCGACATCGACAAGGACACTGTGGATTTTGTGGACAACTACGACGCCACCACCACCGAGCCCACGCTTCTGCCCGTGACATTCCCCACCATTTTGGCGAACAATACGCTGGGCATTGCCGTGGGCATGGCCTCGTCCATCTGCTCGTTCAACCTGGCCGAGCTGTGCGAGACCACCATCGCCCTTTTGAAAGACCCGCAGCACGACATCAAGGCCACCATGCCCGCGCCGGATTTTGTGGGCGGAGGCTATATCCTGTATAACGAAAAAGAGATAGACAATATCTACGAGACGGGCCGCGGCAGCGTGCGCGTGCGCGCGAAGTACGACTACCAGAGGGACGGCAATATGCTGGAGATACGGCAGATACCGCCCACCACCACGGTGGAGGCCGTGATGGACAAGATAGCCGAGCTTGTAAAGGCCGGGCGCGTGAAGGAAATCAGCGACATGCGCGACGAGACAGACCTGAACGGCCTGAAGCTCACCATTGACCTCAAGCGCGGGCAGGACCCGGACAGGGTGATGCAAAAGCTATTCCGCTTAACGCCGCTGGAGGACAGCTTCTCCTGCAACTTCAACGTGCTTATTGCGGGCATGCCGCGCGTGATGGGCGTGCGCGAGATACTGGCCGAGTGGGCCGCCTTCCGCACCGAATGCGTGCGCCGCCGCACGTATTTCGAGCTGGCCGGCAAGGAAAAACGCCTGCACCTTCTGCAGGGCCTGGCGGCCATTCTGCTGGATATCGACAAGGCTGTGCGCATCGTGCGCGAGACGGCCGAGGAGGCCGAGGTGGTGCCCAACCTGATGATAGGCTTCGGCATCGACCAGGTGCAGGCGGAATATGTGGCCGAGATTAAGCTGCGCCATTTGAACCGCGAGTACATCCTGAAGCGCACACAGGAGATACAGGAGCTGGAAAACGCCATTGCAGAGCTCAGGGGCATCCTGGCCAGCCCGGCAAAGATTAAAAAAATCATTATGGCAGAGCTGGCCGCTGTGGCAAAGCAGTACGGCGAGGCGCGCCGCAGCGAGATCTTGTACGAGGCGCCGCAGCACGAGGAGGAAGAGGAAGAGGACGCAATGCCCGATTACCCCGTGACGGTGTTCTACACCCGCGAGGGCTACTTCAAAAAGATAACGCCGCTTTCGCTGCGCATGTCCGGCGAGCAGAAGCTGAAGGAGGGCGACGAGGTGGTGCGCACCATCGAGACGAAAAACAACGCCCAGCTTTTGTTCTTCACCAGCGCGCAGCAGGTATATAAATGCCGCGTGGGCGATTTTGCAGACGGCAAGGCCAGCGTGATGGGCGAATATGTGCCCGCCCGCCTCGGCATGGACGCGGGCGAGAGGCCCGTGTATATGGCCCTTACAGAAGACTACGCGGGCCACATGCTGTTCCTGTTCGAAAACGGCAAGTGCGCCAAGGTGCCCATGCAGAGCTATGCCACAAAGCAGAACCGCAAAAAGCTTATCAACGCTTATTCCGATAAGGCGAAGCTGGTGTGGGCGGCTTACCTGCATGAAGAGGCGGAGCTTGCTGTCACCACCAGCGCCGGGCGCATGCTTCTGGTGCACTCTGCCCAGATACCGGAAAAGCAGACGAAAAATACTGCGGGCGTGAATGTGCTGACGCTGAAAAAGAACCAGCATATCACAGGCGTGCGCCTGGCCGCCGGGCTGGAGCTTGCCGACGCGCACCGCTACCGCGTGCGCACGCTGCCCGCCATGGGCGCGCTTGTGCGCGCCGAGGACGCCGTGGAGCAGACAAGCCTGCTGTAAGGCCGGGCAGGGGGCTGTTCCCGCCGGGCATGCGAAAATGCGCGCCCCGATGCAGAAAACGCTTGCTTTTTGCAGGCGGATATGCTATTATCAATAATGCTTTTAAGGTGCGGTTGTTTCGCGCCGTATAAAATGGAGGGTTTACCGGCATGACTATTTTAGAGATTATCAGCGGTGTTCTGCTGATTTTAGCCAGCATTGCCATTGTGATTCTGGTGCTGCTGCAGGATTCAAAGGGAAACGGCCTTGCCGGTGTAATCGGCGGCGGCGAAATGATGATGATGGACGGCCGCAGCCGCACGCCTTCCAGCCTGATGGTGAAGTACACGAAGGTGGCTGCCGTGGTGCTGTTTGTGCTCACCATCGGCGTGAATGTCATCAGCGCACTGGCAAAATAAGCTTTTGCATGTAAGGCCCGCTGGCATGCGGTGTGTCGCCCGACACCCCTGCGCTGCGGGCCTTTTTGCATCTTGTGCCCCCCGCCGCGAGAAAAGAGGAAGCTATGAGCATCAAAACGAAAATACTGCGCCAGCTTGAGCAGCAGCCCTGCACAAGGGCCGCGCTGAAGGCCCGCCTTGGCAACGATAAAAAGGTGGCGAAGGCGCTGGCGCAGCTGTGTGAAAAGAACAAGGTGCTGTGCCGCGAGGGCGTGTATGCCCTGTGCACCGAGCAGGCGCAGCACGCCGTGCCCTGCACGCTGGTGAAGCTGGCGCGCGGGTTTGGTTTCGCGCGCCCGGCATCGGGCGGCCCGGATGTGTTTATTCCCGGGCGCTTTCTGCGCGGCGCCATGCCGGGCGACGAGGTGCTGGTGAGCCTGTTCGGCCACCCGCAGAAAGAGGGCTCTGCCGAGGGCGAGGTGCTGGCTGTGACAAAGGAGCAGAACCGTTTTGCCGGCACCGTGGAACGGCGGGAGGGCAGGCTGGTGTTCCTGCCGGACGTGTGCCCGGCCCTGTGCCTTGTGCTGAAAAAAGGGCTGGACGGCGGCGCGCGCGAGGGCGAGAAGGTGGCGGTAGAGCTGCTGGAGCGCGGCGGCACCCACGAGGCGCACCGCGCGGGCGTCGCCATGCGGTTCGGCAGCGCGCAAAGCGCGCGCGCCTGCGCGAAAGCCATATTGTATGAGGCGGACATCGAGACGCATTTTTCCACAAAAGCAAAGGATGAGGCCAAGGCCCTTGCAGCGGCGGGCATTTCGGAACAGGAGCTGCACGGCAGGCTGGACCTGCGCGGGGAGGCCGTGTTCACCATAGACTCTGCCGACACGAAGGACATTGACGATGCCGTGAGCATCGCCCGGCGGCCGGGCGGCTTTTCGCTGGGCGTGCATATTGCAGACGTGAGCCACTATGTAAAGCCAGGCACTGCCCTGGAGGAGGCCGCCTTTTCGCGCGGCACCTCGGTGTATTACGCAGACAAAGTGGTGCCTATGCTGCCGCGCGCGCTTTCAAACGGCATATGCAGCCTGAACGAAGGCGAGGACAGGCTGTGTTTTTCCTGCCTGATGGAGCTTTCCGAGGCGGGCGAGGTGCAGAGCTTCCGCTTTGTGAAAAGCGTGATCCGTTCGCGTGTGAAGGGCGTATACGGCGAGATAAACGAGGTGCTGGCGGGCGAAGCGGCGCCGGGGCTTGTAGAAAAGTATGCCCCTGTGCGCGGGCAGCTTGCGGCGCTGGAGCTCCTGTACCGGGCCCTGGCCGCGCGGCGCGCGGCCCGCGGCGCGCTGGAGCTGGACACGCCCGAGGCAAAGCTGAGCGTGAATACCGAGGGCGTGTGCGTGGGCGTTGCCCGGCGCAGCCGGGGCCTTGCCGAGCGCATTATCGAAGAGTGCATGCTGTGCGCCAACATGTGCGCCGCGCGCTGTGCGCGCGAGGCGGGCGTGCCCTGCGTGTACCGTGTGCACGAGGCACCCAGCCCCCAGAAGGCGCAGGAGCTGCGCGAGACGTTGGCTGCGCTTTCGGTGCCGCACCATTTTGCCCAAACGGTGCCCGCGGCGCAGGAGCTGGCAGACCTGCTGGCGCGCACGCGCGGCACGCCGCTTGCCGCGTGCGTGCACATGAGCGTGCTGCGGGCCATGAGCAAGGCTGTGTATTCGCCGCGCCCAAAGGGCCATTTTGCGCTGTGCCTTGCAGATTACGCGCACTTTACCTCACCCATCCGCCGCTACCCGGACATCTGCGTGCACCGGGCCCTCAGCGCGCTGTGCGCGGGCGAAAAGCCGGAGAAAGGCGCGGCGCAGGCGGCAGAGCGCGCGGCCCAGCGCGCCAGTGGGCGCGAGCAGGCCGCCGCCGCGGCGGAGCGGGATATAGAGGAATGTTATAAGGCCGAATATATGCGCGGCTTCCTGGGCGAGGGCTTTGCAGGCGTCATTACCGGCGTCACCAGCTTTGGCATTTATGTGCAGCTTGAAAATACGGTGGAGGGCCTTGTTCGCGCGGGCGAGCTTTCCCGCGGGCGGCTGGTGCTTTCCAAGAATGCAGATCTGGCAGACGAAACCGGCGGAAAAAGCTGGCGCGTGGGCGATGCTGTGCGCGTGAAGCTGCTTGCCGCAGACGTGGCAAGCGGCAACATCGACTTTGCCCTTGCCTGACGCGCCGCGGGACATGCCGTGCATAACGCACACCTTGTCCGCATACAGATGTGTTGAGGTGAAACGGCATGGAATTTGTGCAAACGCTGCTGCTGGGTTTTGCCGCGCTGTGCGCGGGCTGCGTGCTGGCCGCGCTGCGGCATTCGAAGCGCCCGCTTTCCCGCGCCGCGCAAAGTGCGTTCGGCGGCATTGCCGCGCTGGCGGCGGTGGACGTGCTGGCGGGCTATACGGGCGTGGCGCTGGCGCTGAACTATGCCACGGCGTTTGTGGCTGTGGTGCTGGGGGCGCCGGGGGTGGTGATGCTGCTGCTTTTGCGCGCCGTGCTGGTGCTGTAAGCCGGAAAAATGCCGGCCCGGCACACGCAGCCTTTAGGCCGGTATGCGGCCTGCCGCAGAAAGGGCTTGTGCCGGAAAAAGATATATGCTATAATTTTTGCGAAAAATGAATCACATGGTGCTTGTCTGTTCCCCCGGGTGCAGATGTCCAGGGCATTGAGAGCCACGCCGTCAGGGCCGCGTTGCGGAGGTGTGGGTCTTGGTGCTTTCTTTTTTATCCGGCGCTTATTTTGCAGCCCAAAGGGGGAAGTGCGCGGGGCGGCGTTCTCTTTGCCGGGGCAGGCGGCATGACAGAGAAAGGAAGGAAAAGGGATGGATTTAACGTTTGAATGGTTCGGGTTTTCTTCGCCGCAGATGGCGGCCGCGCTGGCTATCCGAACAAGGGTGTTTGTGGACGAGCAGGGCTATACGCTGGAGGAAGACCGCGACGAGCAGGACAAGACGGCCCTGCATGTGCTGGGGCGCGACGCGGCGGGCGAGCCGGTGTGCACGGCCCGCATGTTTGAGGAACAGCCCGGCGTATGGCATATTGGGCGCGTGGCGACATATGCGGCCCGGCGCGGCAGAGGATATGCCGGAGCCATGATGCGCGAGATGTGCCGCGAGGCCGCAGCACGAGGCGGAAAAACGGCCAGCCTGGGCGCGCAGGTGGAGCGGCAGAGCTTTTACGAGGCGCTGGGCTTTTCCCCGGTGGGTGAAGTGTTTTTAGACTGCGGCCAGCCTCACATTGAAATGCGCCGGGCGCTGTGATACGGCTTTTGCGCTGCCGCGGCCAGCCCGGCCCGCCGTGCAGAATACGCCCCCCCTGCGGCGCATGCCGCCCAAAGCCGCGCTGCGGGGGCTTTGCCCTTTTCAAACGGGCCCAGCGGCGCCGCGGGCGGGCTCAGGAGGCCTTCTCCTTACCGGAAAATATCCGGGCAAAGTGCAGAAGCCGGGGAAGGGCAGCAGGCTGGCAGAGAGGGAAAGGTTGGAACGAGCACAGGCGCCCGGCGGCCGTGTGAACGGCGGCAGAGCACTTAATACAGGCGGGATGCTGCGGGCTGGCAGGCAGCAGGGCCTGAAAAGGCGTGTGCAGGCTGCCGCCCCGGCCGGGGTGCTGCGGGCGCCCGCCCTGCCCGGCACAAAAAATTTGCGCTGATACGATTTGGATGCAAGTTCCATACAAAAATGAAACGCTGCGGGCGTATGCTGAAGCCACAGAAAAGGGAGGTGGCTTCAATGGAACTGGCCGCACATGCTTTTTCGGCGCCACCGGGCAGGGCTGCCCGGGAGTTCTCCCGCGGGCGGGAGAACTCCCATTATGGGGCAGGCATAAGGGCAAAGGTGGCCGCCCTTCCGGCTTCGCCTCAGCAGGCGCAGGCAGAAGGCCCCGCCGGAAGGGAAAGGGCGCTTTTGGCTGGGCGCGCAGGGACAAAAAGAAAAAGCCGGGGCTGTGTGCGTGTGCGCCGCGCCGCCATGTGCCTGGCGTGTGCGCTGGCCCTGCTGGCAGTGCTGTGCACAGGGGCTTCTATTGTGTGGAAAAGCGACGCGCTGCTGCACGGGCTTGACGTGGTGCCTGTGCTGCAGGAGCCCGCCCTGCCCAACGGCTGCGAGGCGGCCAGCCTTGCCAGTGTGCTGGGCTATTACGGCCTGCAGGCCGACATGCTGGACCTTGCCTACGGCTACATTCCCCGGCAGGATTTTTACGAGGGCGCCGGCGGCGCCCGCTTCGGGCCAAACCCTGAGCGGGCCTACCCCGGCGACCCTGCCGCGCTGGGCTTTTACTGCTTTGCCGGGGCGCTGTGCGAGGGCGCGAATACCTATCTGGAAAAAGCGGGCAGCAGCCTGCGCGCCTATGATGTGACAGGCGTCACAGAGGCGGGCCTTGCCGGGTACCTTGCAGCGGGCACGCCGGTGATTGTGTGGGTAACCACAGACTGGCAGCCGCCGCGCACCTCGTCCTATACATGGCTTCTGGAGGATACGGGCGAGACTTATACGCCGTATGCGAACCTGCACTGTCTGGTGCTTACCGGCATGGGCGAGACAAAGTGCAGAACGGCAGACCCTCTGCGCGGCGAACAGACGGTGGATAAGCAGACGTTTCTGGATATTTTTGCACAGGCGGGCAGCCGCGCGGTGGTGGTGCACTGAGGCTGTGCGCCGCAGGCACAGGGAGAGAAAAATGGGGCGCAGGGCCGCGCGGCGGGCTTGCGCCCCTGCTTTTTGTGTGGTAAAATAAGACGCTTTGTGCGCGCCTGAGGCGCGCGGCGCTTCAAAAAAACGGAAAGGAGGCGGCTTTTTTGCCAAACCATATCATCCGCCGCACCCAGTGCTGGCACAACACGCGCTTTCCGCGCAGGCCGCCCCCTGCGGCATCCTTTCTTTTACCGCGCTTGTTTATACTGAAAAAAGAAAAGGATGTATGATTGTTTATGACATGGTTTGTGTTATCGCTGATTGCGATTCTGTTCTGGAGCGGCTCTGACCTGTTCAGCAAAATGGGCTCGAAGCCGGAGGATAAATACAGTCACTGGAAAATGGTGATGGCTGTGGGCACCGTGATGGGTCTGCACGCCATTGTGATGCTGGCGCTGGGCACCCCGTTCCACCCGCGCGACATCATCACCTATATGCCGGCCTCGGCCATGTATATCCTCTCTATGGTGCTGGGCTATGTGGGCCTGCGCTATATCGAGCTTTCCATCTCTTCGCCCATCTGCAACTCCTCCGGCGCGGTGGCCGCGCTGCTGTGCTTCATCTTCCTCGGCCAGCGCATGACGGGCCTGCAGCTGTTCGGCGTGGTGCTGGTGTGCGCAGGCGTGCTGGCGCTGGCTGTCATTGAGCGCAGGCAGGATGAAAGCGTGCGCCTTGCTCTGCGAAAGGCTTCGAATGTGAAGTACGAGCGCAGCGTCATCGCCATTCTGTTCCCCATTCTGTACTGCCTGATCGACGGCCTCGGCACCTTTGCCGACGCCGTGCTCATCGAGGGCGAAACGCCCATTATTGCAGAGGGCTCGGCCAATATCGCCTATGAGCTCACCTTCCTCGCCATGGCGGTGTTCGCCTTTATCTACGTGGTGGGCGTGAAAAAGCAGAAGCTCAGCATCCCGAAGGAGAAAGAGAAGCTGATTGCCGCCGTGAGCGAGACGGCCGGCCAGTTCGCCTATATCTATGCCATTGCCGCAAACGCGGTGGTGGCTGCGCCCATGATCTCGTCCTACTGCGTGATGAGCCTTGTGTGGGCACGCATCATTCTGAAGGAAAAGCTTACAAAGCCACAGTATGCCGTCATCGCTGTCACCGCGGTGGGCATCGCCATACTGGGCATGGAATAATGCAGCGCCCGCCGCATATCCGGTGCACGGCAAAAGGCCGCCTTTCCCAAAAGAAAGGCGGCCTTTGTTTACAATTTGGAGATAACTGCCGCTATAATAAAAATGGAAAGGGGGCGCGGCGTATGGCGCATATTCTGGTGGCGGAGGACGAGGTGCCCATCCGCGAGGTGGTCAGCAGGCATCTTCTGCTGGTGGGGCATACTGTGGCGCAGGCCGGTACCGGGCCGCAGGCTGTGGAAATGTGCGGAAAAGAGCTTATTCTGCTGGATGTGATGCTGCCCGGCATGGACGGGTTTGAGGTGAAGCGGCGGCTGCCTGCTTGCGGGCTGCGGTTCAGGTGCTGCGGGTGAAATACAGCACTCAGTTCGGCTTGAGGCACATGGGCGCTTTCCAAGCCCGCGCAGGCAGCGGGCCCGGCTGGCAGTTATCACTTTTTGAAAAGCAAATTTTCCCTTTGTGCCGAAAATGTTACGATTTTGACACAAATTCGTGTTACTATCAAAAATGAGAAAAAGCGGCGCGTTTTTTGGCCGAAATGGCTGCTGCGCCGCCCGAAAGAAAAAGCGTGTAAGGGGGGCTGTTTGTGGAAGAGCGTATCATATCCGGCGGCCACAGCACAGCGCCCGCAGGCCGCGGCGGCCCCCCGCCCCGCGGGCAGGCGGCAGGGCAGCGGCCTGCCGCAGGCGAAGCAGGGCCCCGGAATACAAGGCCGCCGCGCGGGGCAGGCCCCCAGGCGGCACCCCGCCGGAAGGCCGCCCCGCAGCGCCGCCCGCGCGCGCCGGGGCACAGCGCGCCGGGTGTTTATGCGGCGCAGGCGCCCCGCTCGGCGGAATTTGGCCGCAGAAATGCGGCACGCATGCGTGCAAGACGCCGCAGGCGCAGACGTCTTGTGCGCATGGCCGCGCTTGCTGTGTGCGTGCTTGCCGTAGTGGCGGCCTGCGGCTGGGTGGTGAAAAGCGGCATCTCCATGGTGGTGGATGCCATTGAAACAGGCAACTTTTCCAACATCGGCAATGCGCCTTTCAAGCAGGGCAACGGGCCGCCCTATGTGGTCGCTGTGGATGCGGGCCACGGCGGGCAGGATCTTGGCGCTGAGGGAATCTACACCGAGGTGAACGTCACCGAGGCCACTGCCAACGCGCTTATCTCTCTGCTGGAGCAGGACGCAAACTACACTGCCGTGCGCTGCCGCAAAAGCGGCGAGGGCATGAGCGTGGCGGGCCGCGCCGAGGCTGCCAGCAAAGCAGGGGCAGAGCTGTTCCTCAGCATCCATGCGAATTACGACGAGACGGGCACGGCCTCCGGCTTTGAATGCTTCCCGCAGACGGCCTCCAGCGAAACGCACGAGCAGTCTCTGCGCTTTGCAAAGCTGCTGGCCGCGCATATGCAGGGGGCCGGGGCCTCGCTGCGCGGCGAGGCGGGCGTGCGCTATGCCTTCTATGAAGACGACGGCAGCGGCGGCTATACGAAGGTGATACAGGAAGAGAGCTACGAGTTTGATACAAACGCGCAGACCTTCGGCGTGCTGGAAAAAACACAGTGCCCCGCCGTGCTGGCCGAGCAGTGCTTTCTGTCCAGCGAGGCGGACGCCGCGGCCTTTGCCTCCGACGAGGGCTGCAAAACGGTGGCCCGCACTTATTACGAGGCCATTTGCGAATATTTCGGCACAACGCCCATCACGGGCTGACGCAGAAAAGCGGGGGCGCACATCTGTGCGCCCCCGCGGCAGTTTCGCTCCGAAGCGAGGCAATCCATAAGCCGGGTTCTGTATAAAACGACGATCTTTCTAGGCTGTGCGTCACCGCACAGCTCAAGCCGCCTCGGTGGGGCGCGCAAGGGCACGCGTTGCCCCGGTCGGGCGTTGCTCCCGGTAAGGTTTACAGAGCCGCGCAAGTTACCAAGCGCGCTGGTGCGCTCTTACCGCACCTTTCCACCCTTGCCTGCACAGGGCAGGCGGTTTCTTTCTGTTGCACTATCTCTGGGGTCACCCCCGGCTGCCGTTAGCAGTTACCGTTCCCTTGAGGAGCCCGGACTTTCCTCAGAGGGCCTTTCGGGCCCTCCGCCGCCGTCTGTCTTGCTCGCTTCGGAGTTTTCAGTATACCACACTGGCCTTTGCCGCGTCAATTCGTGCAAAATTTTCTTGCCCTCACCCTGATAAAGCGATATAATTTGATAACAAGAGGGGCGGGCCGCCGCACGCGGCGGCGCCCGCAGACAGGGAAAGGGGAATGTCATATGCTGAAAAACGAATATCTGGCCCGTGTATACGCCGCCGTGCAGGCGCGCAACCCCGGCGAGGCGGAATTTTTGCAGGCAGTGGGCGAGGTACTGGAAAGCCTTGAGCCCTATGCTGAAAAGCACCCGGAGCTGGAGCAGTGGGGCATTGTAGAGCGCATGTGCGAGCCCGAGCGATTTCTGCAGTTCCGCGTGGCTTGGGTGGATGACGCGGGCAGGGTGCAGGTGAACCGCGGCTACCGTGTGCAGTTCAACTCTGCCATTGGCCCATACAAGGGCGGCCTGCGCTTCCACCCCAGTGTGAACGCTTCCGTCATCAAGTTCCTGGGCTTCGAGCAGGTGTTCAAAAACAGCCTTACCGGCCTGCCCATGGGCGGCGGCAAGGGCGGCTCGGATTTTGACCCAAAGGGCCGCTCGGACGCCGAAATCATGCGCTTCTGCCAAAGCTTTATGACAGAGCTTGCAAAGCACATCGGCCAGTTTACCGACGTGCCTGCGGGCGACATCGGCGTGGGCGCGCGAGAAATCGGCTACCTGTTCGGCCAATACAAGCGCCTGCGCAACGAGGTGACGGGTGTGCTCACGGGCAAGGGCCTTTCCTACGGCGGCAGTCTTGTGCGGCCGGAGGCCACGGGCTATGGCCTGTGCTATTTCACGCAGGAGGCGCTGCGCTGCATGAGGCAGGACAGCTTCGAGGGCAAGACGGTGGTTATCTCCGGCTCTGGCAACGTGGCCATCTATGCCACAGAAAAGGCCGTGCAGCTGGGTGGCAAGGTAGTGGCCCTGTCCGACTCGAACGGCTATATTTACGACAAAGACGGCGTGAAGCTGGACGTGGTGAAAGCCATCAAGCTGCAGCGCCGCGCGCGCATCAGCGAGTATGTGAAGGAAGTGCCCGGCGCGGAATACCACGAGGGCTGCACCGGCATCTGGGGCATCCCGTGCGATATTGCGCTGCCCTGCGCCACGCAGAACGAGATAGACGGTGAAAGCGCCGGAAAACTGGCCGCAAACGGCTGCCGGGTGGTGTGCGAGGGCGCCAATATGCCCTCTACGCCCGAGGCCATTGCCGTGTATGAGGCAAATGGTATGCTGTACGGCCCAGCCAAGGCGGCAAACGCGGGCGGCGTAGCCACCAGCGGCCTTGAAATGAGCCAGAACTCGCTGCGTCTCTCGTGGTCGTTTGAAGAGGTGGACGCGCGGCTGAAGGACATCATGACGAATATTTTCCACAATGCCTACGACGCCTCAAAGGCCTGCGGGGCTGAGGGCAATTTGATGGTAGGCGCCAACGTGGCGGGCTTCATCAAGGTGGCCGAGGCCATGCTGGCGCAGGGCGTGGCTTATTAAGGCAGCGCCGCGCTGTGCGGGCTGAAAACAAAAAGCAGAAGCGTGCCGCCGGGCCCGGCGTTCCGAGCCCGGCGGCGCTGTTTTGGCCAGCTTTAGCGAAATGACAACCCCTGGCTGTGCCAGGGAGAGTAAAAGGGCTTTCGCTGCCAGCTTTGAGCGAAACGAGATGGTATTCAACACCAAAGAGATGCAGCACGCAGCGGGAAGAACCCCGTTTACGGGGGGCGGGGCGAGCGATGCAAAAGACAGAGCATTCAGTGCCTCTTGAGAGGCTTGCGTAAGCCCTAGAAGGGCTTACGCAAGCCTCCGGCTCAGCATGGGGCCTGACTGCGAAGGGAAGGGGGGGCGCGGCATGCGCCTGACATTTTATGTGGCGCTGCGCCAGGACGGCGCCTTCCTGCGCGACGTGCTGCGCCAAAACGGCGTTTCGGCCGCGCTTTCAGCCAGTGTGAAGCACTGCGGGGGTTTTTTCGCAGACGGCGTGCCCACCCGCGCAAACCAGCGCGTGGCGGCGGGCGCGGCTGTAAGCTTTGAGCTTCCGCCGGAGGCGGACACCAGCGTTATTCCGGAGGATATCCCACTTTCCATCGTGTATGAGGACGAGCACGCCATGGTGCTGGAAAAACCGGCGGGCATGGCTGTGCACCCCACGCGCGGCGAGGTGCGCGGCACGCTGGCAAATGCCTTTTGCGGTCTTTTGCGTGCGCGGGGGCAAAAGGGTGTGTTCCGCCCCATAAACCGGCTGGATAAAGGCACCAGCGGCCTTGTGCTGTGCGCCATGAACGCCTATGCCGCGCCGCTGTTGGCAAAAAGCGCGCAAAAGGTATATTACGCTTTGTGCGGGGGCACGCCGCCCGCCAAAGCGGGCGAGTTCTGCGGCCCCATTGCCCGCCGGGGCGATTCCATTTTGGGCCGGTGCGTGTGCCCGCAGGGCAAGCCTGCCAGCACGCGCTATTGTGTGCTGGCGGCGGGGCAGGGGCGTTTTCTGGCGGCCTGCGCGCTTGGCACAGGCCGCACACACCAGATACGGGTACACTTTTCCCATGCGGGCTGCCCGCTTCTGGGCGACTGGCTGTACGGCGGCGATGTACAGGCGCTGGGGCGGCCCGCCCTTCACTGCGGCGTGCTGTGCTTTACAACGCCCGCGGGCGGGCCTGCGGGCCCGGCGGCTGTGCAGGCGTTTGCGCCGCTGCCGCAGGATATGGCCGCTCTGGCTTGCCCGCTTGTGCCCGGCGGCGTGCTGCCGGGCAGGCTTGGTGCGGCGCGTGCATTTGCGCGCCGCGGGTTGCGCTGAAATGTGAAAAAGGGTATAATATTTTAGTCACATTTCAGGCCATGCCGGCAATTGCCCTGCGCAAAGCGGGGCGGAAAGGGGGCGGGGGCAACGGCGCCAAAGCGTGAAAAACCGGCCGGGTTCCGGGAAGAAATTTTTTCGCCCCTTGCCCTTGGGCACGGCGTGGGCGAAGTGCTGTATTATATCGGCTTTGAAACGGAATATACGCTGCTGCGCTTTGCGCGTGCGTGCAAGCACGCCGTGCTGTGGGTATTTTACGGCGTTTTGCTGGTGCTGCGCACGCTGGGCAGCTTTGCGGCAGGCTTTCTGCGCGCCGTGGGGGAAGACCTTGCGGCGCCTTGGCGCCAGCTGCGCCAGGGGCTGCGCAACCTGCGCACCATGCTGCGTGCAGAGCGGGAAGAGGGCGGCCCCGTGGCCAGCAAGGGCGTGGCTTATGTGGTGCGCGGCGTGCGCGCTTACCGGGACCTTGTTTATAATGCCCTTTCCTACCTTTTGCCTGTTGCCGCGCTGCTGGTGCTGGTGGTGACGGTGCGCACGGTGCTGGGTTCGAACTTTGCGCTGGCTGTGCAGTACCGCGGCGAATTCGTGGGCTACATTGAGAGCGAGAGCGTATTCGAAGAAGCACAGAACCTTGTAAGGGACCGCATCCGCGGCGAGAACACCGGCGAGGACTGGGCGGCGGAGCCGGAATTCACCATCGCCATTGTGGACCCGGCGGCCATGCGCAGCCGCAGCGAGCTGGCAGACGCCATCATTTCCACCTCGTCCGGCCACATCACCAATGCCACAGGCGTGGTGGTGGATGGCACGCTGGTGGGCGCCACGCAGGAGTCTGCCGCCATCAACCAGCTTTTGAACGAGCAGAAGGCCCCGTATGAGACCGGGCAGGAAAACCTGACTGTTCGCTTTGCCCACGAGGTAGAGCTGGTGCCCGGCGTGTATTTCACCGATACGCTCATTTCAGAGGACGAGCTGGCAGCCCGCCTGCTGGGCCAGGCGGCATGGACGCTGGCCTCGGGCGAGCAGGTGCAGCAGAATTACCTCACCGTGCAGCAGGTGTTCCGCGAAACGTATGAAGAAACGGTGCCCTACCCCACGCAGGAGGTGGAAAACAGCGACCTTGCCTGGGGAAGGCGCGTGCCTTTGCAGGAAGGTATTGACGGCACAAAGCTGGTCACAGCAGACGTGGTATACCAGGACGGGCAGGAGCAGGGCCGCACCGTAATCAGCGAAGAGACGCTGGTGGAGGCCGTGCCCGAAATCATACAGGTGGGCTCGCTGGGCGGCGCGCCCGGTTCCGGCCAGCTGATGTTCCCTGTGCCGGATTATAAGAGCATCTCGCGCGGGCGCTCGTATTACCACCGCGGGTTGGACATCGCCGCGCCGCAGGGCACGCCTATTTATGCGGCCGACAATGGCATTGTCACCTTCTCTGGCCGAGGCTCCGGCTATAACTGGTCTTACGGCAACTATGTGCGCATAGACCACGGCAACGGCCTTGAAACGCTGTACGGCCACTGTTATTCTCTGGTGGTGTCAGAGGGAGATTATGTCACCCAGGGGCAGCTTATTGCTTATGTGGGCAACACGGGCCGCTCGTTCGGCAACCACTGCCACTTTGAAGTTATTTTGAACGGGAACAGCGCCAGCCCGGAGGACCCGGACGATTATGTCACCCGCCCGCACGGCTAGGCGGGCAGGGCGCCGGCCGTTTTTTGCCGCAGCAAGCGCAATTGAGTAAACTTTTGTCAAAATGATTCAAATTTGAAAATTCCCTTTTCAAGCGCTGGAAATCAGTGTATACTATAACAGTTGTGTAAAAAGGGAAGCCCGGCCCGGCCGGGCGATGCTCGGAAGAGGAGTTATCGGAACGTGGAGAAATTTGTCATTCGCGGCGGCAGGCCGCTGGTAGGAGAAGTGACCATCAGCGGGGCAAAAAATGCTGCCGTAGCTATTCTGCCGGCCACCATTCTGGCTGCGGACAAGTGCATCATTGAAAACCTGCCCAGTATCAGCGACGTGGCGGCTTCTCTGGACATTCTCAGCGCCATGGGCGCCCGCGTGCGCGTGCTGGACAAGCACACGGCAGAAATAGATACCTCCCATATCCACACCACCAGTGTGCCGGACGAGCTCAGCCGCCAGATGCGCGCTTCCTATTATTTTCTGGGCGCGCTGCTGGGGCGCTTCGGCACGGGCACTGTGGCCATGCCCGGCGGGTGTTATCTGGGCCCGCGCCCCATCGACCAGCATTTGAAAGCCTTCACGGCCCTTGGCGCGGAGGACATGGTGGATAACGGCTTGATTGCCGTGTCTGCGCCGGCACTGCGCGGGGAAGAAATTTTCTTCGACACGGTTTCGGTGGGCGCCACCATCAACGCCATGCTGGCCGCCGTAATGGCAGACGGCCTCACCGTGCTGGAGAACGTTGCCAAAGAGCCGCACATCGTGGACGTGGCAAACTTCCTGAACACCATGGGCGCCGACGTGCGCGGCGCAGGCACAGACGTCATCAAGGTGCACGGCGTGCGGCGCATGCATGGCTGCACCTATACCATCATTCCGGACCAGATAGAGGCCGGCAGCTATATGGTGGGCGCCGCCATTACGGGCGGCAATGTGCTCATCAAAAATGTTATTCCGAAGCATCTGGAGCCCATCACCTCCAAGCTGGAAAAGGCCGGGGCGCATGTGGAGGAATACGACGATTCCGTGCGCGTTTCCCGCACGGGCGACATCGAGCCGCTGAATATCAAAACCATGCCGCACCCGGGCTTCCCTACAGATATGCAGCCCCTGATGAGCGTGCTGCTCACGCTGGCGAAAGGCACCTCCATCATCACCGAGGGCATTTGGGAAAACCGCTTCCGCTATGTGGACGAGCTGGTGCGCATGGGCGTGAATATTCAGGTGGCGGGGCGCGTGGCCGTCATTGAAGGCGTGCAGGAGCTGCTGCCCGCCCCCATGCGCGCAACAGACCTTCGCGCGGGCGCGGCTATGGTAATGGCGGCGCTTGCGGCCCACGGTGTGTCGGAAATCACCGAGATAAGCCATATTGAGCGCGGCTATGAGGACATTGCCGAAAAGCTGCGCGGCCTTGGGGCCGATATCCGGCGCATCGAAAAGCCGGATATGCCCCTGCGCAGGGCGCAGTAAGCAGACATACCGAAGGGAAAGGGGCGGCCGGGCCTCTTTCCTTTTTTGTGCGAAAGGGGGCGGGCTGCATGGCATGCTTTACAACGCTGTATTCCGGCTCGTCCGGCAACTGCGCGTTTTTGGAAGAGGACGGCCGCTTTGTTCTGGTGGATATGGGCAAAAGCGCCCGCGCCACCATGCGTGCCCTGACGCAGCTTGGCGCGCAGGCAAAGCGGCTTTGCGGCGTGATGGTGACGCACGAGCACTCCGACCATATTGCGGGGCTTGCGGTGTTTTTGAAAAAGAACCCTGTGCCGGTGTACGGCACACAGGCCACGCTGCAGGTGCTGGCCCAGCGCGGCTGCGTGCCGCCGGGCGTGCGGCTGGTGCCCACAGACGGCCGCGGCGAGGTGGACGCAGGCGGCTTTTGTGTACAGAGCTTTTCCACCAGCCACGATTCCGCCGACTGCTGCGGCTTCCGCGTGCGCACCCCGCAGGGGAAAACGCTGGCAATTGCAACAGACCTCGGCTATGTTTCAGACGAAGTGCTGGCAAACCTGTATATGGCGGACGTGGTGGCGCTGGAGGCGAATTACGACCTACATATGCTGATGCACGGCCCGTACCCCTATTACTTAAAAACACGCATTGCCTCGAAAAAGGGCCATTTGTGCAACGACGAATGTGCGGCCACGCTGGCAAAGCTGATGGCCGCAGGCTGCACGCGCTTTTCGCTGTGCCATATCAGCCAGGAGAACAACGCCCCGGCCCTTGCCCTGCAAAGCGTGCAGACGGCGCTTTTGCAAAGCGGCACGGCACCCGCGCCGGACGCCGTGGTGCAGGCGGCGTGCAGGCACGAGGTATCGCCCGTGTTTGAATTTTGACGGAAAAAGGGGATGTGCGGCATGATGAACCTCACTGTTATTGCCGTGGGCAAGCTGAATGCGGCATATTACAGGCAGGCTGCGGCGGAATATGAAAAGCGGCTGGGCGCCTTTTGCAGGGTGCATGTGGCAGAGCTGGCCGAAGAACCCGTTGCTGAAAAGAATGCAGGCCCCGCCGTGATAGAAAGGGCGCTGGAAAAAGAGGGCAGGGCCATTCTGGCCGCCGTGCCGAAAGGGGCCGCGCTGGTCGCGCTTTGCGTGGAGGGCAGGCAGCTTTCCAGCGAGGCGCTGGCGCGCCACCTTGCTGAATGGGCTGTTACGGGCGTGTCGTGCGCGGCGTTTGCCATCGGCTCCTCCCACGGGCTTTCGCCGCAGGTAAAGCAGGCGGCGGCCCTGCGCCTTTCCATGAGTGAAATGACCTTTCCCCACCAGCTTGCACGCGTGATGCTGCTGGAGCAGTTATACCGCGCGTGCTGCATCAATGCAGGTACGCGGTATCATAAATAGCGGCTAATCGGCAGGGAAATCACATAATACTAATTGTATAATAATTGCAGATAAAATACGAAAAGTAAAGCGGGCCGCTGTGAAGAAAGCAGCGGCCCGCTTTTCCTTTTTCATATTCATATAAGTAAGAACCACAAGCTGTGCTTGCAGACGAATTTAGCGTATGCATTGAATAGAAAAGAATATCTGTTTTAACGGAAGAACGATAGAAAGCCAAGGAAGTGGGTGCGCCACCGGTAGATGGATTGGCAATGAATGCCCAATCATTTATGCTTTCGATACGAAAATGCTATATAAGAGACAGCCTGCGGCGAAAGGAAAATAGAAATAAGGCTGCAGTAGAAGAAAAAACTAGAAATCAACGGCAGGTGCGGTTGGCGCTGCCCATTACGCACCTTTCGCTGCGGCTGGAACAATGGCCCTTATAGGGCCGTTCTGCAAACCCCACGTTCAACGTGGGGTTATGGTTTATATACTTTGGCGGTATAAGCCCCACAGCCCTGCCGGGGCGGGGAAAAGGCTTTCGACTCAGGCATGAAGCGAAGAGAAAAGAGAACGCCAGCAGCCTTCTTGCAGCGTAAGGGCCAACTCTGTATACGAAATGCATGCTTACAGGCTGCAGGGCAAGTGATGCAAACGGCGCTTTTTCAAGGCTGTTTGTGAGGCCTGCCGGCGTGCTGCTCTTCCAGGTTTTATGCCGGCCCCGGCTTTGCCGGGGGCCGGCCTTTCACACAGGGGCAGCGGATCGCCCCTTGGGCATGTCGTTCTGCTCTTCAAAGCAGTGTATCAGCCGCACCACTATTTCCCGTTGGCTGGGCGTAAGGGCGCTGATGTCCACACAGTGCTCTGCGGAAAAGCCAAGCAGATAATCCGGCGTTGTGCCAAACACATGGCACAGCTCGAACAGGTTGGCAAGCGAAGGAAAGGAAATACCGTTTTCCCACGCATTGATGGCGCTGCGGGACACCCCCAGCCGCTTTGCCAGCACCGCCTGTTTCATATCGCGCTGGCTGCGCAATTGCTGCAAACGCTCTCCGAACATATGGTTTTCTCCCCCTTTTTCTATGCACATCATAACTTGCCTGTTCAGCAATTTTAGTTGCAAAAACGATATTAAAGTTATATATATGTAGACTTAAATTTACAAAATATAAGAATTAACTTGACATTTTGCTCTGTGACAGTAGAATAAAGGGTAGATAAACCTGTCTGTGTGCTGCGGGCAGGCCACTATATTCCGGGAGGAAAAAGCGATGAAAAAGTTTTTGGCCATATGTCTTTCGCTTTGCCTTGCCGCGGCGCTGTTCGCAGTGCCCGTGCTTGCAGAGGGCGCTGCGGAACCCACGGGCAGCGGCAATACGTTCTTTGCCAATGGTACGCCCATTACCATTTCGGCGGAAGCGCCGCAGGGCGGGCAGGAGGCGGAGATATCCGGCCTTACCACCGGCAAAGATGCCTATATTTCCTGGGTATCGGGCGGTGTTACCAAATATGTGGGCGTCTCTGCCGCTGCCACTGTATACGGCGGCAGCGACGGCACAGAACAGGCCGTGTCTGTGCCCAGCACCAGCATTACCATGACGGGCGGCACTGTCCGCGACCTTATAGGCGGCAACCTGGGGGCAAATGCCAAGACGCCGCTGGCCACAGTGGCGGGCGACGTAGTAATGCGTGTGTCGGGCGATGCAAAGGTAAGCAACTATATTGCGGGCGGCGGGTACAATAACGCCTGCGTAAACGGCACGGTATCTATCACGCTGGACGGCGTGGATTTTGCCGGGCTGGACCCTTATGTGAACGGCGGTGTATGGGGCCACGGCAATGAGGGCACCCGCAACATTGCAGACGGCACCATGACAACGCAGGCAGTGGTAAACCGTGTGGAAATTGTTGTGACGAACAGCAAGAACATCCCTTTGCTGGGCGTGGGCGGCGGCGGCAGCACAAAGGTGAACAGCGGCAGCCTCACCGTTACGGACAGCACAGTGAAATCGCTGTATCTGGGCGGTATCAATGGCGAGACCGGGAGCTGTGAAGTGACGCTGAACAACAGCACTGTCACCGATCTGGCCGCCACGAACCGCGGCTTTGTGGGCACCGCCGTGGTGAATGTCAACGGCGGAAGCGTTGCCAATTTTTATACCGGTGCAGCGCCGGGCTGCTTTGGCTCTGATTCCGGCGCAGTAGACGGCTCTGGTGTAACCGGCTCTATCGCTTGGAACATGGATGAAAGCGTTCAGGTGGAAAATGCAGTCATAACGCCGAATATAACTTCCAATTCGGGCCAGTATACGGCAGAAGTGGGCAACGTTACAGTAAACAAACAGGGCTCTGCGCTGCCCATGACAGCGGCCGCTTTTGAGCCTGCCAAAGGTGCAAAAGTAAGTGAGTTCACTGTTCCGGCAGGCGAGACGCTGAAGCTGGAAGGCACAAACGTAACCATTCCCAGCGGTGTTGCACTGAAAAATGAGGGCACGGTGGAAAACAGGGGCACCATCCAAAACCAGGGCAGCTTGGAAAACACGGGCAGCGGCAAACTGGAGAATATTGGTGAAAATGCGGCCGTCAGCGGAAATAAGCCTGCGGGTGACAATGCAGATGTTACCTATCAGTTCATCTCCGGCCCGGCCAATTATACACTGGGCACAAAAAAGGATGCTGTCTTTACACTGAACGGTTCGGCAGACCAGTTTGTAGATTTCTATATCGACGGCACCAGGCTGACGAAGGATGCAGACTATACTGTGAGGGAAGGCAGCGTGATAGTTACGGTGAAGGCGTCCGTGATGGAAAAGCTTCCTGCAGGTAGCCACACACTGAAGGCTGTATATACGCTGGGTGAGGCAACCGGTGCTGTCTCGGTGGAAAAGCAGCACGCGCAGGAGCCTGCCGCACCTTCCGCCCCGGTGCCTGCCCCTGAAAAGGCAAATCCCAAAACGGGTGTTGCGGCCTGAAACAGCGCGCAAGCCAATAAAAAACCACGGCGGGCCGTCACGGCCCGCCGTGGTTTTGTAGTATGCGTATATGCGCGGCATATCTGCTCAGGCATCATATAACTCCTGAAGGCGCCTTGCGGCCTCCAGCAGAATGTCCATCATCTGTGTGTCCTTTGGGTCTGTCTGAGGGGGTACGCCGCTGAAAGTGAACAATTCCGCCAGCGTGATGCCGAAGGCATGGGCCAGCTTGGCCGAGGTATCCACCGTGGCGCTTTTGCGCCCTTTTTCCAGCAGGGCAATGTAGGAAAGGCTTAAATCTGCATATTCCGCCAATTGTTCCTGAGACCAATCCCGCGCCTGCCGCAGGCGGCGGATGCGGTTGCCAAGCTGGATGGTGGTTTGGCTCAAAGTGCGCCCCTCCTTTTGCTGGGTTCTTTTCTTTAGAATACCGCGCGAGGCATGACGCCGCCAGATACTATAGTACAAAAACATTATTATAGTGTTGACAATGCCTACTATAGTAATTATACTGAAATATAAAGTATCCCCTGTGGAAGAAAAGAGAGGAAACGGATATGAAAAAGCTTTTCGCAGCATGCCTTTCGCTTTGCCTTGCCGCGGCACTGTTTGCTGTGCCTGCGTTTGCAGCGGGTGATGTGGCACAGGTAGAAGGCGGGCAGGCATATGGCACCTTACAGGAAGCCATTGATGAAGCGCAAACCAGCGGCAAGGTGACGCTGCTGAAAGACACGCAAGAGGACATCACCATCCCCGAGGGCAAGAACATTGAGCTTGTTTTGAATGCCAACCTTACGAATCAGTCTGCGCACACGATTGTTGTGAAAAATGGCGCTACCCTGACCATCAGCGGCAGCGGAACGGTAGATAATGTCACGCATCAGAGGGCAGCCATTCATAACGAGGTTGGCGGCACTGTAACTCTGAACGGCGGCACCTATACCCGCAGCAAGGAAACTGGTAGTGACAGTGGAAACAGCGGCGGAAACAGCTTTTATAATATCCGCAATTATGGCACCATGACCATCAATGAGGGCGTTAAAGTGGTACAGAATGGCCACTTTTCCAGCCTGGTTGAGAATGGCTTTTACAATGGGGCTAAAGATAATCCCACTGGGGCAACCGCTACTATGACGATTAACGGCGGCACCTTCAGCGGCGGCATCAACACGATAAAAAACGATGACTACGGCGAGCTTACCATCCATGACGGCACGTTCAGCAATACCACGCAGGCGGCCTTCCTGAACTGGAACGTCGCGACTGTGAACGGCGGCACCTTCAGCTCTGAACAGAATTGTATTCTGAATGGGTATGGCGATGCTACAATGGACAAGGGCGAGCTGAAAATTACCGGCGGCACATTTACCAGCAAAGAGGCCCCGATTAAAAGGATGAACGAAAAAGACGAGGATTTTGACAAGGTGGATGTGACCGGCGGCGTTTACAGCGGCGATGTGAGCGAAGTGGTTGCAGAGGGCAGTTCTGAGCTTGTGAAGGCCAGCGGCGACAACCGGTTTGTCGTGGACGCTTCTACAGATAAGCCCGAAAGCGCGACCACCAGGACAGAAAAGAACGGCGCGGTTGTATATTTTGAAGATGTGGATCAGGCTCTGAACGACAAGGCTGTAAACGACATCAATGTGGTGGCGGACGCAGAAATCAGCGTGGATGTGCCGGCGGGTGTAGAGGTTACAGTTGCCTCCGGTGTTACGCTGACGGCGAAGGGGAATTTGAGCGGCGTCACCTTCAGCGACGGCGCAAAGCTTGTAGTGCCGGAGGGCCAGACGGCCACTATCGGCGGCAAAGAGTATGCGTCCGGCTCGTATGAGGCGCAAAAGGACGGCACGCTTTCGAAGCCGGAGACAAAGCCGGAGGAAAAACCTGCCGAGCCGGCCGCCCCGGCGCCTGCCCCTGCGAAGGCCAATCCCAAAACAGGCGTTCGTGCATAACGGGCCTGCCGCAGCCAGCAAAAGATAAAAGCAAAGAGCTTTCGAACGGCCATGGCGCTGCAAACGCCATGGCCGTTTGCACTGCACATGGCATTTGCTTTTTCACAGCTTAAAAGGCAAACTGTGAGAAAACTTATATGGCGCGGTACAAAACAGTTGACAAAAATGAAAATTTACGCTTTTATATTATAGGGCCGGGGCGGACCGCCCCTGGCTGACGTAGGGCGAGGCGCCGCAGGCGCCGCGCGCAAGAAAGAGGAATCATGAATGAGCGAAAGAACGAAAAAAATTATTTTGTGGAGCGCCTGCGGCGTGGTGGGCTTTGCGCTTATCATTATGCTGCTGCTCATTTTCCTTTTGCCGGGGGTAAAGCCGCAGGCGAAAAGCTCGGGCCCGGCTGTTTCTTCCAGTGCGCAGGCGTCCTCGGCGTCTGAGCTGGACGCGCGCATGGCGGACGCCAGAAAGCAGAACAGCGACGTGGTGGCCTGGCTTACCATCCCCGGCACAGATGTGGACGACCCTGTGGTGCAGGCCGCAGACAACGACTATTATCTGCGCCGCACCTGGCTGGGCGAGAGCGACGTGTGGGGCTGCTATTTCCTGGACTATGAATGCAACATACGCGAAAAGGCCTCGCTGGACAAGGTGAGCATCATCTACGGCCACAGCCTGGAGGATTCGAAGGACGACAAGAACTTTTCGCAGATAAAGCGGTGGGAGGATGCGGAATTCGCCGCCCAGAACCCCACCTTCACCCTTCGCCTGACAGACGGCACCCTTACCACCTGGCAGGTGTTTGCGGCCAGCAAGGTGCCGGTGGAAGGGGAGAACGCCGTATATTATCTGGACCCCAACCCGGACGAGGCCGCCTATTCCGCCCTGCTGGACACCCTGCGCGCGGCCAGCGCCAAAAACTTTGACAGTGTAGAGGTATCCGCGCAGGATAAAATCCTTATCCTTTCCACCTGCACGTCGGACGATATCGTGCGCTTTGTGCTGTGCGCAAAGCTGGTGGGCTGAGGGCAGCCATAAAAGGCGGACGCCCGAAATATAAAGTCAGGCCCCCAGGGACGAATTGTGAAGGACTTTTTAATCATTTCAGAAAAAATCAGTTAACTTAGTACCATTGGCTTCTTACAATGGAAAGAGCAAACGGCCATTGCCTTTGAAAAGAAGGCAAACTACATGGCAAAAAACTTGATTTTTCGCACCTGAATCATTCAGGTAAAAAGGTATCTGGCGCCGTTGCATTTAATCGTTACGCCGATACTGAAAAAGGCGGGGTTTAGGGCTATCATGGCGAAGCTGGAGCCGAATATGTTGCCGGGCTTATTCGTCAAAATTCTGACATCATAAACGAAGGGATAGAGAAAAACGTTCATCGTTCTCGCCTTAGAGCTGTGTAGCAAAAGAGGTATCATCGGGGTTGCAAACCCGATGATACCTCTTTTGTGTTGTATGCTTTAGGGAAATGACAACCCCCAGCAGAGCTGGGGAGAGTAAAAAGGCTTTCGCTTCCAGCATCGAGCGAAGCGGGAAGAGATGAACAACTTTACGATTGCCAGAAAGATAATCTTGGATAAACGGCGCCCGTTTACGGGCCGCAGGGCAAGTGATGCAGGCGGCGGATTTTTTCAGTGCCTCTTGAGAGGCTTGCCGGCAGTATGCCCTTTCAGGGCTTACGC
>JAGZUF010000015.1 GCA_018380115.1 Oscillospiraceae bacterium | reverse complement strand
TTATCTTTCTGACAATCGTAAAGTTGTTCATCTCTTCCCGCTTCGCTCGATGCTGGAAGCCAAAGCTTTTTTACTCTCCCCAGCTCTGCTGGGGGGTGTTATTTCGCGAAAGCGTACAAAACAAAAGCCCCGCACACAGTGCGGGGCTTGCAAGTCTTTTCAGCCGCTTAGACAGCGCGCGTTACCTTGCCGGAACGCAGGCAGCGGGTGCAGGCGTAGATATAACGGGGAGACCCGTCCACTACCGCTTTCACTCTTCTCACGTTGGGCTTCCAAGTTCTGTTCGCACGGCGGTGGGAGTGGGACACCTTAATGCCGAACGCCACGCCCTTGCCGCAGCAAGCACATTTTGCCATTGTACTGCACCTCCTCTTCATAAGTAGCTAGAATATAATAACAAATCCTGCCGCAATTTGCAAGCCGTTTTTTGAAAAAATATCTTTGCCTGGGCTGCGCCGCCCTAAAATGCGTGCTTTCTGCAGCGCCAGGCGCTTTTTCAGGGTGCAAAGCACGGCCTGCCCCCCCCACCAGACAAAAGCTGAAGGCGGGGCGGGCATCACTTTTTTTTCTGAAAAAATTTGTATTCCGTACCCGCGCGGATGCGCGCAATGTTGCCGCGGTGCAGCCAGATGACAAGCAGGCCCACCACAGCCGCACCCACGCTGGCGGCGCCTACCTGAGCAGCGGGCGCATGCACGAAAAACTGCTGGTAGCAGAGCGTCACCAGCGGGTAGGCCGCGGCGCACAGCACGCTTGCCAGCGACACCATTTTGCCGCACGCCAGCGTCACAAAGAAAATGGCGGCCAGCGGCACAAGCAGCACGGGCTCCAGCGCGGCGATGGTGCCCGTTGCCACAGAGACGGCCTTGCCGCCCTTAAAGCCAAAATACAGCGGGTACACATGGCCAATGACCGCAAAAAAGGCCGCCAGGTACACCCCGATGATAGCGCCGCGGTAGTAGATGGCGTCGTTCAGATGTGCGCTGAAAAACCACTTGGCCAGCAGCACAGCCGCCACGCCCTTGCCAATGTCGCCCGCAAGGGTAAGCGCCGCCGCCCCCTTGCCAAAGGTGCGCAGCACGTTTGTCATGCCGGCGTTGTGCGAGCCATAGTTTCGCACATCTTTGCGGAACAGCAGGCGCGACACAATGATGGAAAAACTGAGCGACCCCAGCAGATAGGGTATGACGGCGCAGAACAGCACATACAGCAGCGCGCTTTTTGTATCGGTAAACATGGGCGGCCCCTCCTTTTCCGTCTATATCTTTTCCCCGCGCTCGCGGATGAGGATGCGCACAGGCGTGCCCACCAGGCCGAACGCCTCACGAATCTGGTTTTCGATATATCTCTGATAGGAAAAATGGAACAGCTGCTTTGAATTGCAAAAGCACACAAAGGTGGGCGGGCGCGTGGAGGCCTGCGTGATATAATACACCTTCAGGCGCTTGCCCTTGTCGGACGGCGGCTGCACGCGCGCCGTAGCACGCGCCAGAAGCTCGTTCAGCACGCCCGTCTTTACGCGCAGGGCGTTCTGGCTGTCCACGCTTTGTATCAGCTGGAACAGCTTATCTATCCGCTGGCCTGTTTTAGCCGAGATGAACACGATGGGCGCATAAGACATAAAGCTGAAGTCGTCCTCCAGCGTTTTGCGCATCTGCGCCATGGTTTTGTCATCCTTTTCCACGGCGTCCCACTTGTTCACGGCAATGATGCAGGCCTTGCCCTGCTCGTGCGCAAAGCCCGCCACCTTGGAATCCTGCTCGGTGAAGCCCTCGGTGGCGTCGATGAGGATAACGCATACGCGCGCGCGCTCCACAGCCGCCAGCGAACGGATAACGCTGTAACGCTCCACCCCGTCCTCCACCTTGCCGCGCCTGCGCAGGCCCGCAGTATCGATAAATGTGAATTTGCCGTACTGGTTGTCCACGTCGCTGTCCACCGCGTCACGCGTGGTACCCGCCTCGTCGGCCACTATCATGCGCTCTTCGCCCAGGATGTAGTTCACAAGGCTGGATTTGCCCACGTTCGGCCGCCCTATCACGGCCACGGCGATGCGCTCATCATCCTGCGGCACCTGTGTGCCCTGCGGCAGATGTGAACACACGGCCTCCAGCACGTCGCCCGTTCCGTGCCCGTGCACAGACGAGACGGGGTACACTTCACCAAGGCCCAGTGAATAGAAATCGTACAATTCCAGCGGCGGCGCGCCCAGAGAATCCACCTTATTCACCACCAGCAGCACGGGCTTGCCCGAGCGCAGCAGCATGGCGGCTATCTCCCTGTCCTGCGCGGTGACGCCTGCGCGGATGTCTGTGACGAACAGGATAACCTGCGCCGTGTCGATGGCAAGCTGCGCCTGCTGGCGCATATGGCGTAGAAGGCCGTCGTCCGTGCCCGGCTCGATGCCGCCGGTGTCCACCAGAAGAAAGCTTTTATCCTGCCATTCGCAGGCGCCGTACAGCCTGTCGCGCGTGACGCCGGGCGTGTCCTCCACAATGGCCAGGCGCTTGCCCGTAAGCTTGTTGAACAGCGTGGATTTGCCCACGTTGGGCCTGCCCACAATGGCCACGATGTGTTTTGCCATAATATTTCCTTTCTTTACCTGCACAGCGCCTTCACAAGCGCGGCGCCGTCCTGCGGGAGGATGCGCACGCGCACGCCCAGCGCGCGCTCCAGCTCTTTTACGGTGATATCGTCCAGGAACTTATCTTTTTCCTCGCGCAGCATCACTTCCGGGATGCCCAGCGTGCGGCTTTTCAGCCTTCCCTTCACCTGGCGGATGATGTCCGTGGCCGTCACAAGCCCGGCCACACCTACATTGCCGCCGAAGAAATCGTTTTTGATGCAGTGCACGTGCACATGCACGTTGCGGTGCAGCCTGCCCAGCGTCTGGCACAGCGACGAGATAAGCGGGTAGGCCAGCTCGCCCGTCACCACATCCAGCCTGCGGGGCAAAAGCGTGCGCTTCTGCCCCGGCAGCGCGGTGAGGAAGTCGTCGTGCAGAAGGCGCCACATGCCCACGCCGTTTTCCAGCTGGGGGTAGCCGTCGTAATACTCCTCAGGCGGGATGGGCCGCCCGGCAAGCAAAAACCATTCGTCGCCGGGGTAGATAAGGCGCACGCCGTGCGCCCTGTGCCAGCTCTGCCCGAATTCCTCCAGAATATCCAGCACCTCGCAGGCCGTCTGCCTGTCGTACGGCTGCAGCGGGTAAAGCCCCTCGCGGTATTTCGTCAGGCCGCTTGGCACGGCGGCAATGCTTTTCACCGCCGGGTAAAGCCCGCCCAGCTCGCGCAGGGTGAAGCGCAGCGCGTCGCCGTCGTTGATGCCGCGGCACAGCACAAGCTGGCAGTTCATCTCGATGCCCGCCGCGGCAAAACGCGGCAGATAGGCCAGCACCTCGCCCGCGTGCTTGTTTTTCATCATTTTCACGCGAAGCTGCGGGTCCATGGTGTGCACGGAGATATTGATGGGCGAAATGTGCATGCGGATGATGCGCTGCACCTCGTGCTCGTTGAGGTTTGTAAGCGTGATGTAGTTGCCGAACAGGAAGGAAAGGCGCTCGTCATCGTCCTTGAAATACAGCGTCTTGCGCATGCCCTTGGGCATCTGGTCGATAAAGCAGAACATACATTTGTTTTTGCATGAGTGCTTTTTGTCGATGAGGTAGCTTTCAAACTCACAGCCAAGCGGGGCGTATTCTTCCTTTTCGGCGCGCACATATTCCAGCCTGGCGCCGCGCACCACGGCAAGCTCCAGCACAGGGCCCTGCGAGTAGAACTCGTAGTCCAGCATGTCGTTTATCTCGTTGCCGTCAATAGACAGCAGCGTGCAGCCTGAAAGGCCCAGCTTCTGCGCAGGCGTGCCCTTCTGCACGCCCGTTACCTTTACCGCCACGGGCCAGCGCCCCCTTCCGTGCTATGCTGTGCATGCGGGCAGTTAAGCGGCGCACGCCATAAAAAACGAAGGGAAGGACATACATCCTTCCCTTGCTGTTTCCGGGAAGCTTTTAGGCTTCCGTTTTCACGATTTCCTTGCCCTTGTAGTAGCCGCAGTTGCCGCATACCTGATGGGGAAGTTTATACTCACCGCACTGCGTGCACTTCGTCAGCGTGGGCGCGGTCAGCTTCCACACAGAGGAGCGACGTTTATCGCGTCTTGCCTTGGAAACCTTTCTCTTGGGTACTGCCACTGTAAGCACCTCCTCATGCGTGATTCATTCAGACAGCAGTTGTTGCAATATAGCAAGCCTTTCATCCACCGCACCGCCGCTGGTTTCATGTTTGCAAGAACACGGTTTTCGGCAGCCGCAGACCGGGCACAGCCCTGCGCAATCTTCGCTGCACAGCAGAACGCCGGGCACATGAAGCACCAGCTCTGCATACAGCAGCTCCTTCGTATCCAGCCTGCCTTCCGGCGTGAAGGGCAGCTCTGCCTCTTCGCTGCCGAGGTCGGCCTCGCGGATAGAGAAGGTTTCGCAAATGGGGAATTCGCGCGTGCACGGCGCAAGGCAGCGCGCACATTCAAAGCGCACAGTGGCCTGCAGCCTGCATTCCAGCTCCAGCACGGCGCCGCACAGCACGGCGGTAAACGCCGCGTGCACAGGCCCCTCTACGGCATAACCGGGGAAATCTTCCCCCTCCATGCTCACCGTTTCTTCGCAGTGCACAGGCCCGTCATACCTGCTGAACATGCGCCGGATATCAAGCAGCATACGCATACTCCCCTAAGGTTGCTTGTCTATTATAAGCGTTCAAATATGGTTTGTCAAGCATTTTTCGCCCCGTAAAGGCGCAGAAAAACACACAAAGGCAGGAAGCCCGCGCCGCGGGCCCCCTGCCCTGCCGTATGGTTCAGAAAATGCGCCTTGCGCCCGGCCTCAGGCGAACTGCTTCACGCTTTCGGGAAGGGCCTCCATGTCGGCGGAAACGGTGATCACCATTTTCACGCTGTCGCCGGTGAGGGCCGCCAGCTTGGGCAGCAGGGCGCCCAACGCGTCCAGATCGTGGTGGCCAAGCTTCAGCACGCCGTCCAAGTACACCTCCACAATATCATAGTTGCCCGCCAGCACGCCGGCAACAAAGCCGTACAGCATGTCATAGCCGTCAATGCCGTATTCATCCACGTCGATAAGGCGCGCGGAGTGGTCGATATCATAGGTGAGCTTCATGGATTTTTCGATGCAGACGATGTTGCCCGGAGTGGTTTTCGCGGAAGCGTTGATCATGTCGATCATTTTCTTCGTCTTACCGGAGCCTTTGCCGCCAACAATCAATTGAATCATAGGGTTGACCTCCTTGTATTTTCACACACCGTCCGGTGTTTGGAGCCTTGAATGAAATTTGTCTTCAGCGAAGCTTTGCCTCAAGCTCTGCCTTCTGCGCCTCGTAGCCGGGCTTGCCCAGCAGGGCGAACATGTTTTTCTTGTAGCTTTCCACGCCCGGCTGGTTGAAGGGGTTCACGCCCAGCATATAGCCGGAGATGGCGCACGCCTTTTCAAAGAAATAGATAAGATAGCCGAGGTCCTTCTCTGAAAGGCTTTCCACCTCAAGGATGATGTTGGGCACACCGCCGTCGGTGTGGGCCAAAATGGTGCCCTCCATGGCTTTACGGTTCACCACGCTCATATTTTGGCCCGCCAGGAAATTCAGGCCGTCGAAGTTGGCCTCGTCGGGCTCTATGTAAAGGTCCTGCGAAGGGGTTTTGACATCCACTACCGTCTCGAACAGGATGCGCGAGCCGTCCTGCACATACTGCCCCATGGAATGAAGGTCTGTCGAAAACACCACGCTGGCGGGGAAAATACCCTTCTGGTCTTTGCCCTCGCTTTCGCCGAACAGCTGCTTGTACCATTCGTTCATCATGGTGAACGCCGGCTCGTAGCTGGCCAGCAGCTCCACCGTTTTGCCCTTGCGGTACAGGATGTTGCGCGCCGCGGCATAGCGGTAGCACTGGTTTGCCTCGGTGCACTCGGCCAGCTCCTCGCGGGCGGCGGCCGCGCCCTGCATCAGGGCGTCGATGTCGCAGCCCGCCACGGCGATGGGCAAAAGCCCCACGGCCGTCAGCACAGAGTAGCGCCCGCCCACATCGTCGGGCACCACAAACGTCTCGTAGCCCTCTTTATCGGCCAGCTCCTTCAGCGTGCCGCGGGCCTTGTCTGTGGTGGCGAAAATGCGCTCTTTCGCGCCCTCTTTGCCGTATTTTTTCTCCAGAATACCGCGGAACACGCGGAAGGCCAGCGCCGGCTCTGTGGTGGTGCCGGATTTGGAGATGATGTTCACCGAAATATCCTTGCCCTCGCATAAAGCAATGACGCTTTGCAGGTAAGCCGGGCTGATGGAGTTGCCTACAAAGAAAATCTGCGGCGTGCCCTTGCACGTCTCGTTGTAAAGGCTGCCCTTCAGGGCCTCTATCACGGCGCGCGCGCCAAGATAGCTGCCGCCGATGCCGATGACCACCAGCACCTGGCTGTTTTTCTGTATCTTCTCCGCCGCAGCCTTAATGCGGGCAAATTCTTCTTTATCGTAATTTTCCGGCAGGTCTACCCAGCCAAGGAAATCGCTGCCCGGGCCGGTTTTGGAATGCAGGGTTTCGTGCGCCAGGGCCACCTGCGGGAAAATGGCTGAAAATTCGCTGTCACTGACAAACCTCGAAAGATGTTTGCCATTCATGGTAACGCTCATGCGTCCGCCTCCGTTCCAAGTTGTCGGGAAAGCCCGATCATCTTGGTTCTATTATGGCATACCGGCACAAAAATGTAAATACTCTTTGTAACCAAAACTGGGTATGTGTAAAATTACAGAGGGCGGTGCAGACGCACATGCGCAGGCTTTGCTTTCTGGCCCTGCCGCAGGGCCGGCGCCGCAGCAGCCCCGTCCCAAAGATAGGCCCCCGGCAAAGCCGGGGGCCTGCGTAAGCCCTGGCAGCGCATACTGCCGGCAAGCCTCTCAGGAGGCGCTGAATGCTCTGTCTCCTGCATCACCTGCCCCGCCCCCGTAAACGAGGCTCTTCCCGTTGCGGGCTGCCTCTTTTTGGTATTGAATACCCCATCCCGCTTCGCCCGGAACTGAAGGCCAAAGCCTTCCCCCGGCAAAGCCGGGGGCTGCCGTTTCGCTAACGCACAGGGTGCCGGGACAGTGTGCGCAGAGCCCGCACGCCGCCCCGGCCGCGCATGCCGTCAAATGGTGCCCACAGCCTGCAGCATCAGCTGCAGGGCCGAGGAAAAGTCCATTTCTGGCACGTCCTGCGCGATGGTTACCGGATATTCCGCCAGCACAGTATCGCCGCTTTTCAGCGTCACCTTGCCCGCCTGCGTGCCGGCCGCCACGGGCGCCGCAAGCGAGGGCGCAAGCTGCACTGTGGCGGTGAGGCCCGCGCCCTCGCCCTTTGCCACCAGCAGCGTTTTGGGCACAGAGTAGCTCAGCGGCGCGGTGCGCGCCACGCCGCCGGACACCGGAAGCGCGGCAGCCTTGCCCTCTATGGCGGGAAACTGCGCCAGCTCATAGGTGGCAAAGCCGTAATCCAGCAAAGTGGCCGCACTTTCAAAGCGCTCCTTGCCGGAATCTGAGCCCAGCACCACCGCCAGCAAGTTCATGCCGTCACGCTGCGCCGTGGCCGCAATGCACACACCCGCCTTGCTGGTGGTGCCCGTTTTCAGCCCGGTGGTGCCCGGGTAGGTTTTCAAAAGCTTGTTCGTGTTCACAATTTGTGTTTCGCCGCCGCGCAGCGAATCCATCCATATCTGGGAGTATTCCAGTATCTTTGGGTGGTGCAGCAGCTCTACGCTCATGCGGGCCACATCCCGCGCGGAGGAATAGTGCCCTTCGGCGTCCAGCCCGCAGGCGTTCACAAAGTGAGTGTGCGTCATGCCAAGCTCGGCTGCCTTCTGGTTCATCATTTCGGCAAAGGCCTCCTCCGAGCCGCCCACAAACTCTGCCACGGCCACGGCGGCGTCGTTGGCCGAGCACACGCAGATGGCCTTGATAAGCTCATCCAGCGTGAACTGCTCGCCCGGTTCCAGCCATATCTGGCTGCCGCCCATGTTGTAGGCATGCTCGGAGATGGGCACGATGTCTGTCATGGACACCTTGCCGGCCTCCACAGCCTCTAGCGTGAGCAGCAGCGTCATCACCTTGGTGATAGAGGCGATGGGCACCTCGTCGTCCGCCTGCATCTCATACAGAATATCGCCCGTGTCGGTGCACATCAAAAGCGCATTGCGGCACGGCAGCGAAAGCGTGGGCGGCTGCACGCCGGAGGCCAGCACCTTGTGCGCGTCGCCGTCAAAGGCATACGGCTCCGCGGCCGGGGCGCCGTCCGCGGCCGGGTCTGCCGCGCCGCCCGCATCGGGCGCGGGGTCCGCCGCCGGGGCAGGGTCCGTCACAGGCGCGGGCGCGGGGCTGGCGGGCAGGCCGTCTGCCCATGCGGCCGGGCAGGCCGCGCACAGCATCAGTGCCGCCAGAAAGCATGCGGCAATTTTCTTCTTCATCATGAGCATCCCCCTATCGGGCCTTTTTGCCCGGCGGTGCGCCGCGCATCCTTCGCCCGCGATGTACGCACCCCGCGCAGGCGGAGGGCCAGGGCCGCGGCGAAAAGCCGCCGCATCCCCCGTGCGCGGGTGCTGGTCTATTTCCATGGATATGAAGGCACTTTACGTTTTATCCTTCTTTTTGTATAATGACAGGGTAACGGCGGCGCGCGGGCTGCAAGCGGCCTTTTCAATGCCCGTGCAGAGGGAACGCACCTGCGAAAGCTTGCAGCCCTCTCGCCCGGTGCCAAAAGCCAAAGCCTTTTGCGGACGCCTTCCACCGGCAGAACCGGCGGCTTCAAAAGGCTTTGGGCCGCGCCGGTAAAAGCATGCGTGCGAAGCGGGAAGCGGGCAAAGGCGGCAGAAGCCTCCGCTCTCTGCGCAGCGCGCAGCGGGGCCGCACGCTTTTCCGCCGGGCCGGGCTCCCCTGCGCATTCCCGCCGTCCCGCCGAAAAAATGAGGTGAAACAGTTGAAGCTTTCTTTTTATACACTGGGCTGCAAGGTGAACCAGAACGAGACGGGCGCCCTGGCCGAGCTGTTCTGCCAGAACGGCTTTTCGCTTGCCCGCGAGGGCGAGGCCGCGGACGTATACCTTGTGAACAGCTGCACCGTCACCGCAGGGGGCGACAAAAAAAGCCGCCAGTGGCTGCGGCGCGCAAAGCGCCTGCACCCCGGCGCCGTGACGGTGCTGGCAGGCTGTTACCCGCAGGCCTTCCCGGAGGAGGCGGCCGCCGTGGCCGAGGCCGACATCGTGATGGGCGCAAAGGGGCGCCGCCGCGTGCTGGAAAACGTGCTTTCGTTTTTGCAGACGCACGAGCGCATTGTGGACATTGCCCCCCACGAAAAGGGCGAAGCCTTTGAAGAATTGCCGCTGGAGCGTTTTGAAGGCCACACGCGCGCGTTTATGAAAATAGAGGACGGCTGCAACCGCCGCTGCGCCTACTGCGTCATCCCGCGCGCGCGCGGCTATGTGCGCAGCCGCAGCGAGGAAAATATTCTGAAGGAGCTGGCTGTGCTGGCCGGGGCCGGGTACAAAGAGGTGGTGTTTTCGGGCATCAACCTCTCCAGCTACGGGCAGGACACCGGCACCACGCTGGCCGCGCTGTGCGAAAAGGCCGCCGGGGTGCCGGGCATCGAGCGCATCCGCCTTGGCAGCCTTGAGCCGGACCTTATGGACGGCGAGAGCATCCGCCGCATGGCCGCCGTGCCGCAGATGTGCCCTCAGTTCCACCTTTCGCTGCAAAGCGGCTGCACCGAAACGCTGCGCCGCATGCGCCGCGTATACACAGCCCGGCAGTATGCCGAAGTGGCGGAAAAGCTGCGCGCCGCCTTCCCCCGCGCTGTGTTCACCACAGACGTCATCGTGGGCTTTCCGGGCGAGACGCAGGCCGAATTTGAAGAAAGCATGGCCTTTGTGCGCAAAGTTGGCTTTTTGAAGGTGCACGTGTTCAGCTATTCGCGCCGCGAGGGCACGCCCGCCTACGATATGCCCGGCCAGATAGACGAGCACACCAAGGCCCTGCGCAGCCATACCCTGCAGGCGGCGGCGGACGAGGTGCGCGCGCAGGTGATAAGCGCCATGGCCGGCACAGAGGCCGAGGTGCTGCTGGAGCGTGAGGTGGCCAACGGCATTTTTACCGGCTATACAAAAGAGTATGTGCCCGTGCGCATGCGCGCGCCGGGCCGCCGCACGGGCGACATCGTGCGCGCCGTGCTGGGCGCGTTTGACGGCGCGCGGTGCGCCGCGCGGCCTGTGTAAAGGGCCACAAGGGCGGAAAGCTGGATATTTCAATGGCCGCAGGCAAGGGCGTACCCGTCATCACCTGCGGCCGCCCTGGCTGGAGGCCACGGCCCGGCACAGCATGACGGGCAAGGTGCAGCTTCTATACGCTGCGCTATTGCCGCGGCAAAACGGCCGCCTGTGTGCGGCGGGCAGCTTTGGGCAAAGCCGGTGCCCGCTGCGCGCGTCCTGCTGCCGGGCGCGCCCCGGCAGGCGCCCTATCCGGGTGCGAAGAAGATGCTGCGTGCGGGCGGGGCGGATGACGCCGCCTTTCCGCACAGGGCGTTCCACGCCATATGGGATGAGCCGCCCGTGCCGGAGCCCCCGGTGAAGAAGAAAAAGGAACAAGGCAAAGGCCCGGCGGGTAAAAGCCGGGGCCAGGTAAAAAATAAATGCTTTGCTTTTCATCATACGGGCAAGCCCCCATGGCAGCCATATCCGGCCTGCCATGGGGGCTTGTTCGTGTCTTCTGCATCCAAATTCTGCGGGACAAAACCGTCTCGCACCTCTGGACGGAATGATTTGCCTGCCGCCCGCTGCAAGCTGGCATTCTGCTTCGCAAAACCACAGAGTTCTGTTGCCAGAGTGGAGCGCCGGGCCCATATTTTTTATTTCTGCCGCATTTTAAGCGCTGTACCCTTCCAGGCGCCCAACCGCTTCCGCCTGTGTGAGCGTATGCGTATGCGGCACGCCGTCAAAGCCCTCGCCTGCCATAGATGCCTCCAGCGTTTCACCGCCGTTCAGGCTCACCGCCAGCACGGGTGCCCCGCCTGAAAAAGCGCCGGTAACGCCGTCATCCCGCACATAGCCTGAAAATGTAAGCACATAGCCGCCCGTGCCGTCATGCTCCGCGCCGGCCAGCACCAGCTCCGTCACGCCGGAGCCCCATGCGCTGCCGTACTTCACGCTGCGCCCTCCGTCCTGCTGCTGCGATACCCAGAAGGCGGGCCAGCCAAGGCCGCCCCATGTGACGCTTTCGTCATCGGCACACCACCAGGCGCTTTGCCCAAGGCCCAGCGCCTGCCACAAGCTGTCCAGCTCCTCTTCAGAAAGGGCCTGCCCCGCCGCACCCGCGGGCTCAGGCTCATCTGCCGGTGCGCTTTGAGAGGGCGGCACCGGCGCCCCGCCCCCGCTTTGCGGCGTGCTTTGGCTTTGCGCAGCACCGCTGCCCGCGGGCGGCGCCGTGCTCTGCCCGCAGGCAGCCAGCGCGCCCGGCAGCAGGGCAGCTGCCAACAGCAGCGCCGCGGCGCTCAATTTCATCCTGTTCATTCTTTCTCCTTTCCCGGGGTAACCGCCCCGTCCCCCTGCCCGTCTTTGATGCAGGGCAGAAAGCTTTCGTCATACATCACACGCGCATGGTTTTGGCGCAAAAGCTCGCGCGAAAGCGTATTGCCCGTGCGCTTGTCCACACAGGCGCGCCACACTTCGCCCTCGCGGTATACCACGCCGCCCCGGCGCACAAAACATTCGTTTTGGGCCGCAATGTGGTATTTTACATCCAGCGGGCGCTCGGCGCGAAGCTCGCCGCACAGATATTTTTCCGTCACATACACCACAAGCTGAAAGGCCATATCCGTATCGTTGCGCACGCGGTAGTCGATATAGTTATAAAAGACGGAGGTGCCTGTGCCGAAGGGCACCTGACGGTGATAGTCTGGAAACAGATCCAGCTGGTCGTGATGGTGATGCTCCGTCACTGTAAGGGGCGTATGCAGCACCATCCAGTGAATAAGGTTCGTCATCTGGCACAGCCCGCCGCCAATATCGCTGCACGCCTTTCCGCCGGAGATGGTGAGCCCCTCGCGGTAGCCCTTTTTTGCCGTGACGCTGCCCACCATGTGCCAGAAGGAAAACACCTGCCCCGGGCGCAGCAGCGCGCCGTTCACCTTTGTGGCCGCAAGGGCAAGGTTTACGGCCTTGTTCTCCTGCAATTCAGGGCGCGTGTTGCCCAGTGTGCGCCGGATAAGGGAATTGTGCCGGTAAAGCACCGCGGGCAGCAGCCCGGCCTGCAGGCCGCAGAAGGGCGTGCGCGCCGCAGCGTCCTGAAGGCGGCGCACCGCACACTGCTTTGCCACAGAAACGGCATATGCCGCCGGGCCAAGCTGGCAAAACAGTTTTCTGTGCATGGGCGCCGCCTCCTTTGCGGGGCCGCCCGCACAGGCGCGGCGGCCTTTTCTTCACGCTTCAGTTTACATATCTTTGTAACAGCTTTGTATCAAACGCGCGCCCTGCCCGCACCCCATGGGCCGCACGCCTTTGCCGCGGTGCGTTTGCCCGGCAGGCTTCGTGCAAAATCTGCATCCGGCGCAGGCCCTGGCCGCCGTGCCGCCCGGCGGCGCGCTGCATCAGCCGCCTGCGCACAGCCTCTCCCCGTCCTGCAGGGCCAGCACAGCTTCGTAAAAATGTCCATCGGCGGCGGGCTGCACCATGCGCAGCGCCCCTGCGGCCAGCATGGCCCGCATGCGCTGTATAAACACCGCGTCGCCCACGCCGGGCACAGCGGCCAGCGCACGCCCCACGGGCACGGCCGCCTTGAAGCTGCCCGTGCGCGGGATGGCGCGCAAAAGCCATGTATCGTAAAAATGCTCCGGCACACTCATCAGCCTGCCGTTCACAATGGCGCGCAGGGGCGCGTTTTCACGCTTCAGCGCCTCCCACATGCCGGAAAGCGTGCCCAGCAGCGGCGCATCCAGCGGCCTTTCCTCTTTCAAAAAGCCGCCCAGCGCTTCGGGCGAAACCTCGCCCCCGGACGAAAGCTGCACCAGCGTGCCCTGCGGCCCTGTGTGCAGGCCGCCCAGCACCACGGCGCTGACGCAGCACGGCGCATGCCGCAGCAGGCTGCACGCAAACAAAAGGCCGCACGCCTCATCCGGCGAGGGGCCAAGCCACATGCGCACATGCCCCTGCTTCTGCGCGGCCTCCGCGGCCAGGGCGTCCATGGCGCGGCGCGCGGTGCGCATGCTTTCGCGCGCTTCCCTGCGCGCGTCCAGCACACAGCCGTATTCCTGCCAGCAGCGGGCAAAATACGCCTCGCGGGCGGCAAGGCCCGGCAGGCCGGAAATATCCCCCATGGAAAGCCCCAGCGCAAGGCAGGCCACCTCGCCCGCCGTGCCCGGCACGCCGGGCGCCTGCCACACCTCTTCGTACTCTTCGCTGGTTTGGGTGCCGTCCTCGTACAGCATACAGCGCACGCCTCGCTGCACGGTGCCCGGCCGCATGCCCTTGGCCATTTTCAGCGCGCCGCCGAGGCTTTCGCAAAATACAAGCTCTGTCACAGCAAGCCCTCCCTTTTCTTCAGTGTAGCACGCCCCGCCCGGCGGGGCAATGCCCCCCTTTGTTTTCGCGGCAAAACGTGGTAAACTAGATACAAGCAGGCGGGCATCCGCGTTTGGAAGGGGGCGTGTTTCATGGGGCCGGTAAAGCTCTCTGTGCGCGCCCTGGTGGAATTTGTGCTGCGCTGCGGCGACATAGACGCCCGCGCCCAGGCCGGCGGGTACGACCGCGCCAACGAGGGCGCGCGCATCCACCGCAGGCTGCAGAAGGCCGCGGGCAAGGACTATAAGGCGGAGGTATCCTTTAAAGCCGTGCGCGTGGTGGACGGCATTGAATACCGGCTGGAGGGGCGGGCCGACGGCATCATGGAGACGCCCACCGGGTATATTGTGGATGAAATAAAAACCACAGACGCGCCTGCCGAGCGCCTGACAGAGGACTACAACCCCCTGCACTGGGCGCAGGCAAAGTGCTACGCCGCCTTCCTGTGCAAAGAGAAAAAGCTGAACGGCGTGACGGTGCAGCTCACCTATTATCAGGTGGATACAGAGGAAATTGTGCGCCACCGCAGGCTGTTCGGCGCGCTTGAGCTGGAAAACTTTCTCACGCACACCCTGCACCTGTATACCCCGTGGGCCAAAATGGCTGCCGAATGGCTGGAAAAGCGCACAGAAAGCCTGAAGGCCCTGCGCTTTCCCTTTGCGGAATACCGCGCGGGGCAATACCGTCTGGCGGGCGCCGTATACAAGACCATCGAGGGCGGCGGGCGGCTGTTTGCCTGCGCGCCCACAGGCGTGGGCAAGACCATCTCCACCCTGTTCCCCGCCGCAAAGGCGCTGGGCGAGGGCAAGGCAGAGCGCATTTTCTATCTCACGGCCAAAACCGTGACGCGCACGGCGGCCGAGGGCGCCGTGGCCCTGCTGCGCGAAAGCCAGCCGGGGCTGTGCTTCAAATGCGTGACGCTGACGGCCAAGGATAAGGCCTGCCCGCTGGAGGAGCGCCAGTGCACCCCGCAGCACTGCCCGCGCGCAAAGGGCTATTACGACAGGGTGAACGACGCCCTGTACCGCTTTTTGAACGCGCACAGCCACTTCACGCGCGAAGCCATCGCGGCCTTCTGCGAGGCCGAGGCCCTGTGCCCGTTCGAGTTTACGCTGGACCTCTCGCTCTTCTGCGACTGCATCATCTGCGATTACAACTACCTGTTCGACCCAGTGGTGAGCCTGAAGCGCTTTTTCGACGGCACAAAGAGCGGGCACATTTTTCTGATAGACGAGGCGCACAACCTGGCCGACCGCGCGCGGGACATGTATTCCGCCTCTATCGCCAAAAGCGCCTTTCTCTCGGCAAAAAAGGCTGTGGGCAAAAGCCATAAAAAGCTGGCCAAGGCCCTGACAGACATAAACGCCGCCCTGCTGGAGCTGCGCAAGGCGCACGCCGGGGCGCGCAAGGCCCTTGTGCCGGAGGGCGACAAGCAGCTTGCCCGGCTTTTGAGCCGCTTTGAGACGGCCGCGCAGGATTATCTGGACGGGCACCGGGAGGGCGCCGTGCACGACGAGGTGCTGCAGCTTTATTTCGACGTACACTTTTACCTGCGCATCTGGGAAATGTACGACGGGCACTTCACCACGCTTATCAGCGTGCGCGGGGCCGACGTGGCGGTGCGCCTGCTGTGTCTGGACGCCTCACCCTTCCTGAGCGCAAGCCTGGCGCAGGGGCAGGCCGCCGTGCTGTTCAGCGCAACGCTTGCGCCGGTGGACTATTTCATCGAGACGCTGGGCGGCGGCGAGGACGCCAAACGCATTTTTCTGCAAAGCCCCTTCCCGCAGGAAAATCTGTGCCTTCTGTGCGCCGGGGGCGTGAGCACCAGGTATGCAGACAGGCAGCGCACCCTGCCGGAGGTATGCCGCTATATCGAGGCCGCCGTGCGTGCAAAAGAGGGCAATTATCTTGTGTTCCTGCCGTCCTACGCCTACCTGAAGGCGGCGGTGGAGGAGTTCCGCGCCCTGTGCCCGGATATCCCCCTTGCCGTGCAGGAAAGCGGCATGGACGAGGCAGCGCGCGAGGCGTATCTTGCGCGGTTCTCGCCGCGCGGCAGCGGTATGCTGGTGGGCTTCTGCGTGCTGGGCGGCGTGTTCAGCGAGGGCATAGACCTTGCGGGCGCGGCGCTGATTGGCTGCGTGGTGGTGGGCGTGGGCCTGCCGCAGATAGGCCCGGAGCAGGACGCCCTGCGCGACTACTACGAGGCCGCGCGCGGCAGCGGCTTTGCCTATGCCTACCAGTTTCCCGGCATGAACAAGGTGCTGCAGGCCGCGGGGCGCGTGATACGCACAAAAGAAGACCGCGGCCTTGTGCTGCTGATAGATTCGCGCTATACGCGCGCAGAATACCGCTGCCTGATGCCGCCGCACTGGAGCCATATGCGCTATGTTTCCGCCCCAAAGCAGGCGCAGGAGCTTGTGCAGGCATTCTGGAGCGAGACAAACAAGGAGGAAACAGCCCTATGACACATGTATTAATCGGCGTGCCGGCCCGTGAGGAGGACAAGGCCCTGTGGGAGGCCGTGCCCGGCTGTGAATTCCGGTACGACGAGGCCTTCGATGCCCAAAGCCTGGCCTGGGCCGACGTGATATTTGGCATTGTGCCGGCCAAAAAGCTGGCGCTGTGCAGGCGGCTGAAATGGATACAGTTTCCCGCCGCCGGGGTGGACTATTACTGCATGCGCAGAGGCGCCGCCCTTCCTGCAGGCGTGACGCTCACCAATGTCACGGGCGCGTTCGGCCGGCGCATTGCAGAGCATGCGCTGGCCGCCGTGCTGGGGCTTTACAACAATTTTCCGCAGTACCGCGACATGCAGCGCACAGGCGGTTTTGAAAACCTTGGCATGCCGCTGAACCTGCACGGCGACACCGTGCTGGTGATAGGCGCCGGCGACATCGGCACAGCGTTCGCCAGGCTGACACGGCCCTTCGGCTGCCGCAACATCGCCGTGCGCCGCACCAGGGCGCCGCTGGGCGAGCCCTTTGACGAGACCTACACCCTGCGCGAGCTGCCCGCGCTGCTGCCGCAGGCCGACGCCGTGCTGTGCGCCCTGCCCGCCACGCGCGAGACGCAGCATGTGATGGGCGCCGAACAGTTTGCCCTGATGAAGCGCGCCTCGGTGTTTGTGAACGTGGGACGCGGCAGCGCCGTGGATACGGACGCCCTTGCCGCCGCCCTGCAGGCCGGGCGGCCCGGCGCCGCGGCGCTGGATGTGACCGAGCCCGAGCCCCTGCCGGCCGGCCACCCGCTGCGCCAGTGCCCCAATGCCTTTATCACGCCGCACATTGCGGGGCTTGGCTTCGGCCACCGCCCCGAGGTGACAGACTATATCACCGGCCTGTTCACGCAGAACCTGCGCCTCTTTCTGGCGGGCAAGCATTTGAAGAACGAAGTGGACATGGCCCTGGGCTACACCAAAAAGGGCACGGGCCCGCAGTAAAAATGCGCCCCGGCGCACCGGCCTGCCCATAAAAAGCAAAAGGAGCAGAACGCTATGGCGCGCAATGAAGCCGCAGTGAGGGAAAAATACCGGGACGGACAGGAGGCGGCGCGCGCATTTACCTCCCGGTATGCTTTTCTGGAATTCTATTACACCCAAAAGCATATTGCCGAATATATCCGGCCCGGCTCTGCTGTCATCGAGCTTGGCTGCGGCACAGGGTATTACGCCATACAGTTTGCCGGCACATGCCAAGAGTATCTCGGCGTCGATATCACCCCGGAGAACATTGCGCTTTTTGAAAAAACGCAAAAAAGCACCGGCTAAAAAACGCCCGCGGGCAGGTGGGCGACGCCACCTGTCTGAACGATGTGCCAGACAGCAGTTTTGACGTTGTTTTGTGCCTGGGGCCGCTGTACCACCTGCCGCCGGACGAGCAAAGGCTTGTATTTTCAGAATGCAGGCGCATTTGCAGGCAAGGCGGCATTGCGGCCTTTGCCTACATAAATAAAGTGGGCGTCTATGCCGGGGCATGCATGCACGAAAGCCTGCGGCAGAGGTATCCGAGCCAAAGGGCCAACGAACTTGTTCTGGGAAAAAGTGTGGATGATGTGGCCCCGGAGCTTTTCTTTTTCACCATGCCGGAGGAGATAGAGGCCGTTGCCGGAGAATACGGCTTTTCAAAGCTAAAAAATCTTGGCACGGATTTTTTTATGACCATGGGCATCGTGCACACGGCAGACGATGAAAAATTTGAGCTTTTAAAGCCATTGCTCGACCAAATGGCAAGCTATGGCTCCTGCACGGGAATGAGCAATCACGCCGTGCTTGTGTGCCGCAAGCAGGCCATGCCGTGACGTGCCCGGCGCTGCACCCGGAAGCCGGATAATCCAGAAAAGATGAAAGCGGGCAGCCTCTTTTAAGGCTGCCCGCTGTTTTGTATGCTTTCGCGAAATGACAACTCCCAGCAGAGCTGGGGAGAGTAAAAAGCTTTCGCTTCCAGCACCGGGCGAAGCGGGAAGAGATGAACAACTTTACGATTGCCAGAAAGATAATCTTGGATAAACGGCGCCCGTTTACGGGCCGTAGGGCAAGTGATGCAAGCGGCGGTTTTTTTCAGCGCCTCTTGAGAGGCTTGCCGGTACGATGCCCTTCCAAGGCTTACGCAAGCCCCCGGCTTTGCCGGGGGCCTGACTTTGCAGAGGGGCCGTTTTCTCTGCATTAACCCCACTCAGCCGTCCCCGCCAGCCCGTCTTCGCAGGATGGTGTACTCCGGCAGGGGCGTTTCGCACGGTACGCGCACGGTCATTTTGGGGTGCGGCGCGGCCTCGATGCGCGCGCCCTCGCCGTCCTCCAGCCAGGCGGGCGTGAAGCACAGCACACCGCCCTGCGGGGTAAGGGCCTCCAGCGGATGCCCCGCGCAGAATTTGCCGCGCTGCTGGCAGGTGAGCACGCCGCTCTGCCAGCCCTGCACCACCGCGGCCACCTCATACGCCTTTTCATATCCGCCGAACACCACGTCCTGCGCGGCGGGGCCGCCCTGCAAAAAGCCGGTGGAATAGGTGCGGTGCGACGTCTTTTCCAGCTCGCACAGCACCTCGGGCGGGCAGGCGTACTCCTGCGGGGCGCGCAGGCATACGTCCAGCGCCCGGCGGTATGCCGCGGCGGTGCTGGCCGCATAATAAAAGGTTTTTGCGCGGCCCTCTATCTTCAGGCTGGTGACGCCCGCCTGCACCAGCTCGCCCAGAAGGGGCGCGGCGCACAAATCGTTCGCGTTCAGAATATAGCTGCCGCCCTCGTCCTCGGCCACGTCGAAGCAGCGTGCGGCAAATTTGGCGCCGCGCGCGGCCAGCTCCTGCGCGCTGGGGGCGTCCACCGTCTGCCACTTCCAGCGGCAGGGCTGCGTGCAGGCGCCGCGGTTTGCATCGCGCGCCGTGAAATAGTTCGATAACAGGCACCGCCCGGAAAACGACATGCACACCGCCCCGTGCACGAACACCTCCAGCTCCAGCTCCGGCGGCGTGTTGCGGCGGATGGCCTCTATCTCTTTGATAGAAAGCTCGCGCGCCAGCACCACCCGCTTTGCGCCCAGCTCGTGTGCAAAGCAGGCCGCGCCCCAGTTGGCCACACCCGCCTGCGTGGAGATGTGCACCGGCATCTGAGGCGTGCACTGCCTTACACAGCGCAGCACGCCCCAATCCGCCACAATAAAGGCGTCCGCCCCGGCCGCCTGCGCCTGCTGCAGAAAGGCGGGCAGGGCGGAAAGTTCTTCATTTGTGGGCACGGTGTTCAGCGTGACATACAGCTTTTTGCCCCGCGCGTGCGCGAAGGCGGCGCCCTCGGCCAGCGCCTGCGGCGTAAAGTTTTTAGGCGCGCTGCGCATGCCGAAGCTCTCGCCCGCGGCATACACGGCGTCCGCCCCGTACAGCACGGCAAATTTCAGCCGCTCCAAATCGCCCGCCGGGCAAAGCAGTTCTACCTGCGGCAAGCTTATCTCCCCTTTCCAAGTCAGCCCCAGAAGGGCATACTGCCGGCAAGCCCCTCAAGAGGCGCTGAATGCTCTGTCTCCTGCATCACTTGCCCCGCCTCCCGCAAATGGGGTTCTTCCCATTGCGTGCTGCATCTTTTTGGTATTGAATATCCCATCCCGCTTCGCCCGGAACTGACGGCAAAAGCCTTTTTACTCTTCCCGGCACAGCCGGGCGTTATCGTTTCGCTAAAATGGCCGCGCCGCCCTTCGCCATGCTCTGGCAGGGGCGGCGCGGCTTTCCGCTTCACATTTTTCAGCCCGGGAACAGCCCGTTGGCCTTCAGGTCTGCCACCTGCGCCTCATGGGCCTCGGCCGTCTGGTTGAAATAGTAATTTCCGTTGATATCTGTGACAAAGAAGTAATAGCCGCTGCCGGAATACTGGCTTTCGGCATATTTTGTGGTGTTCAAAAGCGCGTCCAGCCCTGGGTTTGAGATGGGGCCCACGGGAAGGCCCTCACGGGAATAGGTGTCGTACCCGTCAATGACCTCCTGTGGGATATTCTCCCACCCGCCCAGCACCTTTGAGACGGTGTTGTTCAGATAATTGTTATCGTTGTCGTTCTTGATATAGCTGGAGGTGTTGCTCTCCAGGCGCGGCACGGGCGAGCCCTCAGCCATGCGGTTCATAAAGACGGCCGCCACGTCGGCCTGATGCTCGGCGCCGCCCGCCTCCTCCTGCACCAGCGAGGCGAGGGTGATATACTGCGTCAGGGTAAAGCCCATGGCCTCGGCCTTGCCCTGCAGGTCGTTCTCCAGATATTTTGTGTTGAACTCCTGATAAATGCGGGCCACCATATTATACACATCGTCGCCCACGAAGAAATCGTAGGTGTCGGGAAACAGATAGCCCTCGCTCTTCATGAACTGGGCGGGGTCTTCATCGCGGTGCGCCCAGAACTCGAACTGGCTGAAATCGGCATTGTTGGCCACGTCCAGAAATTCATCCGCCGTGCAGAGCCCTGCCTCTTCCATGCGCGCGGCAAACTGCGTGGCCGTAATGCCCTCGGGGAAGGTGACGCGCACCGTCTCGCGGTCGTCCTGCGTCTGCTGCAGCGCCTCGATAATCTCGTCATAGCTCATGGCGCTGGAGAGCTCGAACGTGCCGTATTGCAGGGTGTCGGCCACGCCCTCCTGCTTCACATACAGGCGGAAGATCTGCGCCGAACGGATGACCCCCTGCTGCTGCAGCACCCTGCCGATGGTGAGCGGGCCGGAGCCCTGCTCGATGGTGACGGTGGCGGCGTAGCTGTTTTTTCCGCGGTTGCCGTTTATCTCGTTGAAATACCAGCTCACGGCAAAGCTGGCCGCCGCCACCAGCACAAGGAACACGGCAATTACGGCAATGAGGCAGCCGGGGCCCTTGCGCTTTTTCCTTTTGGCCTTTTTCCCTTTTGCAGGCATGTCCGCTTCCTCTTCCCCGTCTTCGTCGTATTCTTCATCCTGCGGTCCGGCGGCCTGCTGCGCCGCAGGCTGGGGCTGCGCAGGGCGGGCCTCAGGCGCCTGGGGCTGCTGCACGGGCGCAGGCTGGCCGCCCTCCATTTGGGCAAGCTGGCCCGCAAGAGCCTGCCGCTGGGCTGGCGTGAGGCGCGCAAGGTGCTTTTCCACCTCGGCTATTTTGCCGGCATACTTCTCCCTCTCCTGTGCAGACATGGCGCGGATGCGCATTTCCAGCTTTGCAAGCTGGAACAGGTATTCCTCTTCCTTCGAGCGCTGTGCGCCGGTATTTTCCTGCTGCATACTACACCTCCGTCAGGGCCGCCTGCGCCAGGCGCAGGACGTCCGCGTGGATGGCCTGCCTTGTGCGCATGGCCCCGGCCTGCGTGCAGGGCACGCGCTGCCAGCCGTATGCCCCGGCGCAATAGGCCCCCGCCATGCGGCTGTGGCGCAGGTAATCCACATCTTTTTCATGAATGTCCTTCTTTGCTTCGTCCCCGTGGTAGCGGCCCGTCATCAGCCTTTGCGAAACTTCGGGCGCCACATCTAAATATATTACCATATCCGGCGCGGGGATGGCAATTTTTTTGTATTCAAAGTCGAAAAGCCAGGCAAGGTATTCGTCCCAGCGCTCTTTGGGCAGCTTGGCGCACTGGTGCACGGCGTTGGACGTGGTGTAGCGGTCTGCCACCACGATGCCGCCCGCCTCGTAAAAGGCGCCCCACTGCGTTTTATAGCTGGCAAACCTGTCCACCGAATAGAAGCACGAGGCGGCGTAGGCGTTCACATCCTCCGGCTTTTGGCCGAATTCCCCGGCCAGATACTGCTTTACCAGCGTGCTGGAGGGGTGCTCGTAATCCGGAAAGGTCACCTTGCGGGCCTTTCTGCCCTGTGCGCAAAGCGCCTCATACAAAAGCTGCGCCTGCGTGGCCTTTCCGCTGCCGTCCAGCCCTTCCAGCACAATGAGCCTGCCCTTCACGCCCTGGCATCCCCTTTCAGCTTTTCATATTTTTCCCGCATCTGCGCCATTTTACCACAGCTCATTGCGCCCTCGGGGCACGGGCCCGCCACACAGCCCGGCCCGCTTTTGGCAAACAGGCTGGGCGCCACGGCGCACGCCTGGCGCAGCATCTCGTCTGCAAGGGCGCGTATCTCCCATTGGGCGCGCTGGCAGCAGCGATGGCGGAAAAAGTTGTTCAGGCTGCGCGCGTTCATGGTGACAATCATTTTGGTGTCGCAGGCGTTGGGCAGAACAAAGCGCGCGTCCTCTATGGCCTTTTTTTCCGCCATGCGCGCGGCTGTTTTTTCGTCGCGCCCCTCGGCCAGAAAGGCCGCCTTGTGGCGCGCCGCCAGCGCCTGCGCAAGCTGCTGGTACTGCTGCGCCTGTGCGTCCATGGCCGCGCGGAAGGCCGCCAGCGCATCTTCATCCCCTTCTATCTCCGGCGGGGTGACATAGCGGAACTGGTGCAGGTTCACATACCGCTGGCTCTGCACGCTGTAAGAGGCGATGCGGTGCCGCGTAATCTGCGCCAGAAGCGAGCGCGAAACACCCTCAATGGCGAAGGTGAACACGGCGTGCTCGGTGGGGCTCTCGTGCCCAAGGCTGGCCAGCCTTTCCACAAAAGCGCGGCTGCTTTCCGGCGTCAGGCCGTCCAGCAGGTCGTCTACGCCCGCGCTGGAATAACACAGCTTTGCCGCCGCGGCCACCACCTTTTCCGGCTGGGGCGTGTGGGCAATCAGTTTCACTTTCAGCATAGCGGTCCCTCCTTTTTGGCAGCGGCGCTCAGCCCTGCACCTTTTTCAGCGGCGCGTAATTTGCCATTGTTTTTTTCACGCCCGCCTTCTCAAAGCGTATTTCCACAATGGTGTCGCCCGCCACAGGTGTGGTCTTCAGCACCTGCCCTCGGCCGAACACCTTGTGCTCTACTATGTCGCCGGGCTTGTACACGGCGCCGGCCTGCGCCGCCGGGCGCGCGGCGCTGCCCGCCTGGATGCCGCTGGCCGCGCCAAAGCCGCCCGCCGCGCTGCGGGGAGGCGCGGCCTGCCCGCCCAGGGTGGAGCCGCCGCCCACATGGCGCTGCACGCCGCCGCGGCCCGCAGGGCGCGGGGCGCGCGCGCCCGCGTTGTACTCGCGGTTCAGGTAATTTCCGCGCACAGGGCCGGCGCCATAGCCGCCCCCGGCATAACCCGTGGGCTGCACGGCGCGCATGGCGGCGCGCGCGGCGGCCATGGGGTTCTGCTCATATTCCAGCAGTTCGGGGCCTATTTCCATCAAAAAGCGCGAGGGCTTGTTGCGCTTTGTCTGGCCGAACATCATGCGCGAGGCCGCGCACGAAAGATACAGCTCTTTTTTTGCGCGCGTGATGCCCACATAGCACAGGCGGCGTTCTTCCTCCAGGTCCTCCTGAGAAAAGCGGCTCATCTCGCTGGGGAAGATGCCCTCCTCCAGCCCCAGAACGAACACATACGGGAACTCAAGGCCCTTGGCCGAGTGCAGCGTCATCATCACCACCACGTCGGCGTCCTCATCGTAGCTGTCCAGATCGCTGATCAGGGCCACCTCTTCCAGAAAGCCCTCCAGGCTGGCCTCAGGGCCGCGCTGGTCGGCATACGTCTTTACGCTGGACACCAGCTGGCCGATGTTCTCAAGGCGCGTCTGCCCCTCCTCCCCGGCATTCTCCAGCATGGCTTTATAGCCGGTGAGGGCGACAAGCTCGTTCACAAACGCATCCAGCGGCAGCGTGTCGTGCGCCTGGCACAGGGCGTTGTAAATGCGCACAAAGCCGCCCAGTGCCGAAGACGCGCGCGCCAGCGAGGGGTACTGCTCCATATCCATCAGCACGTCCAGCATGGCCACGCCGTCGGCGGCGGCCATGTCCGCCACGGCCTGCACTGTGGCGGCGCCTATTTTTCGCGCGGGCTCGTTGATGATGCGCCGCAGGCGCAGATCGTCGTTTTTGTTTGCCACAATGCTCATATAGGCAAGGATGTCCTTTATCTCCTTGCGGTCGTAAAAGCGGTGGCCGCCCACAATTTTATACGGGATGCCCGCGCGGGCAAAATACGTCTCCACCGGGCCGGACTGCGCGTTCATGCGGTACAAAATGGCGTGGTCGCGCAGCCGGGCGCCGTTTTTCACATTGCGGCCTATCACCTCGGCCACATGCGCGGCCTCGTCCAGCTCGGAATCGGCCTCATAACAGGCTATTTTTGCGCCGTCGCCGTTGTCTGTCCACAGCGTTTTGCCCTTGCGCGCGGCATTATTGCGGATGACGCAGTTCGCCGCGTTCAGAATATTGGAGGTAGAGCGGTAGTTTTGCTCCAGCCGAATGACCTTGGCGCCCTTGAAATGCTCTTCAAAATTCAGGATATTCTCAATGGTGGCGCCGCGGAAGCGGTAGATGCTCTGGTCGTCGTCGCCCACCACGCACACGTTCTGCCCGGGGCCTGTCAGAAGGCGCACCAGCTCGAACTGGGCCACGCTGGTGTCCTGATATTCGTCCACCAGCACATAGCGGAAGCGGCGCTGGTAGTCCTCCCGCACGTCCGCATGCTCGCTCAGCAGCTTCACCGTCTGGTAAATAAGGCCGTCAAAATCCAGCGCGCCGGCGCTTTGCAGCCGCGCCTCATAGGCTGAATACACCTTTGCCACCAGGCTGTCGCGCGTGGAGGCCGCGCTTTGCGCGGCCATAGAGGGGCTCACCATGCGGTCCTTCAGGCGGCCGATGGCGTTCAGCGCCGTTTTCACGGGCAGAAACTTGTCGTCCACCTCCAGCGCGCGGTACACCTCCTTCATGGCGCGCTGGGCGTCGTCGGTGTCGTAAATGGTAAAGCTTTTGGGAATGCCCAGATGCTCGCACTCGCGGCGCAGGATGCGCACGCAGGCCGAATGGAAGGTGGAGGCGTTCACATCCTGCCCGGCCTGCCCCAGCATGGAGGCAAGGCGGGTTTTCAGTTCCCCCGCCGCCTTGTTGGTAAAGGTGATGGCAAGGATGCGGTACGGCCAGACGGGCTGCTGCGCCAGCATGGGTGCCAGCGCCTCGCTGGGGGTGCCGCCCGCCTGCACAAGCCGCTCCAGCTCGGCCACATGCGCGCCTGTAAGCCCCGCAGGCACAAGCGCAGAGTTATACGCGCCGCCGAAGCGCACCAGGTTGGCAATGCGGTTTACAAGCACGGTGGTTTTGCCGCTGCCCGCGCCCGCCAGAATGAGCAGCGGCCCCTCGGTGTAAAACACCGCCTCTCGCTGCACGGGGTTCAGCTTGCCGAACTGCCCCTCAATATATTGTTTTCGCAGCGCCAGAAAGCGCGCGGAAAGTTCCTGTTCCATGAAAGCCCTGCCTTTTTTGTTCTTTGCGCCGAGGCCCGCCCCAGCACAAGCTAAAATATTATAGCACATTTGCCTGTGCTTGGAAAGGCACAAGGCGGCAGTTTGGGTGTTCTTTCGACTTCTTTGGGCAAAGCGCTGAAAAGGGGGCCGCACCTGCGGCCCCCCTTTTCAAAAGGAGCTTTGCGAAAAAGCACGGCCTGCCCCGGCAAGCCTCTGTATGTCGGGATAGGTGCTTTATCACAGATATTTCCATGCATCCAGCGTATCCTGCGCCAGACGGGTGATAGTAGTGTGTTCATAGCCGCGGAACAAACTGTCAAATTTGTCTTCAAACGGCGCCGTCCATTGTTCCCGAATGCCGGCATAGCCCTGCATTACACCGTAAATCGTGCCAATTTGGCCTGCGTTGCAGTCCACATCCTGCCCGCACATGGCACAAATATGCATGCACTCATCGAAGCTGTCACCGCCGAAATACAAAGAGACAACCTCGGCCGCTGCATTGGGATAGGTATGTATCCAGTTATAGCGCTCGTACTTTTTTTCGCACTCGCGCCAGGCCGGCTCCCATGCGCTGTGCTTTTCACATGCCTCCCATGCAAAGCGCACCACACTGTAGTATTCACTGCGCGCGGGCAGCAGGGCAATCGCCTTTTCCAGCACTGTGCGCACCGAGTGTTCTGTATAAGCCAGCGCCACCAGCATAGCATTGAATACTTCGCCCAGCACCCCATTGTTCACGTGAGAAACCGCACCATCTGTCCATGCCAAGCGGGCGGCCAGCTCGGGGTCACCGGGAGCCACCATGCCGCAAATGGCGCCGCGCATCTGCGCGCCTATCCACTCTCGCCAGGGATTGTTCACCGTAGCAGAGCACGGCGGGAAAATACCCCGTTTCATATTTTTGAACGCGGCCTCTTCCCCGCTCCAAGTGTACTCGATACGCCCCACCCATTCCATGCCGATGTCCTCAGAAGTTACGGCACGGCCCTTGGCGCGGTATGCGTTCAGAAATGCCAATTCGAACAGCACATCGTCATTATAGGTAGTAGGCTGGCGCAGATACCCGCGTATCTCGCCAAAGGCGCTGCGCAGCTGATCGGTGCAGTAGCCTTCGATAATGGTGCCTACCGCTGCACCCGCGATTTGGGCCAGCCAGCCCGCATGCACACGCTCGAGGCGCTGCGCTTCGCTGAATGCAAGAGGCACAGGTGCGGGGAAATGCACCTCGGCAGCATGGTCTTCAAAACCGCTGTAATAGCAGTAGCTCCAATAGGGGTGGCCGGTAACTTTGGGCGCGCGGCCCAGCACGTTCAGCAGTTTTGCTGTCAGCATCAGCAGCGCCGCGTCATCGTGTTCATCGTATGCGCGCTGGATAGCAGGCATCATTGCTTCGGCCTCGCTCACATCATAGCCAAGGTTCGCATATTCCTGCAAATACTGTGCAATGAAGAACAGCGGCATTAGGCTTTCCGTGACATTACCGCCCCACAGATAATTCATCTGCCAAAGGTCGCGCTGGCCGTCTCGCAGCACATCGTCCCACACCACACGTGCAGCTCTTTCAGGGAAGGGTTTTTCATGTTCTACAATTTCGCGGGCATACTCCCATGCTTTTTTCACTTGTTCCATATAAATTCTCCTTTTCTGTACGATAACGGCTGAACCCTCAGCCCTCTTTGGAAACGGCCTGTTTCATACGTTTCAGTTCTTTACGCCGCTGCAGCACACTGAACACCACAAGGCCCAGAATTGTGACTGCATACGGAATGGATTGCACAAATTCCGGCGGCATCTGCAGCGCCTGCAGGTTGTTGGCAAGTGAATCCGCCATGCCGAAAATAAGAGCAGAGCCAAAGGTGCCCATGGTGGTGCCCTGCCCAAGTTGCTGGGCTGCCAGTGCAATGAAGCCCCGCCCGGCAATCATATCGCGTGCGAACCACGACACATAGCCCATGGACATGTATGCACCGCCGAAACCGGCCAGCACGCCGCTGATGGTCATGGCGATAAACTGATAGCGCACGGGTTTCGCCCCCACAGACATAGCCGCACGTTCGCTTTCCCCCACAGCACGGATACGCAGGCCCAGCACAGTTTTGTTCAGCAGCACCCAAGTAAGGGCCACTGCCACCAACGACAGGTAAGTGAGAATGTTATGGCCCGAAAGCACCTCGCCTAACACAGGCACATGCTCCAACAGAGGAATATTCACCTGCGGGATGGTCTTGCTTGCCAACGAGGATGATATACCTTTGTCGTTGCACACAAGGTACAGCACAAACACAGTGGCGCCAGAGCCAAACGTATTGATGGCAATACCCGTAAGAGTGATATGCGATTTGAGCACCAGCGTGACATACGACATCATCAGCGAAACCGCCACGCTGACGAGCACTGCACCGGCAAGCCCCAGCAATGCACTTTGTGTAAAGGCACTGATGATAACGCCTGTAAGAGCCGCACACAGCATCATGCCCTCAAGGCCGATATTCACTACGCCGGCACGCGAAGTGATGAGTGCGCCCAATGCCGCATATATGATAGGGGTGGAGATGCGCAAGATGGAATAGAAGAAATCGGTGGAAATAATGATGTCAAGAATCTGTTCCACTGTGCACCGCCTCCTTTTTTGCAAGTTCTGTTTTGGAATTTTTCACAATCATACTGTGTTTGAACTTGTTCAGGAACATCTTTGCCACCACCAGCATGATAATAATAGACTGGATAACAGAGATGATTTCATACGGTACGTCGCTGGTGCGGTTCATGATGTCTGCACCTGTGCGCACATAGGCCAGAAACACCGCTGCCAATGGCACCAAAGCCGGATTGTAACGTGCAATGATAGCCACCATCATGCCATCAAAACCATACTGCGTAAGGCCCTGATATTGAAAGCGCGTATACATGCCCGTCATTTCCACAGCGCCGCCGAAACCGGCCAGCACACCGCCAATGGCCTGCGCTGCCAGCAGGGTACCGCCCACACCGATACCCGCATATTTGGCAAAGTGCCTGTTCTGGCCGATGGTACGTATCTCATAGCCCAGCTTTGTACGGTACATCATCAGCCAGCACAGCACGCAGGCCAGCACCACGAACACAAGCCCCAGGTGCAGCCGCGTGCCCGGCACAATACCCGGCAGCGATGCTGTGGGCTGGAACGTTACCGATGCGGTCACACCCAGCGAGGTATCCATCACCTTGGTGCGGATAAGGTAAGTTGCCATGTACAGGCAGATGTAGTTCAGCATCAGCGAGGAAACAAGCTCGTTTGCACCCCATTTCACTTTCAGCACTGCGGGTATCATCACCACAGCCGTACCGGTAATCGTGCCTACCAAAATACATACGATCGGATGGATGACAGGCGGCAAATCCAGCAGAATAGCCGCCAGCGATGTAGTTGCACAGGACATGTAGAACCCGCCTTCGGCGGCCATGTTCGTTTGGTCTGCCGAAAACATAATGCCCACTGCCAGCCCACAAAAGGTGATAGGGATGGCCAGCTCAATTACGTTTGCAAAACGCCGGAAGCTTGTGAGCGGGCCAATGAGGAAATTGTACAGTGCGTTGGCTGGGTCTTCGCTGACAAGCACGATGACCACCAGCGCAATACCCAGCGCGATAGCGATGGCCACTGCCGTGCGGATCATTTCAAAGCGCTTTTCAATGGTCTTGCTCTTCATGCATAGCCCCCCTTATCTGCTGCGGCTGCATCTTTTTCATGCCCAGCATATATTCGCCCAGCTCTACAGCATCAGGTTTATGGGCGCTGTCGAACCAGGCCACTACTTCGCCGCCGCACAATACAATGATATCGTCACTCAGCTCCATTACTTCCGTGAGGTCTGCGCTAATAAGCATCACGGCGGCACCTGCATCGCGCAGTTCCACTAACTTGTTGCGCACCAATTCTGCAGCGCCCACGTCGATGCCGCGGGTGGGCTGGTTTGCCACTACAAGTTTCGGGGCCGAGGAAAACTCGCGCGCCACCACTACTTTCTGCATATTTCCACCCGAAAGCATGCTCACCGGCTGAGTACGGTCGTCGCATTTTACACCGTATTCTTTTATCAAAGCATCCGTCACGGCATCTATCTTCTTGTTGTCAAGCAGTGGGCCCCGGTTAAATTCCGGCTTATAGTAGCGGTCTGCAATGATATTCTCTGCCACGCCGGCCGTACCAACAACACCGTAAGTCATTCTGTCCTGAGAAATATGCGAGACACCCAGCTCGCGTATCTGCCGGATAGATCTGCCCGCAATATCCTGCCCGGCAATGGAGATGCCGCCTGCGAGCAGCTTTTTCATGCCGGTAATCAGTTCGGACAACTCGTTCTGTCCGTTGCCCTCAATGCCTGCCACACCCAGGATTTCGCCTTTGCGCACGGAAAAGCTGATATGCTTCAGAATGCTGCGGCCAGCCGCATCGTCCCAGCTCACATCCTTCACACACAGTACAGCTTCGCCCGGTTTGGCGGGCCGCTTATTTGTATCCAGCATAACATCGCGCCCCACCATCATGCGGCTGATATCCTGCTCGGTCACGTCCGCCACATTGCACACGGCCACGGTGCGCCCATCTCGGATAACGGTGATTCTATCGCATATCTCTTTGATCTCGTTCAGCTTATGCGAGATGAAAATGACAGTGTGCCCCATCTCGCGCAGTCTCTTGAGTTCCACAAAAATCTCCACCGTCTCCTGCGGCGTGAGCACGGCGGTAGGCTCGTCCAAAATAAGCACGTCTGCCCCACGCAGCAATGCCTTCAAGATCTCCACCCGCTGTTTTAAGCCTACAGGAAGGTCCTGCACGCGGGCATGCGGATCAATGGGCAGGGCATATTTTTCCGCCACCTCACGAGTGAGCTGTACAGCCTTTTCCATACTCATCAGGCACATCTTCCGCGGTTCCATGCCCAGCACCATATTTTCGGCTACTGTCATGGACGGCACGAGCATAAAATGCTGATGCACCATGCCGATACCCATTTTAATGGCCGTGAGAGGGCTTGTGATATGTACTTCTTCTCCTTTATAAAGGATGCGCCCTTCCTCCGGTGTCTCTTCGCCGAACAGCACTTTCATTAGGGTCGATTTGCCCGCCCCATTTTCGCCCGCCAGGGCATGTATCTCGCCTTTGCGCACCGAAAAATCGATGCCATTGTTTGCAATAAAGCCGTTGCCGTATATCTTGGTAATGTGTTCCATACGCAGAATATCCTGCGCTGGCGCGCCGGCTTTGGCTTGTCCGTTCACGCTGCTCATCGTCTCACCTCTTCATTTTCCCTGTTTTCCGCCGCGCCATCGTGTACGGCCCCTTGCAGGAACGCGGCCGGCCGCAAAAGGCCGGCCGCGTCTGCGCTTTTATGCTTTGAAAATGGTTTAAAAAATGACGTTACGGCTTCACCGCATTGCGCACCTGCTCGAACTCGGCGGAATCCATGCCAAGCGCAGAACTGACAGTAATCTCACCGTCGATTATCTTCTGTTCCAGTTCCTGAATCATAGCCAAATCTTCTTCCGCAAGGTCTGCTGTCAGGTTGCCGTCATACACGATGCCAACGCCCTGCTCCTTCAAGCCAATGATCTCGGTGGTGCCCCAGGGCAACGTGCCCTCTTCGGCCATCTGCACAGCACGCAGCAGGGATTGGTCCACTCTCTTCATCACACTTGTGGTAATAACAGAAGCCATCTCCGGGTCAGAATCCTGGAAGGCCGCGGCCTGGTCGCCGTCCACACCAATGGCATAGGCGCCCGTATCCTTGGCGGCATCCAGCACACCGATACCTGTCTGGGATGCTATCTGGAAGCACACATCTACCCCCTGCTGGTTCATCTGTGCAAGACCAAGCTCTTTGCCCTTGGTGGAATCCACGAAAGTGCCCGCATAGGAAACAGCCACTTTAATATCCGGCTCAATATACTGTGCGCCTTCGATGTAACCTATCATAAAATCGTTGATGATCGGGTTGTCGCCGCCACCCACACAGCCAATGATTTTTTCAGGGTTGGCGCGCTCGCCTTTGGTGGTGAGCACAGCCGCTGCAGCACCCGCCAGGAAACTGGCCTCATTCTGCTTATACTGCACACAATACAGATTTGAAAAATCGCCGGAGCTCCAGTCCACTTCCGTATCGAACATGATAAACTTCTTTTCCGGGTATTCTGGAATAAGCATATTGGCCGCGTCTACCGCCGGGGAAGAACCGATAATGATATAGTCCCAGTCCTGCTCGGCCACATCGCGGATATACGGCTCGTACTTGGAAGGGTCCTGCCCCATTTCGATGGTCTGCACTTCAGCGCCCAGCTCCTGCTCAATGAGTTTCAGGCCGTCATTTGCGCTGTCGTAAAAGCCCTGGTCACCCAGGTTTGAGGTGATGAGCAGCACAACTTTCAGAGGGTCTCCACCGTCCGTTCCTGTGCTGTCTGCACTAGCTGTGCTTCCACCGGCATCGCCGCCGGAAGAACATCCGGTCAGACACAGGCTAAGCGCCAAAGCCAACGCAAGCGCAAGCGCTGTCAATTTCTTGAATTTTTTCATGATACTACCTCCATTTTCCATTTCCTTTTTTCAAAGGCGGCGGTTGCCGCCCTGCTTACCCATTTTTTTGCTGTATGTTTTCCAGACGCGCGAACCTGCGTTTGCCCCACTGAATAGTAGGTGCCATGATGGGCCCTACAGCAAACACGCCAACGATAGTGCCCAGGAAGATAGTTCCACCCAGCAGCCAGCCGATAAAGGCCATCAGCGCGTCAAAAATAATGCGCTCCCATTTATAAGCAAGGCCCGTTTTCTGCACTACAGTCTGATTCAAGCCGTCAGTAGGGCCCGCACCCAATTCGGCCGACTGATACAAACCCAGCCCAAAGCCAATTGCCAGCGTGCCCACCGCCAGCACCACCACCCGTGCCCAAAGTGCAGGCGAAGGGCCCAGCAAAACATCCAAGCCCTTACCGCATGCATCCACAAACATACCCAGGAAAAGTGTGTAAATAGCCGTGCCAATATGGATGAGCTTACGGTTACACAGGAGCAATATCACAAACGCCGAAACATTCAGAATATTCGTGGCTGCCCCAGCCGTAATACCAAGCGTTTTCCCCAGACCTTCTACAAAGGCCGTCACAGGGTCTGAGCCAAGGGCAGCTTTCAAATAGCTAGCGCAGCCCAGTCCTGCAAGAAACACCCCCAGTGTAATGACCAGACATTTCAGTATAATCATTTTCCAGTTCCACGTCCGATGCATCTGACCCTTCCCTCCTTCTCCTCTTTTGCGTTAATTAAAACGTTTTAATAGAGTAAAAAACATCGCTTTATGGCACTTTGCTTTGTAAAAAAGCTTCCACTTCCGCCCGCTGCGGTATAGAATCGGATGCGCCGGGATGTGAGACGGAAAGCGCAGATGCTGCGCTGGCTGTCTTCAGCGCCTGTGCCACAGGCTGGCCTTGTGCGAGGCATGCAATGAAATAGCCGCAGAATGTGTCGCCTGCCGCCGTGGTATCTACTACCGGGACGTTGTATACGCCATGGCGGTATGTAGTTTCGCCCTGCTGGCAAAGCACACCGCGATCGCCCACCGTAAGCACAAGCAAAGCCTTGGGGTAACGCATGTGCAACCCGGCCAAAATGGCCTCATAATCATGCTCGCCTGTTAGGGCTTCCCCCTCGGTCTCGTTTACCAGAAAACAATCCACCATTTCCAACGGATACGCTTTCAACTTCGGCGTGATAGGCGAAGGATTAAATACTACCTGCATTCCTTTGTTTTTGGCGTGCACCATAGCATAGGGCACGTTGGTAATCTCGTTCTGCACCAGAAGGTAGTCACCTTCTACAAAATGCTGCAGCACAGCGTCTATGTACTGTGTGGTGACCGCATGGTTGGCGCCGCCGTAACAAATAATACAGTTGCGCCCCTGTTGATCCAGCTGGATGAGGGCATGCCCGCTTTCCTCCTGCGCCACAGCTAGGTATTTGGTATGCACGCCGCTTTCTTCCAGCTTGCGTTTTAGCATGTCTCCGTCCTGACCTATCATGCCCGCATGGTATACTTCCATGCCTGCCCTTGCCATGGCCACTGACTGATTCAGCCCCTTGCCGCCGCAGCAGCTGCTGTAGGCAATCGCATTAATTGTCTGCCCCTCCTGCACAAAGTCTTCCACAGTATAGGTTTTATCTATATTCAAAGAACCCAGGTTCAACACTTTCATGCCTGTTCTCCTCTCGTTCGGTATCGGCCGGTGTCCAAGCAGCAGGCTGCCGTACTGCCTTTATCGGCTGATGGCGCAGGTGCTTGCACGCACATGCAGCGTTGGCATCAGGACACTGTTCTGCTGGCCTGCGTCTTCGCCATTCATAGCAGATACCAGCGCAGCCACTGCTTTGCGCCCAATTTCTTCCACCGGTTGATGCACTGTGGTAAGGGGCGGCTGAAGAAAATCAGAAAGCCACAAATCGTCAAAGCCTACCAGCGAAATGTCCTGTGGGATGCGCAGGCTGCGCCTTGCCATCACCTGATAGATGCTATAAGCCATCATATCATTAAAGGAAAATATGCCGGTGACATTCTGGCGCAAAAGCTGCAACACCGGCTTTTCACTGCCCGCCATCTGGAAATCGCCCTCAGCAATCAGCTCTTCCTTATAGGGCACGCCGTATTCATCCAATGCATCCCGGTACCCCTCCAGGCGCTCGTGCGAACTCATCAAATCCAGCGGGCCTGTCACACAGCCTATTTTGCGGTGGCCAAGTTCCAGCAGGTGCCGCGTGGCAAGATAACCGCCACGGCGGTTGTCCAACAGAACAGAACGGATGTTATTGCCGCGCAACTCGCGGTCTACCGAGACAAAAGGTATCTTGCTTTCACGGATGAACTGCATGGCGCGGATATCATCTTCTGCACAAATAGAGGCGGATTTTGCAAAAATAATACCGTCCACCTGTCTATCAGTGAACATACGCATATATTCGATATCGTGGCCGGAATCATTGCTGCTGTTCCCATAAATAAGGTTATAGCCTGCCTTGTGCGCCGCAACCTCAATGGCCTTGGAAAGGTCCGCAAAAAACATATTGCTATTATCTGGTATAATAAGGCCGATGACATTCGTCTTTTTCGTCACCATACTTACGGCAAGCTGATTGGGCCGGTAGTCCAGTGCCTTTACTGCAGCCAGCACTTTATCACGTGTGCTCTGCGGGATACTGACATTTTTATTGTTCAACACAAGAGAGACCGTTGAAATGGAATAGCCTGCCTTTTTTGCAACGTCCCGGATAGTAGCACGCATTCCACATTCGCCCCGCTTTTCTTAAAACGTTTTAACCTTGGCTACAGTGTAACCGCCTTATTGTCATATTGTCAATAAGTTTTCACTATTTGTATTTTATTTTGTACGAATATACATCACTTAAAACGTTTTATATGTTAAAATAGCTATAGTTTTATTAAAACTATTTCTGGTTTGTTCGGATTTTACGTTTTATTGCGCGACATTTCTTCTGTGGCTCCATGGCTTTACCGTGTATTGGTGCACAAGCTCTCAAAACGCTTCCTTCATTTTCTTTTGCCCAGCAATGCACAACCCGGCCGGACAAAAAGAAGAAATAAAAAAGCACCCCTCCGAAAAACGGAGAGGTGCCATGCATATGAAATTTACCCCAGCATGTTGATGAGGATGCCCGCCGCCACAGCGGAGCCGATGACGCCGGCCACGTTGGGGCCCATGGCGTGCATCAGCAGGAAGTTCTGGGGGTTTTCTTTCTGGCCCACCTTCTGCGCCACACGCGCAGCCATGGGCACGGCGGAAACGCCAGCCGCGCCAATCAGCGGGTTCACCTTGCCGTGCGTGGCCCAGCACATCACCTTGCCCAGCAGCACGCCGCCGGCAGTGCCGAGGCAGAAGGCCGCAAGGCCAAGGGCGATAATTTTCAACGTATCGAGGTTGAAGAAGGTGTCTGCGTTTGTGGTGCAGCCCACAGAGATGCCCAGGAAGATGGTGATGATGTTCATCAGCTCGTTGCCGGCTGTTTTGTTGATGCGGTCCACCACGCCGGATTCCTTCATCAGATTGCCCAGCATCAGCATACCGATAAGCGGCACGCACGAGGGCAGAATGAGCGAGATAACAATGGTGCAGATGATGGGGAACAGTATCTTTTCCGTTTTGGATACCGGACGAAGCTGCTTCATCACAATCTGCCGCTCGGCCTTTGTGGTCAGCGCCTTCATAATGGGCGGCTGTATCACCGGCACAAGCGCCATGTAGCTGTAGGCCGCCACGGCAATGGCGCCCAGAAGCTCCGGCGCGAGGCGCGTGGTGACATAAATGGCGGTGGGGCCGTCCGCGCCGCCGATGATGCCGATAGAGGCAGCCTGCTGCGGCGTGAAGCCCAGAAAGCGCGCGCCCAGATATGTGGTGAAGATGCCAAGCTGTGCAGCCGCGCCCAAAAGCAGGCTTTTGGGGTTGGAGATAAGCGGGCCGAAGTCCGTCATGGTGCCGATGCCAAGGAAGATAAGCGGCGGGTAAATGCCAAGCTTCACGCCCAGATACAGCATATCCGCCAGGCCGCCGTTATGCAGGATTTCGCTGAACATGGGGTACAGCGAGGGGTCTGCCCCGGCGGGGGCTATGAAATATTCCATGTGGATGATCTCGCCGAAGGGCAGGTTTGCCAGTAACATGCCGAAGGCGATGGGCAGCAGCAGCAACGGCTCGAACTGGCGCACAATAGCCAGGTACAGCAGCACGCAGGCAATCACAATCATTACAAGGTAGCCCGGATTCTGCGCAATGCCCATAAAACCGGATTCATTTGCAATACCGGTGACAGCGTCTAAAAAGCCCTGCATGGGTAGTTCACACTCCTCTTCTCAACAAAATCAGAACGGCTGGGTGTACGCGGCAACGGCCGCATCGCCCCAGGCACTGCGCCCCTTGCGCTGGCGCGCCACGCTGCGCAGGCTGTAGCGCCCGCCCTCCATGCAGGCCACCGCCGCGGAAATGGCGGCTACCACTTCACCGGGAATGCCCTGTTCCACCTTCACGGCGGCCATGGGCGCTGCCTTTGGGGCAGCGGCCTGGGGGGCCTGCGGCGCTGCGGCCGGCTTCGGCGGCTGGCCTTTTTTCTTTTTGTCAAGGCTGGAAAAAATGATGCCCTCCAGCGTAATAATCAGGTACAGCAGAATAAGCACGGCGAACACCAGGATCAAGCCTGTTGCAACCACCACACCAATATCGGAATGGTCTGTCACTTCGCTGAGCTTGGATGCCGCAAGCATATACAGGGACATTATCAGAGACCTCCTGTTCCAAAATCTTGTTCTATTATAGAAGAATTTCGCGCAACTTGCAACGGGTTCCGGGCAAATATCGTTAAATTTTTCTCAACCAATAGGCATGCGGCCGTCCGCCCCCCTGCGCTGCACAGCAAAGCACGGCCCCTTTCCGCGGGATGACCGGAAAAGAGCCGTGCTTTCTTGGACGGGTAAAGCCCACCGCCCGGGCATCGGGGCGGACCCTCGCACCGCGCCCTATGTAACGTCCCGGTGTCAGTATGCCCGGGTGCGCGGCGCATTATTCACGGCGGTCAGACATTTTCCAGAGCCTGCGCCACCTGCTGCAGCGCCCTGATAATACCAATGTGCTGCGGGCAGTGCCGCTCGCAGCGGCCGCAGCCAATACAGGCTGACGCCGTGCCTCGGCCTTGGGCCAGCCCGGCATATTCCCGCACCGCCTCTTCCCGGCTTTTTTCCAAACGCGAAAGCTGATTGTACAGGGAAAAATATTCCGGTATTGCAATATCCTCCGGGCAGCCATCGCAGTAACGGCACGCGGTGCAGGGCACCGCAGTGCTGGTGCGGATGAGGCGCCCGGCCTCCAGCGCCCGGGCCATCTGGAGCTGTGTAAGCGGCTGGAAGGGCCGCATGGTGCCAATATTCTCTTCCACCTGCTGCAAGGTGCTCATGCCGCTCAGCACCATTACCACATTTTTATGCGAGGCCGCAAAACGCAGCGCCCATTCAGGCATGCTCATCTGCGGGGCGGCACCATGCAGAAGCCTGCGTGCCTGCTCCGGCGGGCATGCAAGCGCGCCGCCGCGCAGCGGCTCCATCACAATTACCTTTCTGCCATATTTTTCACATACCGCATAGCACTGCCGTGCCTGTACGGCACCGTCCTCCCAATCCAGATAATTGAGCTGCAGCTGCACATACTCCATCTCCGGGTGTGCTTTCAGAATGTCTTCCAGAACATCCGCCGTGTCATGGAAAGAAAAGCCGATATGGCGCACAGTGCCCCCGGCCAGCTTTTTCTGCACGAATTCAAATGCATGCAGCTTCTGTGAAAGGGCGTATGTTCTTTTATCCAGCGAATGCAGCAGGTAGTAGTCAATATATCCCACGCCCAGACGCTGAAGCGTTTCGGAAAAGATGGGTTCCAGCTCGTCCTCCTGCCCGATTTGAAACATGGGCATTTTATCTGTGATGGTAAAGGCAGCACGCGGATAACGCTTCACTACCGTTTCACGGAAGGCCGTCTCACTGGCGCCGCCATGATATACATAAGATGTGTCGAAATAGGTGAAGCCTGCTCCGATAAAGCGGTCCATCATGGCCTGCATGGCAGCAAGGTCGATGTCCGCCGTATTGCCCGGCGTATTCAGCGGCAGGCGCATCAGGCCAAAGCCCAGTTTTTCCATTCTGCTTCCTCCTTTTCCGGCCACGGCCGGCTTTTGTCTCAATTGTAGCACAAGCTGCGGCCTACGGTACAGCCCCAAGTGCTGTGCACGGGCGCACTGCGCCGCGCCCACTCTCCTGCATGCCGGTGCCGCGCCGCCCAGAAGTAAAAAGCGCCCCGCGGCACTGTGCGTGCCGCGGGGCGCCTTCTGTTCATTGTGCGGGTAACGGGGGCCGGCTCAATACATGCCGCCCATTCCGCCGCCCATACCTGCGCCGGCCGCAGCGGGCGCGGGCTCTTCGGGCTCGTCGGCCACGAGGCTCTCGGTGGTGAGCACCATGGAGGCCACCGAGGCGGCGTTCTCCAGCGCGGAACGGGTGACCTTCGTCGGGTCTACGATGCCGGCGGCGATCATGTCCACATACTCTTCCTTCTGGGCGTCGAAGCCGTAGTTTGTCTTGCCAGAGGCAAGAATCTTGTCGATGATAACGCTGCCCTCAAGGCCGGCGTTGGCCGCAATCTGGCGCAGCGGGGACTCCAGCGCCTTGCGCACGATGCACGCGCCGGTGCGCTGGTCGCCCTCCAGCTCGCCGATGGTCTTTTCCACAGCGGCAATGGCGTTGATGGGCGCCGTGCCGCCGCCGGCCACAATGCCCTCTTCCACAGCGGCCTTCGTGGCGTTCAGCGCGTCTTCAATGCGCAGCTTCTTGTCTTTCATTTCCACTTCGGTAGCGGCGCCCACTTTGATGACGGCCACACCGCCGGAGAGCTTGGCAAGGCGCTCCTGCAGCTTTTCTTTGTCAAAGTCGCTGGTGGTAACCTCCAGCTGGGCCTTAATCTGGGTTACACGGTCTGCAATGGCCTTCTTGTCGCCCATGCCGTCCACGATGGTGGTGTCTTCCTTTGTCACCTTCACCTGACGGGCGCGGCCCAGCATCTCCATGGTGGCGTCCTTCAGCTCATAGCCCAGCTCGCTGGACACAACGGTGCCACCCGTGAGCGTAGCGATGTCCTGCAGCATCTCTTTGCGGCGGTCGCCGAAGCCGGGGGCCTTCACGGCCACCACGGTGAACGTGCCGCGCAGGCGGTTCACGATAAGGGTGGACAGGGCCTCGCCCTCCACATCTTCCGCAATGATGACCAGCTTCTTGCCGCTTTGCACAATCTGCTCCAGCAGGGGCAGGATGTCGGCGATGACGCTGATCTTCTTATCGGTGATAAGCAGATAGGCATCGTCCAGCACGGCCTCCATGCGCTCGGTGTCCGTCACCATATACGGGGTGATATAGCCGCGGTCGAACTGCATGCCTTCCACAACTTCGGAGTACGTCTCGGCCGTCTTGCTCTCTTCAATGGTGATGACGCCGTCCGCGCCCACCTTCTCCATAGCCTCGGCAATCAGCGTGCCCACCGTCTCATCGCCTGCAGACACAGTGGCCACACGGGCGATGTCGGCAGAGCCGGACACCTTCTTGCTGTTGGCGGTGAACGCGCCCACGGCGGCCTTCACAGCCTTCTGCATGCCGCGCTTCACATCCATGGGGTTGGCGCCCGCGGCCACGTTCTTCATACCCTCGGTGACAAGCGCCTGCGCCAGCACAGTGGCGGTGGTGGTGCCGTCGCCCGCGGCGTCGTTCGTCTTGGTGGCCACCTCGCGCACAAGCTGGGCGCCCATGTTCTCAAACGCGTCCTTCAGCTCAATCTCCTTGGCGATGGTGACGCCGTCGTTCGTGATAACGGGCGAGCCGAACTTCTTGGCCAGCACCACGTTGCGGCCCTTGGGGCCAAGGGTGATTTTTACGGTGTCGGCCAGCTGGTCGATGCCGGCCTTCAGGGCTTTGCGGGCCTCTTCGCCCGTCAGTAACTGCTTTGCCATAGTGCAAACAACTCCTTCGAATTCGAAATCAAAAAATCAGATGTCTTACACAAACACGCCGTGCGGCTTATTCCACCACGGCCAGGATGTCGGACTGGCGCACGATGACGCACTCTTCGTCGTCTACCTTCACTTCCGTGCCGGCATATTTGGCGATGAGCACCTTATCGCCCACCTTCACCGTCATCTTCACTTCCTTGCCGTCCACAAGGCCGCCGGGGCCCACGGCCACCACTTCGCAAACCTGGGGCTTCTCTTTTGCCGTGCCGGTGAGGATGATACCGCTTTTGGTCTTTTCCTCGGGCTCTGCATTCTTGATGACAACTCTGTCTGCAAGAGGTTTGATACTCATTGCGCGTTCCTCCCAAAATGATAGTTATTTTGAAAGAGCGAGGTTTTAGCACTCCGCTCTTTCGAGTGCTAAACATATTGTACCCCATTTTACAGAAAAATCAAGAGGGTAAATTAAAAAATTTTTGTGAACATGGAAAAACGGCCTGCCGGGCTTTGCCCCGGCGGGCCGTTTGCACATAAAGGCACATATTCCGAGGCATTTTCAGCCCCTTTTCCCGCCGGACGCCAGCGGCACGGGAAGCACGAAGCTGGCGGCAAGCGGCAGCACTTTGGCATGCAGGCCGCCCGCAGGCGCGCACTCGCCGTCAATATTCACAATGGGGCGCATGCCCGCGGGCGGCTGGATGCACACCTCCCGCGCACGGAAAAACTGCATAATGTCGCGCAAATCTTCCCGCACGCTGCCCGCGTGCATATGCTCGCCGCGCTTATAAATGCCCAGCACTTTGGCAAGCCGCAGGCGCGAGAGCTTTTTCACCAGCACCACGTCCAGCAGGCCGTCGGTAACGCTGGCCTCAGGCGCGGCAAAATAGCCGCCGCCATAGCTTTTTCCATTGCACACGGTGGCGATGACATAGTCGCCCTCCAGCGTCTCGCCGTCCACGGTGATGCGCAGATGCTTCGCCAGCGGGCGCAGCACGCGCAGCGCGATGGAGAGCTGGTAAGCCATGGAGCCGCCGCAAAGCGGAAGGCGCCTGAATTTCGGGATGCCGTAGGCCACCTCGGAATCCACCCCCACCGAACAGATGGCCGCGCACACACCGCTGTCTGTTTCAATAAGGTCAATGGGCACAGCGCGCCCGTTCATCTGGGCGGCAATATCCAGAAACCGGCTGCTTTGGCCGAAGGTGCGGATAAAATCGTTGCCAGACCCGCAGGGCACGCTGGCTACCTGCGCGTTCGTAAAGCCCAGCGCGCCCGCAAACACCTCGTTCAGCGTGCCGTCGCCGCCGCAGGCATACAGGCGCACGGGCGCGCCCTTCTGCGCCCAGCGGCGCGCAATGTCTTTGGCCTCGCCCGGGCGGGTGGTGCACTCCACCTGCGCCGCAAGCCCAAGGGCCCGCTTTGCCTTTTCAAGCTGCGGCAAAAGAAAGCTGCGGGCATCCGCCCTGCCCGCCACCGGGTTTATGATAAAAACGTGTTCCATGATTCCTCCGTTTTTTCATCCGGCACGGATAACCCGCCCCGCGCCTGAAATACTAAAACGAGACAGGCGGCCGCAGCGCGCGCCGCACGAATCTCGAAAGGATGCACCGCATATGGACATCATCAAAATTGTTTTCACAAGCCTCGGCTCGCTTGCGGCCATGTTCTGCATCACAAAGCTCATCGGCAACCGGCAGGTAAGCCAGATGAGCATGTTCGACTATGTAAACGGCATCACCATCGGCTCCATCGCGGCTGAATTCGCCACCAGCCTGGAGCAGGATTTCTGGCTGCCCCTCACCGCCATGGCGGTGTACGGCGCCGCCGCGGTGCTTATTGCATGGGCCACATGCAGGTCCATGGCGCTGCGCCGCTTTTTCAATGGCAGGCCCACCGTGCTGTTCGAGCACGGCAAGCTGTATGAAAAAAACCTTGCCGCCGCGCGCATGGACATCAACGAATTTCTCACCCAGTGCCGCACGGCGGGCTATTTCGACCTGGCCCAGCTGGAGAGCGCCGTGCTGGAAACGAACGGCCAGGTGAGCTTTCTACCCCTAAGCCAGCAGCGCCCCGTCACCCCGCAGGACCTCGGCCTTGCCGTGCAGCCGGAAAAGCCGTGCGTGTGCGTGGTGATGGACGGCCATGTGCTGGCAGACAACCTGAAGGCCACCGGAAACGACGGCGTATGGCTGCGGCGCGAGCTGGCGGCGCAAAAGGCCGGCCGGCTGGAGGATGTGTTTCTCGCCACGGTGAACGCGCAAAACCAGCTTACCGTGTTTGAACGCACAGGCCGCCAGATAAAGCGCGAATTCTTTGAATAAGGGCTTAAAAGCCCTGCGCAATGGCAAAAAACACGTCGGCCGCCGTGCGCAGAGCCTCGTCGGGAAAATCGAACATGGCGTCGTGCAGCGGCGCGTGCGCCTCGCCGTCGCCCACATAGAAAATGGCGCCGGGCCTCTTTTGCAGATACCAGCCGAAATCCTCTGAACAGCGCATGGGTTCCTGCAATGCCTCTGCGGGGACGCCCGCGGCGCGGCACGCCTTGAACACACGCTGCACGGGGCCCGGCGCGTTGGCTGTTTCAGGGAACGCCTCGCAGTAAGACACCTCCAGCGCCAGGCCGTCCCGCTTTGCAAGGCGGGACGCCAGCTCGGCCACGGCGCTGCGCAAAGCATCCAGCTCGCTTTGCAGCTGGGCACGGATGGTGAGCAGCAGGCTGCCCTCGCTGGCAGACACGCCGAAGGCACGCGCGCCCACATCTATCTGGATGACGGTGGCCAGCACTATGCCCCTGTGCCGTGCGGGCTGAGTGAAGCCCGGCAGCGCGCACACAAGCTCGCTGACAGCGGCGGCAGGATTTCTGCCCAGCTCCGGCGTGCTGGCGTGCGTGGGCGCGCCCGTAAAGTGCAGCGTCATCCCGGTGGAGGCACAGTGCATGGTGCCTTCGCGCAGGAACACCGTGCCCTTTGCCAGCCCCGGCATATTGTGAAAGGCGTACACTTCTTCGATGGCCTCTTCTTCCAGAAGTGCGGCGCACACGGCTCCGCCTTCGCCCGTCTCTTCCGCATGCTGGAAAATGAAGTACACATCGCACGGCGCGCCCCCGGCGCATATGCGGCAGGCCAGGGCCTCCAATGCGGCCGCGTGGCCGTCGTGCCCGCATTTGTGCGCCACGCCCGGGCAGCGCGAGGCATAGGGCAGGCTGTTTTTCTCCTGAATGGGCAGCGCGTCGATGTCCGCCCGGAAGGCGATGCGCCGCGCGCCGGGGCGCCCGCAGCGGTACACCGCATAGAACCATGCCCCGCGGTCCGTCACGTTCAAAGAAGGCGCGTTTTCATGCAGAAACTGCTGCAGCATGCGCTTCGTGCCCGCTTCCCTGCCCGACAGCTCGGGCGCGGCATGCAGCGCATGGCGCAGCGCCACAGCCTTTTCGTACAATTTATTATCCACAGCGCAGCATCTCCCAAGTTTATTGCGGCGGCAATAACCGCCTGCCAGCATTTTAGCACACGGCGGCCGCTTTGAAAAGCGGCAGGCGCAAAAAGCCGCGCGGGCGGCCGCTGCGGCATCAGAGGCATGGGGCTTTTCCACGGGCAGCGCCCCTATTCCCGGCGGGGGCTTGTGCGCCTGCATCTGCTTGGCAAGTCATAACCACCGGCTAAACCGGCGGCTTGCGTTGGCCCTATAAGAGCCTATTACCGGCATACATCTCAAGACGCACTGAATTTTATTTCGTTCACGTCCCTTGCCCCACAGTCTGTAAACGGGCAATCTCTGTTCTAACGGCAGTCTTTTGCTCCTGATAACTTGCTGTTAGCAGCCCGCTTCGCTCGCTGCTTGAAGCGAAAACTTTTTTGCGGGGCACCTCCACCGGCAGAGCCGGTGGTTTCCCTATTCAAAAAAGCGGCGGGGCCCCAACGGGGCCCCGCCGCCTGGTATCTTCAAAAAACAGAGAAATTCCGTTTCCGGCTGTGCTTTGCGCGGCTTATTTGCCGAAGTAACGGGCCAGCAGGCCGGCAAAGGCGCGGCCGTGGCGTGCCTCATCGCGCGCCATCTCGTGCACGGTGTCATGGATGGCATCCAAGCCCAGCTCCTTGGCCTTTTTAGCCAGCTCGAACTTGCCGGCGGTGGCGCCGTTCTCAGCCTCCACGCGCATCTCGAGGTTCTTCTTGGTGGAATCCGTCAGCACCTCGCCCAGCAGCTCGGCAAATTTGGCGGCGTGCTCGGCCTCCTCATAGGCGGCCTTCTCCCAGTACAGGCCAATTTCGGGGTAGCCCTCGCGGTGCGCCACACGGGCCATAGCAAGGTACATGCCCACCTCGCTGCACTCGCCGTTGAAGTTCATGCGCAGGCCCTCGATAATCTCCGGGTCCACGCCCTGGGCAACGCCCACCACATGCTCGGCAGCCCAGGTCATTTCGCCCTTCTGCTCCACAAACTTGGAAGCGGGCGCCTTGCATACCGGGCAGAATTCAGGGGCGGAATCGCCCTCGTGTACATAACCACAAACGGTGCAAACAAATTTTTTCATAGCTGCTCTTTCCTCCGTATCCATTCAATTAACTTTCCTTCAGCCTTTCGGCATTTTTATCATACCACCGCTTCTAAACAATGTCAAGTATTTATTGATAGAAACTATCAATAATATTGGAAAAACCTGCTTTTTTCAACGCGGGCACCAGTGCGCGCAGCAAAAGCGCCGTCAGCGCCCCCATGGCCAGCCCGCTCACCGCCAGCACCGGCACATACCAAACCAGCGCCTGCGCGCCGCGTGCACCCCACAGCGCGGCGAATACCGCAAGCTGCCCAGCGTTGTGCGCCAGCGCGCCGCCGGCCGACAAAATAAACGGTGTGGGCCTTGCAAAGCGGTGCAAAAGCCACATCACGCCCACGCTGAAAAGCCCCCCGCACAGGCTGAGGGCGCCGGCCACCGCACCGCGCGCCAGCAGGGCCAGCAGCGCTTTCAGCACGGCCAGGCAGGCAGCCTGCGGCAGCCCCAGAAACAAAAGGGCAAACATTACCACCGTGTTGGCCAGCCCCGGCTTCACGCCGGGCGGCAGGCCCAGGGCGGGCGCCAGCGCCCCCTCAAACAGCGACAGCACGGCCGCCAGCGCAAACAGCACGCCCAGCAGCGCCGCCCGCCGGGCCGCCCCTTTTTCTTTTCTGCCCATGGCACGCCCTCCTTTCCCCCGCCCGCGCCACCTCCGGCGCAGGGCGGCCCTGTCTCAGCCCACGAACTGCACCTCAGCCTGCACGCCGGGCGCAAGCTCAAAGCCGTTTTGCAGGCTGCGCGAGACGTACAGCACGCCGTCCCCGCACAGCATCATGCCCGTGCCGCCCGCCTCAAAATAGCGCAGCGCCGCGGCCTTGCCGCGCACAAACAGCTCGGTAGAGCGTATGTCTGCCTCCAGGCCCGTCGCGCACACCACGCCCACGCTGACGATGTCGCTTTGTGCAGGCGCGCCCGCGGCGGGGTCCATGATATGGCCGTAGCGCACGCCGTCCTGCTCGAAATAGCGTTCGTAATCGCCTGAGACGGCCATCACCGCATCCGTCAGTTCAATGGAGGCCAGCGAGGCATCATCGCCCTTCGATGGGTCGCGGAAGCCCACGCGCCAGGGCCTGCCGCCCGGCTTTGTGCCGCGCGCGTAGACATTGCCACCCAGCGAGACAACGGCGCTTTGCACGCCCGCCTTTTCATATACGCCGGCCACGGCGTCCAGCGCCGCGCCCTTGGCACAGCCGCCGAGGTCCAGCCCCTGGCCCTCTTTGGAAAGGAAGGCCGTGTTCTGCGTAAGCTGCAGGGCGCTGTCGTCCACCAGCGCGGCCAGTGCCGCGCACTCTTCTGGCGGCACCACACGGGGCGCGCCGCTGTGCACGCCCCAGGCCAGCGTGATTGGCGCCACCGTAAGGGCAAAGGCGCCGTCCGTCGTCTGGGCCAGCGCCTTCGCCTGCGCCAGCAGGGCGGCGGTGGCTTCGCTCACCTGCACGGGCTGTGTGCCCGCGGCGGCATTGATGCGGCAGATGTCGCTGTCCTCTTCGTACAAAGACAGCCTGGCCTCCCACTCGCGCAGGGTGTCTGCCGCTTGGGCCAGCGCATCTTCGGCGCGCGGGCCGTATGCCTGCTGCGTCACCAGCGTGCTCATGAAAAAATCCGTGCGGCTGGCAGGCCCGCCGGCCGCACAGCCCGCGAGGCCCGCGAGGCCCGCGCACACCGCCGCCGCGCACACCGCCGCCGCAAGGCGCCGGAAGCTGCAAGCGCGCATTACGCCCCGCCCCCTTTCGCATTTTTTTGTGCTTATTCCATGTCTTTTAATAGTAAATGCCCCCGCCCCGCCGTGTCAAGCAGGCTTATTTTGAAATTTCACACCCGCTGGGGGAACTTTCGCTTGCAAATATTGCCAGCATCATGTAGAATGAACAGGGTAAAACTCTCTCCAAATGTCTCAGATGAAAGAGAAGAAAGGAATGCTAGGATATGAAACGTTTTGCTGCCCTTGTGCTGACGCTTGTGCTGTGCCTTGGCCTTTTTTCCGCCTGCGGCTCGGAAGCGAACTATAATGTAGCCGATGTGGCCGGCGCCATCGAAGGCGTTGCCACTATAGACAACCCCACCGATTTCACCGATGATGACCTGACGCTGGACATGAGCCTGGATATGGAGGCTACCGTGGAGGAATATGCGGGCCAGCGCACAAAGACGAACGGCGCGCCGGGTGCCGTGCTGGTGGTGAAGGCAAAGGCCGGCCAGGCGGACACCGTGAAAGCCGCGCTGGAGGGCTACCGTGACGGGCTTGTTGCCCAGTGGGAAAATTACAAGGACGAGTTTCCCGCCGGCTATGAGCAGACAAAAAATGGCCGCGTGGTGGTAAAGGGCGATTATGTGGTGCTTGCCATTGCCGGGGAAGGCGTGGACTATGCCGAGATCGATACCGCCATCAGCGATGCGCTGAAATAATTTTATGATGCGTCCGCAGAACCGGTATTGCCGTACTTGTGCATACCGGTTCTGTTTTTTCCGGCGCAGGCCGCACATCCGGCCTGCGGTGCGGGGCCGCCTGCCTGCGGCCTGCACCCGGCCCCCGAATTTTTCAGAATTTTTATCAAGGAGCCACGCCCATGGTTTTCAGTACCCTGCTGTTTTTATTCCGTTTTCTTCCCATCACACTGGCGCTGTACTACCTGGCCCCGGCCAAATGGAAGAACACCGTGCTGTTTTTGTGCAGCCTGGTGTTCTATTCCTGGGGCGAGGTGCGGCTGTTCCCCGTGATGGCGGCGGCCATCCTCATCAACTACACCGCCGGCCTCGGCATGGAAAAATTTGCACATTCCAAGCGCGCGCGGCTGTTCTTTCTTTTATACAGCATCGTGGGCAGCCTCGGCATGCTGATGTTCTTCAAATACACTAATTTCTTCATTACCAACCTGAACGCGCTGCTGGGCACGTCCATCTCCACCCTGTCGCTGACGTTGCCGCTGGGCATCAGCTTTTACACCTTCCAGACCATGAGCTATTCCATCGACGTGTACCGCGGCGACGTGCCCGCCGAGCACAACCTTATCGACTTCGGCGCCTACGTAGTGATGTTCCCGCAGCTTATTGCCGGGCCCATCGTGAAATACCGCGATGTGTCGGACAGGCTTCATGTGCTGAAGGGCCGCGTGACGATGGACCGCGTGGAGGAGGGCGTGTACCTGTTCATTCTGGGCCTCGCCAAAAAGGTTCTGCTGGCAGACGGCATCAGCGCCCTGTGGTATGACGTGACGGGCCACATGGTGAACGGCGTGATGGAATACGGCGTGGGGCTGGAAAATGCCAGCACGCCCCTTGTGTGGCTGGGGCTGGCCGCCTACACGCTGCAAATCTATTTCGATTTTTCAGGCTACTCCATGATGGGCATCGGCATGGGCAAAATGCTTGGGTTCGATTTCCCCGACAACTTCAACCTGCCCTATATCTCGAAAAGCATCACCGAGTTCTGGCGGCGCTGGCACATGACGCTTTCAAGCTGGTTCAAGGAATATGTGTATATCCCCCTTGGAGGCAACCGCAAGGGCCTTGCCCGCCAGCTTGTAAACATTGCCATCGTGTGGTTTTTGACGGGCTTCTGGCATGGCGCCAACTGGAACTTTATTTTGTGGGGCCTTTACTACTGCGTGCTGCTCATTCTGGAAAAGACCTTCCTTCTGCCCCTTTTGAAAAAGGGCAGGGTGTGGCCGCACATCTATACGCTGCTGCTGGTGATGGTGGGCTGGGCCTTCTTTGTGGGCAGCGACGTGGGCGTGCAGCTTCCCCTGCTTTTGCAGCGGCTGTTCGTGCCTACCGGCGGCGTTTCGGCGCTGTATTTCCTGCGCAATTACGGCCTTCTGCTGGCCGTGGGCATCGTGTGCGCCAGCCCCCTCACCCTGAGGGTGGACAGGGTGCTGCGCCGCCACAAGCTTTTGCAGGGCATTTTTCTCGCTGTGGTGCTCGTCGTAACCATAGCCTATATGGTGGACGCCACCAACAGCCCGTTCCTCTATTTCCGGTTCTGATGAAAGGCGGTGAAGCACTGTGAAGAAAATCTGGCAGGCCTGTAAGGCATATCCTATCGCCGTTGTGTTCTTTGTGTTCCTCATGGGCTTTTCCGTTCTGGACGCACTGTGGCCCAAGCGCGCGCATTCCGAGCTGGAAAACCGCGACCTTGCCCAAAAGCCCCAGTTCTCCATTGCCAGCGTGGTGAGCAGGCAGAATCCGTGGATGGTGCAGTATGAAGCGTATGTGAAGGACCAGTTCGCCTTCCGCGACGGCTGGATAGACTTGAAAAGCTATGCCGAGGCCGCGCTTTTGAAAACCGAGAACAACGACGTGTATTACGGCAGCGGCAACTATCTGTTCAAGCAGCTTCTGGGCGTGGACGAAAGCCGCTTTGCGCGCAATGTGACGGCGCTGGCAAACCTGTGCGAGCGCCACCCCGGCATGGTGGACGCGATGATTGTGCCCAGCGCCAGCCTTGTGCTGAAGGACAAGCTGCCTGCAAACGCGCCGGGCCTGGACGAAAACGCGCATCTGGATGAGATATACAGCGCCGTGCAGGCCGCGGGCGGCAATGTGTTCGACATGCGCGAGACGCTGGGCAGCCATGCGGAGGAATATATCTTCTACCGCACCGACCACCACTGGACGGACCTCGGCGCCTGGTACGCCTACGAGGCCTGGGCCCGGGCGAACGGCCTTGCCCTGTTTGACCGCAGTGCGGCGCAGGCCGTGACGGTGGAGGGCTTTTACGGCACCAACTATTCCCGCGCGCGCAAGCCCGGCATCGTGCCGGACACCATCACCTATTACGACCTGCCCAATATCCTCTCAGTGGAGGACAACGCGGGCGGCGAGGTGACGTGGGAGATAGGCCCCCTGTATGAATACAGCGACTTTGAAACGCGCGATAAATACAAGGCTTTTCTGCGCGGCAACAACGCGTATTCGGTGCTGGAGGGCAACGGCGAGGGCAGCATCCTTGTGGTGAAGGACAGCTATGCCAACGCCTTTGTCCCCTATCTTGTGGAAAATTATGCCCAGATAGGCATTGTAGATCTTCGCTATACCGTGGAAAAGGTGGACAGCTTCATCCAGCGCGGCGGCTACGACAAGGTGCTGGTGCTGTACAGCTTTGCAGGCTTTGCAGAGGACACCAACTTTGCCTCCCGCGCAGGCATCGCGGGCTGACGCCCGCCCTTGCCTCTGAAACGAAAAAACGGCTTCCTTCGGGAAGCCGTTTTTCTCTGCCGCGGGCGGCTTAGCCGCACCGGCATGCCCGCCGCCCGCCTTTTTCGTTCATACGCCGAACCTCGTGACGGCCGCCGTGAGGGCGTACACCCGCGCGGCGCCGGCCTTTTTCAGGGCTCTGGCGCATTCCTCCATGGTAGAGCCAGTGGTGAACACATCGTCTGCCAGCAAAAATGCCCGGCCGCGCACCGCCCCGGGCGTGTGCGCCCGGAAGGCGCCTTTCAAATTCCTGCGCCGCTCTTCGCCGGAAAGCTGCGCCTGCGGCGGCGTTTCGCGCACCTTTTGCAAAAGGCCCGCACACAGCGGCATGCCCGCCGCGCGCGCCAGGTGTCGCGCCAGAAGCAGGGGCACATCGTAGCCGCGCTGCGCAAGGCGCTTTCGGGCGGACGGCACGGGAATGACGCCGTCCGCCCCAAGCCCTTCCGGAAGGGCCGCAGCCATATGTGCGGCGAACAGTCGGGCAAGGTCCGGCCTGTCCTGATACTTCATGCGGTGCACGGCTTCGCGCACGCCGTCCTCATACCAGAAGGCGGCGAAGGCGCCGTCCAGCGCAGGCGGGGCGCAGGCGATGCCCGGCGCATGCCTGCGCGAAAGGCGCGCCAGCTCGCCCCTGCAGGCCGGGCATTCGGGCAAAAAGCCCAGCACCTCATCGCACAAAAGGCAGCGCGGCGGAAACAGCGCGTCCGCCGCAAGGCCCAAAAGCGCGCGCGGTGTCATATGCCCTCCCCCTTCAGCATCTGCGCCAGCTTTGAAAACCGCTTGTTGCGCATGGCGTTCTGCGCCATACCGGCGGCCTCGGCAGCATGCCCCGCAAGGATGCACAGGTCTTTTGCGCGCGTGACGCCCGTATACAGCAAATTGCGGTAGCAAAGGCGCGGCGGCACATCGAACAGCGGCACCACCACCGCGGCAAACTCGCTGCCCTGGCTTTTGTGGATGGTAATGGCATAGGCAAGCTCCAGCTCGCGCAGGGCCTCACCAGAATACACAAGGCGCCTGTCCTCGCTGCGCACCGTCACGGTGCCCTCGCGCGGGTCCACCGCCTCTATCACGCCCATGTCGCCGTTGAAGGCCCCGGCACCGTCCTCCCCGCCGCCGGGACGAGTGAAGGGAATGTCGTAATCGTTGCGCACCTGCATCACCTTGTCACCCGTGCGCAGCACCTTGTCATACAGCTTCAGCTCTGCCTTGTGGGCCGCAGGCGGGTTCAGCCGCTGCTGCAGCGCCGTGCACAGCGCCTGCGTGCCCACAGGGCCCATTTTGGTGGGGCACAGCACCTGAATGTCCTCAAAGGGGTCGTAGCCGTAGCTCTGCGGCAGGCGGCGGGCCACAAGGTCGCACACCAGCGCCGCGCACGCCTCCGCCGTGGGACATTCCAGCTGGAAGAAATCGCTGTCGCGCGTGCCCTTCTGCGGCGCCAGGCCCTCCACAATGCGGTGCGCGTTAGAGATGATAAGGCTTTGCGCGGCCTGGCGGAATATCTCCTTCAGGCGCACCACCGGCACAAGGCCGCTTGCAATGACGCTGGCCAGCACATTGCCCGCGCCCACGCTGGGCAGCTGGTCCTCATCGCCCACCATAATGATGCGGCAGCTTGGCTTCAGCGCATTCAGCAGGCTTTGAAACAGCAGCACGTCCACCATGCTCATCTCGTCGATGACGATGACGTCGCACTTCAGCGGGTTCTTTGCATTGTGCAGAAAGCGCGTGGAGTCTGCGGCGGTGTGGTCCACCTCCAGAAGGCGGTGGATGGTCTTGGCCTTCCGGCCCGTCAGCTCGGAAAGGCGCTTGGCCGCGCGCCCCGTGGGGGCGGCCAGGGCCACGCGGTCTCCGTTTTCCTCAAAGGCGGCCAGCATGCCGTTCACAGCCGTCGTCTTGCCGGTGCCCGGCCCGCCGGTGAGCACCAGCGCGTTCTCGCCCAGCGCCTTTTCAATGGCCTGCTTTTGCAGCGGCGCATAGCGGATGCCGTTCACGGCCTCCAGCCTGCGGATGGCGGCGGCTGCACTTTTGCCGCCGTGCGGCGGGATGCGCATCGTCTCGCGCAGGGCCAGCGCCACGCAGCGCTCGGCGTCATAATATTCCGGCAGGTACACGGCCGCAGCCTCTTCTTCGCCAAACAGCACGGCGTCGCCGTCCTCGCACATCTGGCGCAAAACGCTTTCTACCTGCTGCGGCTCCACACGCAGAAACTGCGCCACCGTGGGCACCAGCCTCGCCGCGGGCAGGCAGGCGTGGCCGTTGTTCAAATTGTGGCGCAGCACATGCACAAGGCCCGCGCGCACGCGCTCGAAGGAATCGTATTCAAGGCCCATCTGCCCGGCAATGGCGTCCGCCGCGCGGAAGTCCTGATGGGCGGGGTAGCCGCACAGAAGGTACGGGTCGCGGCGCAGCATGTCCACCGTGTCCGGCCCATAGTGGCGGTACAGCGCCACGGCCACGCTGGCCGGAAGCTGCCAGCGCGCCAGGCATTCAATGGCCTCGCGCACGCCGAACATTTTCTGAAACTCGCGCGAGGCCTCGTATGCCTTTTCGCGCGTGAGGCCCTTCACGGTGGCCAGCACCTCGGGCTGGCTTGCAATGACCTCCAGCGATTCCTCGCCAAAGGCTGCCACAATGCGCGCCGCAATGGCCTTGCCGATGTGCGGCAAAGCGCCGCCCGAGAGGTAGCGCCGGATGGCGGCGGCCGTCTCGGGCAGGCGCACTTCATAGCTTTCTGTTTTGAACTGGGGGCCGAAGGTGGGGTGCATGGCAAAGCGCCCGTGCAGCGTCACCTCCTCGCCCGCGCGCACCTCGCACAGCGGGCCCACGGCGGTGTGCAGCTCGCCGTCGCGCTCATCCGCCACCTCCAGCACGGCATAGCCTGTCTGCTCGTTAGAGTATACCACCGTCTCCACCGTGCCGGAAATGCTCAAAGTTTCTTCCATGCATGCACCCTCTTCTGCCCTTTCACTCTTCCTGCTGCCCTTCGCTGTACGGCACCGCCAGAAGGCGGCACACCTCAGCGCCCACCGTGCCGGGCGAGGCGAACGTCACGCCCCGCATGCTGGGCTCCAGCGGCTGGGCCTCGGCCGCCTTAGGCGAAAGCACCACCAGCGCCGCGTCCGGCAGCTTGGCGCGCGCATCCAGCACGGCGGCCCACATCTGCTCTGCATCCTGCGCGCAAAGCAGCACCACGGCGTTTTTCAGCGTCTTGCGCTTTGCACCCGCCTGCGAGGCCAGCTCTGTGAGGTAATAGGCCCCCAGCACAGCCAGCATCGTCACCAAAATAAGCAAAATTCCGCTGAGCATGCTCCACTCCCCCTTTCCCGCCATCTTATGTAGAGAAGCGGGAAAGGGTGAAGCTACAGGCGCTAAAACTCTGCATTTTCAAGCCACTTTTGCAGCACGCCTTCTTTCTCCATACGCCCTGCGCGCCGCAGCATGCCGTAGTAATAGCCGTTCAATTCCTTCGCCGTCACCTGCAGGGGCCAGGCGGCATCCCTCGGAATGCACCATTCCTCCCGGCCCGCGGCGGCAGCACATTCCTCTTTCAGGCGCCCCAGCGCCGCCAGATGGGCAATATCCTGCAGAAGCTGGCGGTGCAGCGCGGAAAACTTCTGTTTTTCAATCGTATAGCACAGCGTTTCATCCGCCAGCATCTTGCTGTCGCAAACGGCATACGCTGCAAGGCGTTCCTCCGCCTGTTTTTCGCCTGCCGGGATGCCGAACAGGCTCAGCGTGCGCGTGATATCCGGCTTTGTGTCATCCGCCCTTTTTGCCACACGCCAGAAGCGCAGCCACATGGCCCAGTCCTCGTCGCCGTCCAAATCTTCCCGCATGCCGCCGCCCGCCTTTTCGTATAGAGAACGGCGGAACATGCCCGCCAGAAGCGGGATGCGGCACTTCACGCACATGTCCAGAAGATTAATATGCCCAAATACCACGGGCTGCGGCTCTTGCTTGACAGTAAAGCGGTATGGCTCTGTGCTGTGCACGTCCACCTTGAACACCATGCTGGACGAAAGCACCATGTCCACATCGCCCTGCTGCATGGCGCACACGCTGGTTTCGAGATAATCGGGATAATAATAGTCATCGTCATCCAGAAAGCACACATACTCCCCGCGGCTGTTTTCAATGCCGATGTTCCCCGCGCGCCCGCGGCCCACATGCGCCCCCGTGGCAATATAGCGGATGTCCAGTTCCGGGAACCCCCGGCGCACAGTATGCTCTGCCAAGGCAGGGCCATCCTCTACCACCACCACCTCAAAGCGGCGGTAGGTCTGCCAGCGAAGGCACTGCAGCGTGCGCGCCAGCACCTGGGGGCGCGCATGCGTGCGCACTACTATGCTGACGAGCGGCTGTGCCGCAAGCGGGCGCAGCACATACTGCCCGCGGGCGCACCGGTCCGCCAGCACATCCTCCAGCGGCACACCGGTTTTCTGGCGGCGCAGGAAAAGGCCCTTCCAAAGCATGCCGGGTGCCTGCCTCAGCAACGCCCGGCGCACCCCTGCGAAATGGCGCGGCGCGCGCAATACGCGCAGATACCCGCCCCATGCCGCGCGCCGCTGCGCGGCATTGCCCCACCGCATGCGCAGCAGGTATTCCCCCGCCATTTTCCGGCAATAGGCGTCAAGGCTGTCCTGCGGCACAGGGCATTCCACCACGGCGGACGGGCAATAGCCCATTTTGACGCCTGCGGCGCGAAGCCTGGCGGAGAGGTCCTGCATGGCGGCCTCATCCGGCAGGGCGCGGCACAGCCCGCCCAGCGCCTGAAAAACCTCCTCCCGCACGGCCACGGGGCCGCCCACCGCGCGCCCTTCCTGCCCCACGGGGCCGAAGTGGCGCGGCGTGTCGCACGGCCAGGCGCGAAGTTCTACGGCGCCGAACGCCTTTTTTTCTTCATATGCCTCGAACGCCTGCCGCGCGCCGGGCGTCGGCACGGCGCCCGCAGGCAGAAGCAGCTTCCAGCCGGGCAAAAACGGCTGCATCCCATACGTCATGCTCCGCCGCCTTTCCCTCTTTTATTCCCGCCGCGGCGCAGTATAGCCGTGAGTTTCCAGCTGAGAGAATTGCGCGCCTTATCGATGAACTCAATATACTCGCCAAGGCTTGCAAGCCCATCCGGCCCTTCGGGCATCAGGGCGGCTTTCGTACCGCTGAGCGCCGCGCCAAGGCGCGCAAGGCCGTTGCCCAGCATGCGCAGCGGGCGCGTGGCGCGCCAGGAAGCCGATTCGGAAATAGCCTTTGCCGTGTCATAATACGCCTGCGCCTGCCTGCTGCGCTGCATTGTGCGCTCGTCCACTTGTGCAAAATGCGTCATCAGTTCCCCCATGGTTGTTTGCACCGGGCGCAAGGCCGCCTTTTCCACACACCGCTGCGTATAGGAGGCAATGGCCGCGTTCCGCACCGCATGCTCCACCACGCCCGCGGGCATTTTGAACACGCTGGTGCAGTTGTCGCAGCAAATGAAATGCCCGGCCTCACAGTAATAGCGCTGCCAGAGATCCCAGTCCTCAAGGCCGTCCAGCTCCTCATCTATGCCGCCGCAGCGCTCGAACAGGCTGCGGGAAAACAGCACGGCCTGAATAGGCACGGGGTTCCTGCACCCAAGCGTCAGCGCGTCTATGCCGTTTTCAAGGCGGCACAGCCGGCGGTGCCCGGCCTGCCACGCGCCATCCTGCGCATAGCTTCCGCATTCCATCATGCTGCCCGCCGCAAACAAAAGCGCCTGCGGGTGCTGCACAAGAAGGCGCTGCCAGGTCTCAATATAATCGGGCAGCAGCCAGTCGTCCTCATCAAAGAAGCAGAAATACCTTCCCTGCGCCATCTGCGCGGCAAGGTTGCCCGCCGCGCCGCGGCCCACATGCCGCCCGGTGGCGTGATAGCGGAGGGGCAGGTCTGCAAATTCGTCTGTCACCGCCTGCGCAGAGGGCCCGCCGTCCTCCACCACAACAACTTCAAAGCCCGTGCGGACGGTCTGCGTGCGGATGGTTTGCAGCGCCTGCCGCAGAAGCTGCGGGCGGGCATGCGTGCGCACCAGAATACTAATCAGCGGCGCAGCCCCCTGCGCCGGGCCGCCGGGCTGCTGGGCAAAATAGGTTGCGGCATCGTAGGCAAGGCCGTTGAAACATGGCACAAAGCCTCTTTTCAGCACCACGCGCGAGGCGGGCGGCACCTGCTCGGGCCCAAAGCCCTCCAGCGCAGCGGCAAAATCAGGCCGGGCTTTCAGCTCCTCCACCAGTTTTTCATAGCTGCGCCAGTCCTGCCTTGTGCCGAACTTGCGGCGCAGATAGCCGTTGTTCTGCACAATGCTCCGTTTGGCGCGCGCGTCCTTCTGCGCATCGCCCTCTTTTTCATAATGGAAAAACACGGCCTGCGGCACATGGTACAGCGCATAGCCCAAATTGCGTATGCGCCAGGAGAGGTCCACATCCTCGCAGTACATGAAGATAGCCTCATCAAACCCGCCCGCCTGCCAGAACACCTCGCGCGGCAGCACCATGGCGGCGCCGGAGAGCCAGTTCGTCTCAAAGGTAAGCGGATGAAAATATTTCACCGGAAGATATGGGATATGGCGCATATCCCAGCCGCCCGCCGCAGGGTGCGCAGCAATGGCGGCGTCCATCTCTCGCAGGGCGCCGGGCATAATGCGCGTATCCACATTGAAAAACAGCAGATAAGGCGCAGTACCGGCTTTCGCCCCGGCGTTGCACGCCGCGCCGAAGCCCGCATTTTTGGCCCCTCGCACGATGGTAAAGCCGCCGAATTCCGGGTGCTGGGCACGAAGCCGCTCCAAAAGGGCCAAGGTGCCGTCCTGCGAGGCGTTGTCGGCAAACACAAGATGTATCTGCGCCTTTTCGTATTCCAACGCAGCCAGCGCCTCCACGCAGCCGCGCAGCCATTTTTCACTGTTGTAGGTCACCATCACGATATCATAACGCATAGAACAGATATCCTCCTTTTGGGGCCCAAAGCCGCCGCGCCTGCCGTGTTTCCCCGCTGCCGGGGAAACCACCGCCCCTCTGCTGCCTGCATCTGTAAAAAGTATTATACCATAATATCCCCGGCCGGAAAAGCACCCGCCCTGCGCAAAGCCAGGGCCAGAGACAAAATTGCCCCCGCCTGCCTGGGGCCTGGGCCCAGCCGTGCAGGGCGGTTTTGCCCCGCGGGGCCGAAGCCGCCATAACACCCCAAAAAGGCCCCGGCTTTCGCCGGGGCCCCTCTGCCTTTTTGCGCTTGCGTTACGCCTGTGCCAGCGCCGCCTTCAGCGCGGCGGCCTTATCGGTGTTTTCCCAGGCTACGCCCAGGTCCTCGCGGCCCATATGGCCGTAGGCCGCAAGGGCGCGGTAAATGGGCTTTCTGAGGCCCAGCGCCTCGATGAGGGCGGCGGGGCGCAAATCGAACACCTTCTCCACCGCGGCCTCAATGGCGCTCTCGTCCACCGCGGCGGTGCCGAAGGTGTCCACGCGGATGCTGACGGGCTGCGCCACGCCGATGGCATAGGCAAGCTGCACCTCGCAGCGGCGCGCAAGGCCTGCCGCCACCACGTTTTTCGCCACCCAGCGCGCGGCGTAGGCGGCCGAGCGGTCTACCTTCGTGGGGTCCTTGCCGGAGAAGGCGCCGCCGCCGTGGCGGCCCATGCCGCCGTAGGTGTCCACGATAATCTTGCGGCCCGTGAGGCCGGAATCGCCCTGCGGGCCGCCCACCACAAAACGGCCCGTGGGGTTGATGTAATATTTCGTGTTCCCGTCCGCAAGGCCCGCGGGCAGCACCGGGTCTATCACCTCGCGGCGGATGTCCGCGCGCAGCTGCTCCAGCGCCACGTCTGCCGAGTGCTGGGTGGATATCACCACCGCCTCGACACGCACGGGCACATCGCCGTCATACTCCACCGTTACCTGGCTTTTGCCGTCCGGCCTCAGGTAGCCCAGCGTGCCGTCCTTGCGCACGGCGGCAAGGCGCTTTGCCAGCCTGTGCGCCAGCGAGATGGGCAGGGGCATCAGCTCCGGCGTTTCGGTGCAGGCATAGCCGAACATCATGCCCTGGTCGCCCGCGCCGCCGGGGTTCACGCCCATGGCGATATCCGGGCTCTGCTCGTCTATGTTGGAGATAACGGCGCAGGTGTCTGCGTCAAAGCCGTATTTGGCGCGCGTATAGCCGATGCCGCGCACCACGTCGCGCACCACCTTCTGCAGGTCTACATAGCCTTTTGTGGTAATTTCGCCCATGATGTGCACAAGGCCGGTAGAGGCCGTCACCTCACAGGCCACGCGGCTGTTTTCGTCCTGGCGCAGAAGCTCGTCCAGCACGGCGTCCGAAATTTGGTCGCATATCTTGTCGGGATGCCCCTCGGTGACGGATTCGGATGTAAAAAACTTGGTTGCCATAATGCTCTCCTTTCGCGGCTGCTCGTCTTTTCTTCGCGCGGCGGCCCTGCACGCGCTGCTTGCGCCGTGCAAAGCAAAAAGCCCGGTGTTCACACCGGGCTTTGAAAAGCTTATCTTTCGGTGTACACCGCAGGATTTGGCACCTTGCCTTTCGGCAGGTTGTCGGACTTCACAGGGCCTGTTCCCTCCGTCGCTCTTGATAAGACGATATTCTGTTTTCAGCTTTGCACATTGTTTTGTGCAATACAGTATTTTACATATTTCTGCTTTATTTGTCAAGCTCTTTTCTGCACGCCGTGTAAAAAGCGGCTGAGCGGCTTATACAGAACAAGCGTGACGGCGCCGTTCAACGCGGCGTACAAAAGGTTGAACGGAATGATGGCGGGCACCAGCAGCATAACAACCTCGCCCATGGACGAGCCCAGAAACAGCGGCGTAAACACAAGGTTGCACCCGCACATCACCGCCGTGCGCACCAGCACGCTGGCGGAAAGCGCGCCCACGGCGCCTTTGTGGGTGTGCCAGCGGCGGTAGATGAGCCCAGCGGCCAGCACGCATGCCCCCGTGCCCAGAAAATGCATGAGGATGCCGATGGGCCCGCTGCCCGCGCTGACGGTGACGCCCTGCACAATGCACACCACCCCCGCCAGCCCAAGCCCTGCCCACGGGCCGTACAGGAAGGTACCTATCAGAATGGGAACGTCCGCCGGGTCGTATTCCAGAAACGGCGCCGCCGGGATGAGCGGGAAGTGAATGAGGGCCACCAGCAGCACGGCCAGCGCGGCCAGCATGCCCAGGGTGGCAAGGCGAAGTGTGTTTTGCTTTGTCTTTGTGTTCATGGCAGAAAGCCCCCTTTGAAATTTGCCTGCTTCGCTGCCGTGCGGCCCGGCAAAAAAACGCCCCTTCATGCAAACCTGCACAAAGGGGCGCGCACATGCCGTGGCCGCGCTGTTTCTTTCATCCGGACTGTACCGTCGGCTTTGGAATTTCACCAAATCGGCGCGAAGGGCTGCCTTCGCGTTCGTGGGCTTTCACCACCGGTGGGGAATTTCACCCCGCCCCGAAACAAGCTTTGCTATTATGATAGCGCGCGGCGCGCAAAAATGCAAGAAAAAACGCCCTGCCGGGGCAAAAACTTTTGCTTTGGCCCGCGCACGGGCATATTTTATGGTATGATAGTACCAGCGCATCAGGGGCGGCGGTGCTTTTTGCCCCCGCGAAAAAAACCGCGGCCGCGCCGCCATGCAGCCTGCCGCGCGGCCGCACAAGGGGCGCGCCTCCGCCGCGGCGCACGGGCTTTTATTTTAGAAAAAGGAGGGCTTTTATGGGCCTGTTTACACTCACCTTCTGGCGGCAGTGCCTGCCCGCCATATCGTTTTTTGTGCTGTGCGCCGGGGCCGCCGCCGTGGCGCACAGGCTGCTGGGCCCCGCCGCGGCGCGCCTTGCGCGCAGGCTGGGCCACCCGCAGATTGCCCTTGTGGCCGAGGCATTTTTGAAGCCTGCCGCACTGTGCATGCTGGCCGTGGGCGTGTGGGGCGCCACCGCCCTGCTGCCGGAGGCTGTGCGCCTCGCCCTGCCCGCGCTGGGGGCCGCGGGCACCGTGTGCAGCATTGCGTGCATTGTGTTCATCACCTGGGGCCTGCTGCGCGCGGCCAACCAGCTTCCCGCCCTGATTGAGGGCATCGGCGCGCACCTGCCCCTTGCCACCGGGCGCGCGCTGGCCGTGTTTGTCATGCGCATCGTGCAGGCGCTGGTGCTGCTTGTGGCCGCGGCCATGGTGCTGGCAGAGCTGGGCTACAACATCAACGGCGTGCTGGCTGGCCTTGGCCTTGGCGGCCTTTCGTTCGCGCTGGCCGGGCAGGACATGGTGAGCAACTTTTTCGGCGGCCTTGTGCTGGTGACAGAGCGCCCGTTTGAAATAGGCGACTGGGTGAGCACGCCGGACGTGGAGGGCACGGTGGAGGATATCAGCCTGCGCTCCACCAAGGTGCGCACGCTGGAAAACGCCCTTGTCATTGTGCCGAACTCAAAGTTCACCACCACGCCCATCACCAACTGGACGCGCATGAACATGCGCCTTGCCCGCTTCACACTGGGGCTGGAATACAGAACGCCGCCCGCGGCTGTAGAGGGCACCGTGCAGGCCGTGGCCGCCATGCTGAAGGGGCACGAGGGCGTGCACGCGGACACCGTGCAGGTGCGCATGCTGGATTTCGGCGCCAGCAGCCTGGATGTAACTGTGCAGTTTTACACAAAAACCACCGATATCAGTGAATACCGCGCCGTGCGCGAGGATATCAACCTTCGCATTCTGGGCATTCTTGCCGCGCAGGGCGTGAGCCTCGCCTTCCCCAGCCGCAGCCTGTATCTGGAGCACACGGCCCCAAAAGAGGAGGAGGAACGATGAAAAAAGCCATTGGCCCCCTGCTTTGCCTTGCCCTGTGCCTGGCGCTGGCCGCCTGCGGCGGAGAGGCGCAAAGCACCGCCTCTTCCACCCACGCCGCCCTGCCCGGCGGGGGCGCTGCCGCGCCGCCCGCCTCCTCTGCGGCCCAAAGCGCAGCCGTGCCTGAGGCGGCCGCCTCCAGCGGCGCGGCGCAGGGCGTGGCCGCCCAGGCCGTGACGGCCATGCTGGCCGACGGCAGCGGCAGCGCGGCCCTGACGCTGCCTGTGCCCGAGGGCTGGCAGCTGGACGGCTACACCACCTTTATGCAGGACGGCCGCAAGGTGCTGGAGGTGGGCAGCGTGTGGAAGCTGCCCGTGTACAGCGACACCGCCTCCCCTTTTACCAAGGAAATGACAGACCCGTTTTTGAACAGCGAGCTGGGCTACCCCGAGGGCTACGGCCTTCAGAGCACGCTGGATTTCATGCTGGGCGGGCGGCACGCGAAAATGATATTGTACAAGACCTGGCCGGACGATTCCGACAAACCCTGGTACCCGCATTATTTGTTCTATGTGGTGCCGGATGCCGCCGGGGACGGCTATTATGTGGTGCGGCTGGACTTTTTCTCGCTTGAAGAGAGCGCCGAAAACGACGTTCTTTTCGCCATCGCGCAGGGCATGACGGCGGCCGCCGCGCAGGGCGGCTGACAGCTGAATGGAAACGGGCCGCGGCGCCTTGCCCTGCATGTTTCCGCACCCGCGCTTTGCCGGCGCGCCCGCCCTGTGCAGTACCATAAAGGGCAGAAAGCACCGGCAGCGCGCGTTGCACCGGCCGGTGCAGCCCCGGGAGGATACGCTATGAAAACAAGACAGGCCGCACCGGCAGACCTGCCCCGGCTAAACGAGATGTACCGGGCGCTTGCGCGCCAAATGGCCGGGCAGGGCCATGCTATTTGGGACGATGTGTACCCCTGCGTCTGCCTGCCCGGCGACATTCAGGCCGGGCGGCTTTTTGTGCTGGAAGATGGCGGCGCGCCCAAAGCCGCCTTTGCCCTTTGCCGGGACGATGCCGCAGCCGCAGCCATGGGCTGGCAGGCCCCGGCGGCCCCGGCGCTGTATCTGGCCCGCCTTGGCGTAGCCCCCGCCTGCCGGCGCACAGGGGTGGGCAGCCAGGCGCTTCAGGCGGCCATGGCGCTGGCCTCAGGGCAGGGCGCGCAGTATCTGCGCCTTTTTGTTGTGGAAAACAATGCCCCTGCCCTTGCATTTTATCGAAAGAACGGCTTTTCCAAAGTAAGCGGCTGCCGCGAAGAGGATGTGGGAACCGGCGTGCTGCGCGAGCTGGGCTTTGAAGTGTGCCTGGCGCAGAGCGCAGACGGGCGTTAGCACCGGCCGCATGGCCGCCGCATAAAGCGGCGCACAAAAAACGCCCCCGCGGCACGGGCACAGCTTTGGCCCGCGACTGGGGCGGGAAGCCTTCCCCCACATGCGGCACATACTACAATCCCCCTGCGGCAGCGCCGCAGGGGGATTTCTGTATTTCCGCTTTGGGCGGGCGTCAGCCCTCGTCCTCCCCATACGTCAGGGGCATGCGCAGCTTGTGGGCGCTGGCCGCGTGCATGCGCTGCGCCTTTTCAGGCATGGGCGCGCCGCAAAGCAGGGCGTCGTCCACATCCGCATAGGCCACACCCATCTCGGCCTCGTCCGTCTGCCCTTCAAACAGGCCCGCCGAGGGCTGCTTGTTAATGATGGGCTCCGGCGCGCGCAGGTAGCGCAGCAGCTTATACACCTCGCGCACGGTGAGGTCTGCAATAGGGTTCACATCGCAGGCGCCGTCGCCCCACTTGGTAAAATAGCCGAGGTAACGCTCGCTGCGGTTGCCTGTGCCCGCCACCAGCGCGCCGCGCGTCTGGGCAACAGCGTACAGCGTGGCCATGCGAAGGCGCGGGGCTATGTTTACAGCGGCGTTTTCCGCCACAGGGTGCGCGGCCGTCACGGCGGCCATCAGCGCCTCTTTTGTTCCGGTGAGGTCTACCGTCACCGTCTCGATGCCGAAGGCCTTCGCCGCCAGCATGCCGTCGCGCAAATCCTGCCCATAGTTCTGGCTGGAATCGCACGGCATGCACACCCCGAAGGTGTTTTCGCACGCCAGCTTGCACAAAATGCCCACAAGGGTGCAGTCCTTCCCGCCGGAGTTTCCGTACACAAAGCCTTGGGCCCCCGCCTGCGCCAGCGCCCTTCTCAAAAAGGCCACGCGGGCCTCCACATCCTGTTTCAGGTCTTCTTTCAGCATCGCTTGCTCGCTTCCTTTCCCTGCATTGGCCGTGCCGCGGCCCGGCACATCTTTTTTATTTTATTCCACCGCCGCACTTTTTGCAAGGGCACGCCCTCTACGCCGTCGAAGTCCGGGCACGCACAGCGGCACATGGGGCACACAGCGGGCACTACATGCCTCGTTAGCGCCAACCGCCGCGCTTTTCCGGAAAGGTCAGGGGCCGGGGTGTACGGCACGCCGCAGGCCCCGCCAGAGGGGGCAACAGAACCGAGGGCGTTTTGCAGCGCGCGGAAAGCCGTGGATGCCCATGCTCCGGCCCGGCGCGCGGGGCGGCTGCTTTTGCGCCCACACGCCTGCCCGCACAAAGCGGGCAAAAAATTTTTTGCCTGCCCCCTTGACAATGTGTATATATTGGGTTATATTGTGTATATCGTATATATACGCTTTTAGGAGTACTCTATGGACATTATCATTCAAAACACAAGCGGCAAGCCCATTTATGAGCAGATAACCGCCCAAATCAAGAACCAGATTCTTTCCGGGGCCTTACAGGCCGGGGACGCCCTGCCCAGCATGCGCCTTCTGGCAAAGGAACTGCGCATCAGCGTCATCACTACAAAGCGCGCCTATGAAGAGCTGGAGCGCGACGGCTTTCTTGTAACCGTCACCGGCAAGGGCAGCTTTGTGGCGGCGCAGAACGCCGAACTGCTGCGCGAAGAGGCATTGCGGCGCACAGAGCAGGCGCTGCGCGCCGCAGTGGACACCGCCCGCCAAGGCGGTGTGACGGACGGCGAGGTGCGCGAAATGCTGGAACTTGTGTTAGAAGGAGAATAACTATGGAAAACAGCATCACCGTGCACGGGCTGGAAAAGCATTATTCAGGCTTCAGCCTGCGCGATGTGAACTTCCGCGTGCCGCAGGGCTCTATCGTGGGCTTTATTGGGGAAAACGGCGCGGGCAAAACCACCACCATCAAGGCCATTTTGGGCCTTGTGCACGCAGACGCGGGCGAGATAACCGTGCTGGGCCAGCCCGTCACGCGCAAAAGCCATGCCGCGAACGCCCATGTGGGCGTGGTGATGGAGGGGGCCTTCTTTTCCAGCACCTTCACCACAGCAGAGGTGGCGGGCGTGATGCGCCTTGTGCACCCCGCTTGGGACGACGCGCTGTACTGGCAGCTTTGCCGCCGCTTTTCCCTGCCGGAGAAAAAGCCCTATAAAGAATTTTCGCGCGGCATGCGCGTAAAGCTGGCCTTTGCCGCCGCGCTGGCGCACCGCCCGCAGCTTCTGGTGCTGGACGAGGCCACCAGCGGGCTGGACCCCGTGGTGCGCAGCGAAATGCTGGACCTGTTCCTGGAATTCATTCAGGACGAACAGCACAGCATTCTGCTTTCCAGCCACATCACGTCCGACCTTGAGCGGGTGGCCGATTACATTGTGTTCATCCATGAGGGAAGAATCGTGTTCGAGCTGCCGAAGGATGAGCTGCTGGAAAAATTCGCAGTAGTGAAATGCCCGCGCGGCGGGCAGAACGCGCTGGCGGCGGCGCACATTCTGGGCGTGCAGGAAAGCCGCTTTGACACGCAGGTGCTGGTGGACAACGCCCCCGAGGTGCGCCGCGCGAACCCCGGCGCCGTGCTGGAACCCGCCTGTATCGACGACATCATGACATTTTTTGCAAAGGGCGGTGAGCGCGAATGAATAAAACACATGTGATGCGCGGCCTGATACTGAAAGACTGGTACGGCCTGCGCAGCTACCTTGTGCGCCAGGTGGGCCTTGTGCTTGCCATGTATGTGGTGCTGGGCTTTGTGCTGAAAAGCATGAGCATGCTGCCCGCCATGATGGTGATGGTGACGATGATGGGCATGCTTTCGGCCTTTTCGCTGGACGATACATGCCATTGGAACGGCTATGCCTGCACCATGAACATCACGGCGCGCCAGCTTGCCCGCGCGCGCTATGCGCTGTATTACGGCACCATGGCGTGCGTGGCGCTGGTTTCCGCCGTGCTTGCCTACGTGCTGGAGCTTCTGTTGTTTGCAAATGGCCAAAGCAGGGCAGAGCTGTTCCTTGCGGGCTTTGGCGGCGGCGCGGCCGTCATGCTTATCTATTCGCTGATGGCGGCCGTGGATATCCCGTTGTTCTATAAGCTGGGCGTGGAAAAGGCGCGCCTTCCCATGACGCTTACCTTCGTCATTCCCTTCATCGCCATCTTCCCCACCATTTCGTACTGGGGCCCGTGGCTGGAAGGGCTTGATTACGACGCCGTGCCCTGGGTGCTGGCTGCTGCCGCTGTGCTGGCGCTGGCGGCCCTGTGCGTCTATATCTCTTACCGCGTCAGCGTCAATATTCTGGAAAACAAGGAGTTCTGAACCCTATGAAGCGCACGCATACATGCCCCAAATGCGGCGGCACACAGCTTGTGCATGTGCCTGCCTCCCAGTGGCTGTTCGCCCGCGGCGGCAACGCCTACCTGGGCCTGCACCGGGGCGAAAGGGTGCTTATTTCAAAATATATCTGCACCAGCTGCGGCTATGTGGAAAACTGGGCCGAGCGCCCGCAGGATCTTGCCGCCCTGCGCGCGAGGCTGTGACGCAGGCGGCATACAATGATAAAAAGCCCCCGGCCTTCAGGGCGCTGTTTTAAGAAACCAGAAGGGGAGTACATTTCTTCCCCTGCGACAAATTTCTTATCTCGCCGCCCCATTCAGGGCGTTGTTTTAAGAGTCAGGCCCTCCGGCAAAGCCGGGGGCTTGCGCAAGCCCTGAAAGGGCATATTACCGGCAAGCCTCTCAAGAGGCGCTGAAAAAAACCGCCGCTTGCATCACTTGCCCTGCGGCCCGTAAACGGGCGCCGTTTATCCAAGATTATCTTTCTGACAATCGTAAAGTTGTTCATCTCTTCCCGCTTCGCTCGATG
>JAGZUF010000014.1 GCA_018380115.1 Oscillospiraceae bacterium | reverse complement strand
GATATTGGTGATACCTACACAGTAGGCCGCAAGGCTTCCGGCGCCGGAGCCGCGGCCCGGCCCCACTGGAATGCCCCTCTGCCTCGCATAATTGATAAAATCGTACACGATGAGATAATAGTTCACATACCCCATGCGGTCGATAACGCTTATCTCATAATCCAGCCGCCGGCGCACCTCGTCTGGGGCCTGCGGCCCATAGCGGCGCTGCAGCCCCTCTTCACACAGGCGGATAAAATAGCTGCGGTTGTCCTCTCCGTCCGGCGCTTCAAAATACGGCAGCTTCGTCACGCCGAATTCAAAATCGAAATTACACTGCTCCGCAATTTTGTTGGTATTTTCGCACGCTTCCGGCCAGGCTGAAAACAGCGCATACATCTCGTCTGTGCTCTTTACATAGAACTCATCCGTGCCGAACTCCAGCACATCATCGTCATTCACCGTTTTATTGGTCTGGATACAGATGAGGATATGCTGCATGCGGGAGTCCTCTTTGCGCAGATAATGGGCGTCGTTCGTAGCCACAAGCGGGATGCCCGTCTCCTGCGAAAGCTGCACCAGCATGGGCAGCACCCGGCGCTGCTCCGGCAGGCGGTGGTCCTGTATTTCAATATAATAGTTTCCCTTGCCAAACAGCTCCTGATAATATTGCGCGGTGGTTTTCGCCTTTTCATAGTCGCCCGCCAGCAGCGCCTGCGGAAGCTCGCCCGCCAGACAGGCGGAAAGGCAGATAAGCCCTTCGTGGTATTCTTCCAGCAGGGCGTGGTCGATGCGCGGCTTGTTGTAAAAGCCATCGATAAAGCCTGCCGACACCAGCTTAATAAGGTTTTTATAGCCTGTCTCATTTTTACACAAGAGCACCAAGTGGTAAGAGCCATCGATGCGGTTCACCTTATCGAAACGCGTACGAGAGGCCACGTATACTTCGCAGCCGATAATGGGCTTGACGCCCGCCTTTTTCGCGGCTTTATAAAAATCGACGCAGCCGTACATCACGCCGTGGTCGGTGATAGCCACAGCCGTCTGGCCCAGCTCTTTCACCCGTTCCATCAGCGGCTCGATGCGGCATGCGCCGTCCAAAAGGCTGTATTCAGTGTGCAGATGCAGATGTGTAAACTGCCGGCCGTGTTCAACTGTCATGGCTTGCCTCCTCCAGTTCGGCTGCCAGCGCTTCCAGCTTTTTTATGCGGTGCGAAAGGCCGGATTTGCTGATGGGATACGGAAAATGCGCAGCAAGCTCTTTCAGCGGCTCGGTGGGGTACGCTTCCCGAACGGCTGCAGCCTGCTGCAGGGCCTCCGGCAAAGCGGCCAATGCACCGCGCCTGCGCAAAAGCTGAATGGCATACAGTGTCTGTGCACTGGCGCTGGCCGTTTTCCCGATATTGGCCGTTTCGCAATTTGTAAGGCGGTTAGCCTTATTCCTGAAATCTTTATACACCTTCAGGTTCATAATCTCCAGCGCCGCGCTCTGGGCCCCCATGAAAGTGAGCATGTCCTCTATTTGCTCGCTCGCCTTGAAATAGAGCACACCGGAACCTTTGCGCAGAATAGTGCGCGGCACAAAACCGCGCGCCGTAAGCAGAGCTGAAAAATCATCCAGCATGAGATGACGCGCCGATAAAAATTCCAGATTATATTCCTTCTGTGGGTCTGTGATGGTGCCGCCGCATAAAAAAGCGCTGGCCGCAAACGCGCTGACGCACTTTTCACAGCAGAACAGCTCTTTTTTCAGCCGCAGGCAGGGCGAACCCGTGTTAAAAAAGAACATCTCCAGCATGCGCTTTACCTGCTGGGGCTCTGCCACTGTAAACTCGTACATCCGGCTCTGTTCCGCCCCTTTTGCGTACACACGCCCCTGAATGCCCGCGCGGGCAAACACTTTTTTCAGATACTGCGCCACGGCGCTCATTTCTGTAGTGAGGCAAAGCCCGCCCGGCCCATAAGAGGCGGAAAAACAGGCCGCGGCGTATGCCGCGGCCCGGGCGCAGCATTTCTGCGGCAGCTCTGCCGCGATAATCTCGCGCTTCACCTGCTTGGAAAAGCTCATGGATGCCGCCTCCTCTCGCGGGGTGCTGAAGGTTCAAGCGCGCCGGATATCCCGGTGCTGCACGCTGGGGTGATATCCAAGCGCGCACAGATGCTCGGCCACAAGCCGGGCAAACGTGATAGAGCGGTGCTTGCCGCCCGTACACCCAAAGGCTATCATAAGCTGGCTTTTCCCCTCCTTTGCATAAAGCGGAAGAGAAAAATCCAGAAGTTCTGTGATGCGGCGCAGCAATTCCTGCGCTTCTGGAAAGGACATCACATAATCTGCCACTTCTTTGTCACAGCCTGTCTTTGCCTTCAGCTCCGGCACATAAAAGGGATTGGGCAGGCAGCGCACGTCCAGCACGATGTCCGACTCCTTCGGGGTGCCGTATTTGAACCCGAACGACATCACCGTGAGAGCCATAGCGTCGCGGGTGCAGCTTGCAAATAAAGACACAACCCTGTCCTTTAACTGGGCGGTGGACAAAAGCGAGGTGTCAATATGATAGTCCGCAGTCTCAAACACAGGCGCCAGAATTTCCCTTTCCTTCTGGATGGCACTGGAGGTTGAAATATCTTCCTCCAAGCACAGCGGGTGGCGGCGGCGCGTTTCCTTATAGCGGCGCTCCAGCACTTCGTCGCCGGCATCCAAAAAAAGCAGGCGGTATGCAATGCCTTTATCATGCAGCTGCCCCAGCGCCTCGGAAAACTCCTGCGCGGAGCGCACGCCGCGCACGTCCAGCACAATGGCGGCGCGCTCAAGCGGCAGTTCGCTGTGCCCGGCAAACTCCAGCAGGCGCACCAGCAGATTGGCCGGAATATTGTCGATGCAATAATAGCCGATGTCCTCCAGCGCGTGCATGGCCAGCGACTTTCCCGCACCGGAAAGCCCTGTTACGATCAGCAGTTCTCTCATACCGTGTTCATCCAGCCCTTTCAGCGCACGACGCGGATTTCCCTTTCCAGGGTGTATCCCGTCTGTTCCTTCACTATCTTTGCCACAGTGTCCGTCAGGCAAATGACATCTGCGCAGGTGGCGCCGCCTTTATTCACCACAAAGCCGCAGTGCTTCTCACTGATAGCCGCGCCGCCCACCGCATATCCGCGCAGGCCGCACTTGTCTATCAGCGCGCCTGCGTATGCGCCCTTTGGGCGCTTAAAGGTACTGCCGGCACTGGGCATATCCAGAGGCTGTTTATCTACACGGCGCTGGGCAAAATCACGCATGCGCTCTCTTATCTCATCGGCGTTGCCCGGCTCCAGCAGGAACGACGCGCGCAAAATGCACCATGGCATCAGTTCAAAGGCAGACGTGCGGTAGCCAAGATGAAGATCCGCCGCGGAAAGGGTCACCTCACGCAGCTGGTCGTCGAAAAATGTTGCATTTTCCAATATATCTTTCATTTCGCCGCCATATGCACCCGCATTCATATATACGCCGCCGCCTACACAGCCTGGGATGCCATAGGCAAACTCCAGCCCCGCAAGGCCGGCCTCTGCCGCCGCCAGACATACATGCGCCAGCAGGGCACCGGCGCCGGCTGTCACTCGACGGCCGTCCACCTGAATATCCCCCAGCTTGGAGCCAATCTGAATCACGACGCCTTCATATCCTTCATCGGCAAACAACACGTTTGAGCCGCGCCCCAAAAGATAATACCGCAGGCCCAGCTCGCGGCAGGCCATGATAGCCTGTGCAAGCTGCACCTGGGAATTTGGCGTGCAGAACACACGCGCCGGCCCGCCAATGCGAAAAGTCGTATGCGCGCTCATGGGTTCATTCGCCCTCGCTGGAATCGACATCTGCCCAAAGCGCGCCATAATCTTGTCAAACAATGTCAAACCATTCTCCACCTTTTCTTCACAGTGCGTTCTGCCGGCCAAGGCATGCCGCGCCTACAATGCCCGCATCATTGAACAGCTTCGCCGTGACGATTTTGGTGCGCACTGCATTCGTGCGGGCAAAATCTTCTTCGTCCACCAACGCCTGCAGAGGCTTGAGCAGGGTGTCGCCCTCTTTCGAGATGCCGCCGCCGATGCACAAAATTTCCGGCTGGAAGATGTTGATGACATTCACAATGCCGCAGGCGACATATTCTAGAAAAGTGTCCACCACTTCCTTTGCCAGAATATCGCCTGCCCGCATTGCGTCAAATGCGGTTTTGGCATTCACACGGGCAAGGTCGCCTTCCACGAGGCCCCACATGATATTATCTTTATTTTGCTCCATGGCTTTGCGGGTATCTTCGCTGAGGGCGCGGGCGCTGGCGTATTTTTCCCAGCAGCCACGGCGCCCGCACATGCACGGGCGTCCGCCCTTTACAATGACAGTATGGCCAAGCTCTGCACCAGCATAATTATAGCCCGAAAAAATCTTTCCATTGATGATAATACCGCTGCCGATCCCTGTGCCCAGCGTAATGACCACAGCGCTTTTCGCGCCTCTGGCGCCTCCGGCGATATACTCCCCGTACGCGGCTGCATTCGCGTCGTTCTCTACAAATACTGGGCAGGGCAAAAGCGCCTCCATATCCTTTTTCAGTTCCCACTGGTGATAGCTGAAATTGGCGTTGAATTCCACATAGCCCGTAGAGGAATCCACACTGCCGGGCGTGCCAATGCCCACCCACTCGATATCCTGCTCCGGCGAGAGGCCGTTTTTCTCTGCCAGCGCGCGGCACTGCTGCGCAATGGCCTGCTCCAAATCGTGCGCAGGGCGCGGCAGGTCCGTTTTGCAGGACAGCTTATCCACCACAACGTCGTTTGCATCCACAAGCCCTGTGGCAATATTGGTGCCGCCAAGGTCTACGCCGATCCTGTATATTTTTTTCATGCCAAACCCTCCATTATCGCCGCAACAGGCTTTTTATGTTCTTTCAGCGTCTGCACCAGCGCCTTCATACTGGCGTTTACCACAAGCTCCTGCGGGAAATCTATCTCGTGCAGAAGGTGCAGAATATGCTCTACCCTGCCCAAATGATAGATGGAATGCCCGTCGGAATTCACGGCAACCCTTGCCCCGGCACGCTTGCATGCAAGGGCCAGCTCTTTCATGTTTTCCTCACTGCCCGGGCGCACGTTCACAGAGTTTGCGTTCAGCTCCACCACTTTGCCGTTCTTCGCAAAAATATGCGCAAGGGCGTCATAATCATACCGGTATCGGTTTGTCTCTGAATGGCCTATCATATCCACCCATGGGTTTTCCGCAATATTCATCCACAGCCGGTCAAAATCCTTCTGAGAATAACTGCCCGGTTCCAGCGTGTCGGAGTGTATGGAGGCGATTACCCAGTCCGGCCGGATGCGTTCCAATTCCTGCCGGGTAAAATCCAAATCGCCCCGGGTGTTGAGCACATTGGCCTCCATGCCGCGCAGAAGATACACCCCTTCTATCTTCTGCGGCAGGCGCATCAGGTTGTAAAAATGCCAGATATGCGGGCTGTCTGGCATTTTTGGGCCGTGGTCTGTGATGGCGATGGCCCTGTGCCCCATTTCAAACGCTGCCCGTGCCATTTCCGTCACCGTGTTGAAAGCGTGGGTGGAGGCCAATGTATGTGTGTGAAGGTCTGCTATGATTTCCATATGATGTATCTGTCCGTCCCCTGTTCTTTTTCATGCATGTTTTTTTGCCGCCTTTTACAGCGGCGCCTCAATGTCGTTTTCAAGGCCAAGCTTTTCAAACAGCTCCCGCGCGGCATTATAGCCCATTTTTTTCTGGCGGTTGTTGATGGCCGCCGCTTCCAGAATGACGGCAAGGTTTCGGCCCGGCATCACGGGGATCACTGTGGAGGGCACCGCCACGCCGAGGATATCGACCGTCTCCGTTTCAAGGCCTGTGCGGTTATAGCTTTTCTTTTTATCCCAGGGCTCCAGCTCTACCACAAGGTCCACTTCCTGGCTCATTTTTACGGCGCCGATACCGAACACGCGCGCCACATTGATGATGCCTACGCCGCGCAATTCGATAAAGTGGCGGATATTCTCCGGCGCAGTGCCGAGAATAGAGCGGTTTGATACGCGCCGCAGCTCCACCGCATCGTCTGCTATCAGCCGGTGGCCGCGCTTGACAAGCTCTACCGCCGTCTCGCTTTTGCCCACGCCGCTCTCGCCCAGAATAAGGATGCCCTCGCCGTACACCTCCACTAAGACGCCATGCCGCGTGATGCGCTGGGCCAGCTCGATATTCAGCATGCTGATAAGCGCGCTCATAAAGCCGGACGTGCTCTCTGCTGTGCGAAGCACCGGCACGCCATACTGCGAGGCGAATTCCATGATTTCGCTGAATACTGCCAGGTTGCGTGTCACCACCAGCGCGGGCGGGCGTGTGGCAAACAGCGTATGCATGCGGCTGCGCCGTTCCGCCTCCTGCAAAGTGCTGAGGTAGCCCATCTCTGCGTTGCCGTAAATTTGGATGCGCGTGGGGTCAAAATATTCGTCATAGCCTGTCAAAAGAAGGCCGGGGCGGTTCACATCCGCCGTATAGATGGGGATGTCCTTCAGCTCCTTCGGCGTATATACTACTTCCAGCTTCAGCTGCTGGGCAATTTTGTCCAGAGACACACTGAACTGCGTCATGCAAACGGCTCCTTCCTCGTTTCATAATTCATAAAGGCATTTGCCGCCAGGGCATTTTATATCTATTCTATTATAGTATAACATCGGAAAGATATCAATTTTGTTTTTCGTACCCCCGCCCTTTTATTTGTGGAAAATAACTGGTATACTAATATTGTATGCGGCCCTGGCAACATCAAATGTGGGAGGACTTACCATGAAAATTGCCATTTTTGCAGAATATTACTTTCCTTATATCAGCGGTGTTGTCACCCATATCGAAACCCTACGCCAGGTGCTGGAGGCACACGGGCATGAGGTGCTTATCGTCACGCTGGACCCAAAATGCACCGAACACTATGTAAAGGGCGGCGTGCTGTACTGCCCTGCCATCCCGCTGAAGCGCATTTACGGCTACGGCATCGCCAACCCGCTGAACCTGAAACGCCTTCGCGTGGTAAAAGAGTTCGGGCCGGATATCCTTCATATCCATACAGAGTTCACTATGGGCCTGTTTGGCCAGTTTGCAGCCCGGAAACTGAAAAAGCCGGTGGTATATACCCTGCACACCATGTATGACGATTATTTGTTCTATGTGGCAAAGCACAAGGCTGGCCAGAAAATGATGAAGCCGGCCGCGCACCTGTATATCCGTAAAATGGCCAATAAGGCTACGGAAGTGATAGGCCCTTCCCTGAAGGTGGTAGAATACCTGCGCCGCTGCGGAGTGGAACGCCATGTGAACGTGATACCCAACATCGTAGACACATCTGCCTTTCTTGCTAAAAATGTCAGCCGGCAGCAGGTGGACAAAGTGCGTGCCGAGCTTGGCATTCGCGCAGGCGATACGGCCCTGTGCTTTGTAGGCCGTCTGGGCGGTGAAAAGAGTCTGGACGTGCTGATAAGCTGGTTCTGTGAAAGCTTCGGCGGCGACGCCCGCTTCAAACTGTTTATCATCGGCGAAGGGCCGGAGCACCAAAAGCTGGAAGGGCTTGTGCGGCAGTATCATGCGGCAGAACAGGTGCGCCTGCTTGGGCGTATAGAACAAGCTGCCCTGCCCCCCTATTATCATGCATGCGATGCTTTTGCAACGGCCTCCCTTTCAGAAATGAATTCCATCTCCATGCTGGAGGCAATGGCCAGCGGGCTGTACGTGCTGCAGCGGCTGGATTTATATAACAAAGACCAAATCACGCCGGGTGTGAGCGGCGGTTTTTTCTCTACCAGGGAAGAGTTCGCGGCGCTCTGCCGCGAACAGGCGGCCCTTTCTGTGGTGCAGAAAGCCGCAAGGCGTGCCGGCGTGGAGGCAGAAAGCCGAAAGTATGGCAAAGAAGAATTTGCGCGCCGCGTGTTGGACGTATACCAGCGCGCCGCAGCAGAATACAGCGGAAAATAACGCTGGAAAGCAGCGAAAATGAGGAAGGGAAATAAGATGAAGCACTTTGACACCGCTATCATTGGCGGCGGCATTGGCGGCCTGATGTGTGCTTACCGGCTTTGTACGCAGGCGCCCGGAATGTCGGTGGTACTGTTCGAAAAAGGGCACGACATCGAAAAGCGTGCCTGCCCCATCGTGGCCGGAAAGGCGGGCCATTGTATTAAATGCCCCTCCTGCTCAATTATGGAGGGTCTGGCTGGGGCGGGGGCTTTTTCCGACGGGAAATATGTTATCTCCACAGAATACGGCGGCTGGCTGCCGGAGTTTTTGAAGCCGGAGGCTGTGCTGGATTATATCGAACAGGCGGATGACATTCTGCAGCATTTCGGGGCGCCTGCCGAGCGCTTTATGCCTTCGGACGAGCTGAAGAAAAAATGCCTCGCCTTCGACCTTCACATGTCTCAGGCCCAGCTGAAGCATCTGGGCACAGACGCCAACTTTGACACCATGCGAAAAATGGCGCAGTTTTTGAAAGGGCATGTCACCATTCTCACCGATACGAACGTAACGGATGTGGAAAAAGCATCCCACACCGTGCATTATGAAAACGCCGCCGGAAACGGGCAGCTCAGCGCCGCGCATATCGTATGGGCTGTGGGCCGAAGCGGCAGCCGTTATTTTTCCCAATGGTGCGCGCAAAACGGCATTCCCCTGCAAAATAACCAGGTTGATATCGGCGTGCGCGTAGAGCTTCCCAGTATTCTTTGGGAGGATTTTTCGAAAAAAATTTACGAGCCGAAAATATGGTATCGCTCCAAGCAGTATGGCGACGTGACGCGCATGTTCTGCTTTAATGAGCGCGGGCATGTAGTGGTGGAAAACACGGCGGGCGTGCTTACTGTAAACGGACATGCTTATGTAGATGAGGCGAAAAAAAGCCAAAATTCAAATTTCGCCCTTCTTTCCACCATCCGCTTTACCGAGCCCTTCAAAGAACCCATCGAATATGCGCGCAGCGTGGCGGGGCTTGCCAACCTCATCAGCGGCGGCAGCGTTTTGGTGCAGCGTCTTGGCGACCTTCTGGCGGGCCGCCGCACAGACGCCAAACGCCTTGCGCAAAGCACCGTGCGCCCCACGCTGAACGCTGTGCCGGGTGATTTGAGCCTCTGCCTGCCAAAGCGCCAGCTGGACAATATCGTAGAAACACTGGCGGCACTGGATAAAATAGCCCCGGGCACGATGAACCACGATACGCTGCTATACGGTGTGGAGTGCAAATATTATTCCGCAAGGCCCGCATGTGAAGACTTTGCTCTGGATGGCTGCAAGCATATCTATGCCGTGGGCGACGGCACAGGCTTCACACGCTCGCTCAGCCAGGCTGCAGCACACGGCCTGTATGTGGCAGACAAAATTCTTCGGGAAAGCTGAAGATAGCTTGCCTGGCAGCGAAATAAAACGAAGGAAATGTGCTGCTTCGGCAGGCCATAAGCTGTTAAAAAGGCTTGCTGACGCAAAAGCATCGGTTTCAAACAAACGATTTGGTGCACCTGATACATTCAAAAAAGCCCGGCGAAGCTGAACAGGCGGCTCGCCGGGCTTTTTATGCTGTGCAATGCCGCCGGGGCGACAGCCGAAGACAGCCACGCCGCCTTCGCTTCACAAACGGGCGGCCTGCTTAAAAATTCTGCCGGGAATTTTTCCGCTATGGGTGGGCTGCAAGGCCAATGCACCCCGAAACAGTTGGGATGAGACAGAACAAAAGAATAAAACGCAAGATGTTCTTACCGCTGAAGGGCCGCTGGGCACAGCCCATTTTGCCTTGAAAACCATCCTGCTGTCTTGCGGCCTACAGGCTGGACGGTTTTTATTACCGCGGCTTGTACAGATACAGCCCCACACAGCATGGGTTTCCCGGCCATGACAGCTTTTTGCCCCGACGCTGCCGAACACCTGAATTTCAGCCTCAGAAATGCGGTTTTGTGTCAATATATTGCCAAATGGAAGATGCTGAAAATGGCGGAAAGAAGTCTAAAGAGAAGGGGTGATGAAAAGGGCAGGCGCACCGTAAATACGGCCGAACCCTAAACAGCATGCTTGCTTTTCCAGGGAAAGCATGCTATACTGCAAACACAGTTTCGTTTCGAAACTATACTATTAACAAGGCAGGAGGATGACATGATGGCAAACCCATATTATCCGCACTTATTCTCACCTATCACCGTGCGCGGCAAACGCATCAAAAACCGCATTGTCAGTGCGCCGCACTGCGGGCCAAATATGTTCCGCTGCGGTGAAGGCGGCTATTCCAATTTTACAGAGACCGCGGTGCAATATTTCGGTGCACTGGCCCGCGGCGGGGCCGGCATCGTAAACACCGGTCATCTTGGGGTAGACCCGCGGTATTACCTTGGCAATAATGCCGAGCTGTTCAATTTTTTCAGCACGCACAGTTTTCATGAGCACACCCTGCCCGTGATGCACATGATGACGGATATGATTCATTCCTACGGCGCGCTGGCCAGTATAGAGCTGAACCATGGCGGCATGTTCTGCACCCCTGTAACACCCGGCACACCCCTTCTCTGGCCCAGCGAAGAAACGGCAGAAACAGCCGAAGGCCCCCTGCCCGTAAAGGCCATGGATGAAAAGGATATGGAGGAGGTGGCCGGATATTTCGCCAACGCCGCATTAATCGGCAAGCGCGGCGGGTTTGATATTGTAAATGTGCATGCAGGGCACGACTGGTTGCTGGGGGCTTTTCTCTCGCCGCTTGACAACCGGCGCACAGATGCCTATGGCGGCAGTGTGCAAAACCGCGCGCGTTTCTTGTGCATGGTGCTGAAGCGCATCCGGCATGAGGTGGGCGAGGATATGCTCATCGAGGTACGCCTCAGCGCATCTGAGCTTGCTCCCGGCGGCATCACATTAGAGGATACGGTCGAGACCGTGCGCCTTATTGCCCCTTATGTCGACATTGTTCAGTGTTCAGCAGGGCGCATTCGGGATGTATCCACCTCCGGCTTTACCTTTCCCCTGCAATATATGGAGCGCGGCTGCAACACCTATCTTGCCCGCCGTGTGCGCGCAGAAACAGGCGTGCTGACAGAGACGATAGGAGGCATTGGCACGCCGGACATGGCAGAAAATCTTGTACAGGATGGCACAGCAGATTTTGTGGGCATGGCACGTGCATGGATTGCAGACCCGGACTGGGCACGCAAAGCACAGGCGGGCCATGCGCAGGATATTCGCCCCTGCATACGTTGCCTGCGGTGCATGCACTTTTCAGACCCGCCGCAGTCCGGTCTCAGTGTGTGCACAGTGAACCCCCGCCGGCGTTTTCCTCACCCGTTGTCGCCGGGCCAGCTTTCCTTCCATTCCAAGCATGTTGCCGTGGTGGGCGGCGGCCCTGCCGGAATGCAGGCGGCCCTTGAACTGGCCCAAAAGGGCCACACAGTCACTCTGTTTGAACAAAACAAAAGGCTGGGCGGCCTGTTGGAATACGCGGCCCATATTCCCTTTAAGCACGACATCGCCTGCTACCGCAGCTATCTGGAGCATATGGTGCGCAGCCAAGCGAATATCAAGCTATGTCTTGGCACAAAGGCCTCGCCCGCCCTTTTACAGCAGGCAGGCGGGTTCGATGCCGTTGTGCTGGCGCTGGGCGCAAAACCGTTTATTCCCGGCATTCCTGTCGAGGCAGGTGTTAATGTGTTCCATGCTGCCGAAGCTTTTGACGGGCATACATTCGGCGAAACAGTGGCCGTTATCGGCGGCGGCGCGGTGGGCTGTGAATTCGCCGTATACCTGCAAAGCCTGGGCAAGCGTGTGGAGCTTGTTGAGCTCCGAGGCCGCCTGTTGGCCGATATGGTGGATATGCCGGACGAGGCCTACTATACAGAATACTTCCTCACTCATGAGCTTTCTCTCAAATATAAGCACCTGTATGCCTGCCCGGAGACGAACCGCGTGCATATTCACACAAACGCCGCCTGCGTTCGCGTGACGCAGAAAGGCGCTGTTATACGCACAGCGGACGGCACAGAAAAACTGCTGGCTGCCGATACAGTGCTGTTTGCCACCGGTTTCCAAGGCCAGCCAGAGGCCGCAGCACAATATGAGGCCCTTGGCATTGAAGTTATTCCCATTGGGGACTGTATGAAAGCAGGCACCCTGCTGGACACGGCACTCACCGGATATTTTGCGGCACAGCAGGTATGAAAAAGGAGGCATTATGAATTCATCTTACCCCTTTACCCTCTCTGAGATGGCGCGTATTGAATATGAATCCGCCATGGTGGAGGAACGGTACAGTGCCGGGCGGCGCGATTACGGCACAGGCGACCTTCTCACCCACGCAGAGGTGCATGCGCTTGCCGAAGTGGGGGGCGAGCCGGGCATTACCGTGCTTGCCCTGGCCGCACGCACCTGCCGCACGAAAGGGGCCATGTCTCAGCTGCTGGCAAAGCTGACGGCAAAAGGTTTGCTGGAACGCAAGGCATGCGGGAAGAATGTTGCGCTTTTTCTGACGCCGCACGGCCTTGCTGTGACGCAGGCGCACAGTGAATACGACCTGAGGGAGTTGAAAAAGGCCCTGCATCTGCTGGAAACACAGTTTTCCGTACAGGAGCTCGCCAGCTTCTACCGTGTGCTGCAGGCTAAGACGGAATTGATGCGCGGTCAGCTCTCGCCGTGATATGGCAAAGGGCGGTTCCCGCAGGGCCCTTTAAGAAAGTGTGAGCAATCATCGCAGGGTGGCACAGCCTTTCGGCCGTACCGCCCTGCTTTTCTTTTTCGCACCGCAGGCGCCGGGTGATACCTGAGGAATGCTGATTTCACCTGCAAAGTATAAAGGCCGCATCCGCCGTGGGGAACTAGTGCGCGCACAGTCCGGGAAGTTTACCGCCGCCCTTATGCTATGGCTCCGGCGCTTTCCGTCAGGCCCACTCAAAGGTTTTGCGAATAATATTCATTTAATATTTTTGCCAGGGCTTTCGGGTTCTCTTCATTTACAACATGCCCCGTGTTTTCTATCATTTCCAATTTCGCATTTTTAATATTCTGCGATAAGTAATACGCCGATTTCACGTTCGCGCGGTCTTTCTCCCCGCAGAGGATCAGCGCAGGGCACCTGATCCCTCCCACTCTGTCGCTGAAATCCAGGTTCTTCATAGAGCTTCCCAGCGCAAAAGTGTCTTTTTTATCAAATGCCATCGTTTCAAAGACCGATTTGGGTAAAAATCTAAAAATTATATTTTGAATGCCAAACATCACTTTCGGCATTTTGTGCGGTGTTCCAATCAAAACTAATGTTTTCACCTTTTCCGGAAAATCCAGAGCATAGTTCAAAGCCAGAATACCGCCCAGTGAAAGTCCGCACAAATGAATCTGGCCGTCCACTCTGCCGCAGTAATTGGCGAAGGAAGCATACAGGTTTTCATAACTGGCCTCTTTCCCCTCCAGAATAGAAGCTAGGCTAGGGCACATGATATCCCTATTGTTTTGCATATGTGAGAGCGTTTTATCCCAGCTTTCTGCCTTGTGCCCTGAACCGTGCACCAAAATTTTCACCGCCATAAGTGCCTCCTTCAATTTCAAGTTCTATTTTTCTGCCCTCTCCGGCCATAATTTTCACCCTTGCGGGAAAACAGTGGATGCTATGGCCGTTCCCCTTCGCCTGCCAGAGCTGGCGAGTACAGAGCCAAACGGCCGGTTTGCCTGTTTGACGGTAGATGTGCCCGCAGAAGGTGCAGCTGGCAAGCACCCGAAGCCTGCTGCCACTCAAAAGGACTGCCCGCCTCTCTCAGCGTTCCCCCAGCCAAACGGCGCCGCTTTATGCTTACCCGGCATTTTATACCCTGCCCTTTTCTTCCGGCAGAGCACATCACCCATGAAACCGGATGTCCACCTTGCCGTTCACTGTATGGGCATACAATGTCTTGCCTGCCCTCGGGCGCACACAGGCCGGGGGTGTGCACCGTCCGTTTACTGTATGGATGTCGATGCTGTAATCGTCTTCCTTGCCATTTACCCCGGCTGTAACGCTGCCATTTTTGTTCGACAGGCGGATACAATCGGCCGGGCCGGCGCCCTGCACCTGCATGGCGCCGTTCTGATTGCCCAGTTCCAAAAGCTGTGCAAAATCGCAGTCTGTCAGGCGCACAGCACCGTTGCGGCCCTGCACCTTTACACTTCCGCCCGTGCATGCCTCTAAGCATACAGCGCCGTTATACGCCTGTACTGCCAGGGCCTGTGCCTCGCAGGCCGTCAGTTTTACCGCGCCGTTGCGCGCTTCTATTGCAAGAGCACAGGCGGCGCAGCCGGCCGCGCGCACAGCACCGTTGTGCGCATTGCAGCCTACCTGGGCCAGATGCTTCATCCCCTCCAGCCGAATGGCGCCGTTTTTCACCTCTATCTGTGCAGAACCGGCATATGCATACGGCACATCAAGCTGGATGCGCCGGTTTATCACCGTAAAAAGCGCCCTGATGCGAAGCGGAGCCTTGCGGCTGTGCTGCACCCGCAGGACGCCGTTTTCTTCCGTTACGTCAATAGTATCCCACTCGTCCATGTTCTCCCATGTCACCTGCGGCTTTTCCACGCCGGCCTCGGAAAGTTGTACAGTGGCCGCCTCAGTGAATATGCTGATAAGCTTCACATCCTGCCGTGCCGCCGTGTTTCCGCCGGCTTTTTCAGCAGCCTGCGCTGGCGGCACGTATTCCGCCGCCATACGCTGTGCAATTTCTTCCGGCGCGCCAAAGCCTGCCAGCGCCTCCTCTTCCCGCCCGCCTTCTTCCAGCGCATCATCCAGCATTTCTTCATAATACTCCTGTACGCTGCGGCGCTCGCCCTCAGTCATGAAAGAAAGGCCGTCCAGCAGCCTTTTCAAAAATTCCCCGCGCTTCATTCTCGCTTTTCCTCCCCGCTGTTTTGTTCGATGAAATGATAAATTCTGCGCATTTCCTGCCATTCTGCCAGAAATTTCTGTATTCTTCCCATGCCGGCCTCTGTGATAGCATAGTATTTTCTCATTCGGCCATTGTGCGCCTGCTGGTAAGTGGTGACGCACCCCGCCCCCTCCAGCCGGCGCAGGATGGGATACAGCGTAGACCCGCTGATCTCAATACATCTGGAAACATCACTCACTATCTTGTAGCCATACGAAGCGCCGCGCACCAGCACCGCCAGCACACATATGTCCAATACGCCCTTTTTTCGTTGAATGTCCATGGGCAGGGTTTCCTTTCACAGTATACTATGCAATACATACTATGTATTATATAGTAATAGCACTTTGTGATTTTGTCAAGACTTTTGTTTTGTATTCAAAGACAGGGCGGCCGTGCTGCCGGCACGGCCGCCTGTCCTTTACTGGTGGAATGCTTTATCACTTTGCGCGCAAGCGGCTTTCAAAAGACACAATGTCCTGCCGCTCCTGCACGGGTGCATGAAGCAGTGCCTGCGCCGCGGGAATATCCTTTTGCAGCAGCCAGAAAGAAAGCTCGCATATATCATTGCCTTTCAGAAATGTCTTTCTATTAAGCTTCTTCCACTCCTGGCACAGGAAATCGTTCACAAGGCCCGCTGCAGCCTGTGCCTCCTGCCCGTGCAGCGGCTTTCCGTCCCTTGTAATAACAGCGGTGCTGCCCGCCAAAGACAGGTGCAGCCGCAGACCTTTTTCTTCCTGCGCCGCCTGCTTTACCAGGCGCAGGCGCTGTGTCTCCACATGATAATACCCGCCGTCGTGGTAGAAAGAAAACTGCATCCGGTCTGTCTGGCCGCCCGCCACCAAAGCCAGCCCAAGCTGTGTGCCATGCATTGTGCCCTGCGGCGTGTCGTTTTGGAACAGCAGCATGGAATCCACCTTCGGCTCTTCCTGCTCGCCAAAACGCAGCACGGGCAGCAGGCCGCTGAACTGTTCTTCCTCATTTTGCAGGGCAAGCTCGCTCATCGTGCGGCCCATTCCCATCTGTGCGTCGTCCGCCACACGCTCTGCCTCCTGAATGGTCTGAGCAATCGTCTTTTCCAGCTTTTTGAACGCCTGTGCGTCCACCGGCACAGTAAATACAGAAAGATTGGGCCGGGCTGCCTGTTCACCGGTAAAATAGGCAAGTGCTTTGCCTATGCCCGTCTGTGTGATTTGCGGGCCAAGGAACAAAAGCTCATTTTGCGCATAAAAAGGCACTTTTGCCTGCTCTTTTTCTGCCGCCTCCAGTGCTTCACCAATGTCTTCTTCTGTGGCGGAATAGATTTTTGCTTCCCCCTTCGCAGAGGCAGTATCTGTCGTGGGCTCACATGTGAATACAACTAGGCTGGCTGTGTAGCTTCCCGGCGTTCCATCAAGATAAATGGCCTTGACAATAGCGCGCTCCCCCAGGCTGAGGCTGGAACATCCGCACAGCGTGCACAGCAAAGCGAGGGGCAAAACGCACAGCAGCATATATCCGAACCTTTTCATCGCGCACGCCTCCTTATCCCGGCCAGCAAAAGGGCGGCAAATCCAACCGCTGTGATGGCCGTTCCCACACTGCCGCGGGCGGCTACCGGCACAGCCGATGCAATACATGCGCCTGCCAGAACGGCAAATACTGCGGAAACACCGCGTCCCGCTTGAAAATCCCCCGAGGCCAGCCGCCCCAAAGCCTGCTTCGCACCAAATATCATCAAGGCCAGCTTTGCCAGCATGACCAGCATCCAAATTCCTGTGTGCAGGGCATCAAAGCGCCGAAATACTGACAGGCCGCCCAAGCGCGCAAGCGTGTGCGCCGCCTGAAGCTGCGCGGCGCCCGCGCTGCCAAGCACCAGTTCAGAGAGAATACACAGGCCACAGAAAACAAAAAACACTTTGACTAATATGCCGCCGGCACTTTTCAGGCGCTGTGCCGTGCCGCCGGGCTCCATCATCAGAAACAATATCCATTCCGCCGAAAGAGAAAACCCCTGAACAGCGCTGGGAATACTGTCTTTCCATGGGGCCGTCTGCCATTCCAGATTTGTAATGCGCATACCGCCGATATTGGACACAAGCAGCAAAAGCAGACTGGCGGCAAACAGCCAGAGAATGACCTGCGCCGTGCGGCTGAGCGTTTCAAAGCCACAGCAGGCAGCATATCCCGCCACCGCCAGAAGCACGGCGGCTGTGACGACGGCGGGCAGTGAAACATCGCTGATATAACGGTAAAATTCTTCTGCCTTTAACAGCGTCATGCCTCCGGAAAAGGAAAAGGCAATCAACCAGACGGCCAGGGCCGGTTTTGACTGCCGGGCCTCCGGCATGCCCTCCCCGCCCGCCGCACCAAACGCAGCCAGAGCCAGCAGAGCAAATACGGCAAGAGCGTCATAGGCCGCCATCCAGATACCCTGTACAGCGCCTGAAACAGTCTGTACCGAAAAAGGGCGCACCACTACATCTGCCGAAAGCGCCAAAAAAAGTAAAGTAGCCAGACTGGTTCGGCGGGTGGCCTTGCGGTCGTTCATAGCGTGTCCCCCTTTTCGTCCTGCGGAAGGTCCCGCACGGTGAATGTCTTTTCGGCCAGCGAGGGCCACGCAAGGCGAATGATTCCGTCACGCAGAAAGCCGCCGGTAGAGGGCGCAATAGGCGCAAGATACGGGATGCCGAACGCATGCATGCCGCTGGCCGACACCAGCATGCAGAAAAACATGCCTGCAATGCCCAGCGGGCCCAGAAGCCCGCCCGCCAGAATGAATAAAAGGCGTAGCACGGTAATGGGCTCGTACAGAGAAGGCACCACAAAGGTACAAATGGCCGTAAGCGCCGCCACAATGACAACAGGCGTGCCCACAAGCCCTGCCGACACCGCAGTGTCCCCCACAATAAGCGCCGCCACAAGGCTGACAGAATGGCCGATAGGTTTTGGAAGGCGCAGGCCTGCCTCACGTACAATTTCCAGAAGGAAGGTGACCAGAATGGCCTCCAGAAAAAGCGGAAGCGGTGTGGCCTGTTCGCTGGCCGCTATTTTGTAAAGCATTTCCTTGGGCAGCAGCTCCGGCGTGAAATTCGCTATGCTGACAAACACCCCCTGCAGCATCACAGCTATCAGAAAGGCGGCATATTTCAGGCAGCGCACCAGCGTGGCAAAATAGGCTTTTTCTGAATAGTCGTCCATGCTGGAAAAATTTTCACTGAAAAAATAAGGGATGAGCATGGCAAAGGGGCTGCCGTTCGCCATCAGCACAATTTTTCCCTCGCATATTTTTGCCGCGGCAGTATCGGGCCGTTCCGTATAGCCCACCGATTGAAAAAACGAAAAATATCCGCGCTGTAAAAAGGGTGCAAGATAGCCGGTATCAAACAAAAAGGGCAGCCTGGCTTGGCTGGCGCGGCGGCGTATTTCATCCAGCAGGGGCTGAGACACAAGCTTTCTGTCATATAAAAGTGCCAGTTCCGTCTGTGTTTTTTCGCCGCAGGTAAGCGTTTCCGCCATAAAGGTCTCTGTGCGCACCAGCCGGCGCACCAGGCTGATGTTTACGCGCAGCAGCTCTACAAAGCCCTCGCGTGAGCCGCGCAGGTTATTTTCCCCGCTTGGCTCAGACACAGAGCGGAACTGCATGCTTTGGGTTGACAGCACCAGCGCCTGCGCCGCACCGTCTATCAGAATCACGCTTGTTCCCGCTGTAAGCTGGGTGCGCACCTCTTCAAAGGTGCTTAGAATGTTTGACTCAAGCGGAATGGCTGTCCTGTCGTGCAGAAACGCCAGCAGCTCTTTTCCGTCGCGCGGCATCACCTGCGGCTTTGAAAGAGAATCCAGCATCATGATCCACAGCCTTTCAATGCTGGAAAGCCCCTCAAACATGCAGATACAGCAGGGGATCCCGCAAAGCTGCACGTCTTTCATATACAAATCTACCGTCCCGCCGAACTGCGCCTCCAGCGCCTGTTTGTTCTGCGCAAGGTTTTTGGAAAGCTTTTCGCCCATGTTCCCACTCTCCTTTTCCTGTATCAGTATGGCGGAAAGTGTTTGCATTTAAACCTTTTCGGGCATATTACAGGCAGTTCCGTTTTGAGAAGGAGGCATATTTGTGTTTCTGCTGGTGCTTCGCACGCTTGTGGTATATGTGCTTATTGTGGCCGCTATGCGCCTGATGGGCAAAAAGCAGCTTGGCGAGCTGCAGCCCTCCGAGCTGGTGTCCACCATCCTCATCTCAAACCTTGCGTCCCTGTCCATCGAATCGCCGGATGTCCCCCTCGTCACCAGCATGCTGACGGTGTTTCTTATTGTTGCCTGTGAGATACTTGTCTCTGCCCTGTGCGTAAGGTTCCGCCGGGCGCAGCGTCTCGTATCCGGGCGGCCGCGCATTGTGATGCGCGAGGGCGTGATAGACCAAAAACGGCTGAAAGAGCTGCGCTTTACGCCTGACGATCTGCTGGAGGCCCTGCGCGCAAAGGATATTTTCGAGCTGTCGGATGTTGCGCTGGCCATCGTGGAGACGAACGGCAGCGTCAGCGTACAGCGCACTTTTGAGGCAGACAGCGCCGCAAACGGCGCGCTTGGGCTGAAGCCGCCAAAAGCAAAGCTGCCCAGCCTTCCCATCATTATTGATGGAGACTGGGCGGACGATTCACTTGAATTTTTGGGCCTTACGCGAGAATGGGCGCTGAAGCAGCTTCGCCAAAAGCACACGGCGCTGGGTGATGTGCTTCTTTTTCTGTGCAACGACGCCGGAGAAACGCAGCTTGTAGCAAAAAATGTGCAGATAGAAAAAACGAAGGGAGGCGCCTGATATGCGCCGCACCATTGCCGCCTTGCTTATTTTTGCCGCCGCACTGGGGTTCAGCGCCTGCTGCGAAGCATATTCCCTCCGGGTGACACAAACCCTTTGCAGCGGCGCTCAATCAATCAAACAGCAGGCCCAGGCCGGAGACTTTGCCGCCGCAGAGGCCGCGCTTTCGCAGACAGAAGAATACTTTTCTGCACATCAGGCCGGGCTGGAGGTGTTCAGCCAGCGCACCGGCGTCAGCTCCATTGCCGTCAGTCTGGCGGGCCTGCGCGGCTTTCTGAATGAAGAAAACCTGCCGGACCTTGTGAGTGAGGCCGACAGGTTTTGTGCGCAGGTACAGGCTGCGCGCCATTTATTCTTTGCTGTGTTTTGAGCGTTTGGCCAGCAGCTCGGAAAGCTCGTTCATAAACGTGTCAATGTCGCTGAACTGGCGGTACACCGAGGCAAAGCGCACGTAGGCGACCTCGTCGATTTTCTTCAGCTCCTGCATGGCAAGCTCACCGATGTGCATGCTGGTAATTTCCCGCTCGTATGAGTTCAAAAGCGCCTGCTCGATATTGTCTACGGCTTTTTCCATCTGCTCGTAGGAGACAGGGCGCTTTTCACACGCGCGCAGCAGGCCGTTCAAAAGCTTCTGACGGTTGAAGGCCTCACGTGAATGGTCTCGCTTCACCACCATCAGAGGCACCGTCTCCACTATTTCATAAGTAGTAAAACGCTTCTGGCACGAAAGGCATTCGCGCCGGCGGCGAATACGGCTTCCATCGTCCGCCGGGCGGGAATCTATCACCTTGGATTCTATCTCGCCGCAATAAGGGCACTTCATGGGTAAACCTCCTCCTGCTCTGCTGTGCCGGCTGCACCATGCCGGCCCGTATCTTGTGTTTCATTATGGCACAAACTGCCTTTTTTTGCAAGCAGAGCACCTATTTACGCCCCTTTACTAAAAATGGGAAGGCTTTTTTTCGAACAAGGCATTATATTGAACGTTCATCCGATCTCGGTTCGGCGCGGCCGCACGTTCCAGCAAAACTTCTACAGCTTTGCGTCCCATCTCCTGTACAGGCTGTTCCATCGTGATTAAGTTAGGGTATTGGCCGAGCAGAACCTTGCTTCTATTTAACGCTAGTATTTTCACCTCGGAAAATTTCCCTTTCGGCTCTTGAATACTGTTCCATATTAACCCTACTGTTTGTTCACTGCTGATTACATATAATGCAGAGTAATCTAATTTTTCCAGATTGAAACGGCAGGCAAAATCATAGCCGCCCCGGTAAGTGTTAGGATAATAAAAAATTCCGGAGTGGGCCGCCGTATAGGGAACGCCGCTTTCCAGAAGAGCGTCTATAAATCCGGCTTTTTCTGCGCGGGTATTAGTAGAATCGATATCCGTGGAAAGCATAGCAATCTTCTGATGACCTTCTTCCAGTAACCGGCGTACTGCAATACGTGCAGTTTCAAAGTGAGAAAGTAGCACAGAATCATAATCAAGCCCTTCAATTTTGCGATTTAAAAATACAATTGGTATCGTTGCCTGGGCTACCATTTCCCGATATTCTGTGGTGTCCTCGGCAGTTACAAAAATAATCCCGACATAGCCGCCTCGGCAGGCATTATTGACTGCATTCCGTTCTACAGAGAGATTTCCGCAACTGTTACACAACGTTATACTCATCCCTTTTTCAGCTGCAATATTAGAAATGCCTGTAATGAATTCTCCGTACAATGAATAGGTAAAATCATTTACTACAACCAAAATATCATTGCGTGTTTCTTCTAATAACTCTCCACTTTGCGCCTTAACCCCCAATTCACGCATGGCGGCATATACCTGACTGGACAACTGGCGGCGTACGGAGCTTGGTGAACGGAGCACCCGAGATACAGTAGCACAGGATACTCCTGCTTTCTGTGCAATTTGCTTTTGCGTAATAGACATAAAAAACCTTCTTTCTTATCTATTTCACAAATTTCTAAAACCATATCAATTAGAATAGCACCAATCAAAAATAAACGTCAAGGCCCCTTCTGGCTCTTCAATCATTGATTTCTATTTTTTCTTATATTTTATCATATATTATTTCAATCGTTTCTAAACCCCTATTAATTTTCGCCACTTCTGCCAATTTTTCTATTGCGAATTTGTTATAAAATTAACAAATTTCTCTCTATTCTTGAAAAAATTGAAATCGTCTTGTTTTTAACAATCACAAATGATAAAATCGCTTACAAGTGATCACTAACTTTAAAATCTAATAGCAAAAGGGGTTATGAACATGGATTATATCAGCGTGCGCGGCTTGGACAAGCCTGTTCCCCGCCTGATTTTCGGGACGGCCTGGTTCAGCCTGGATGCCGAAGCCGAAGCTCACAAAATGATGGATTTGTATGTAGAGCGCGGCGGAACGATGATTGATACCGGCCGCTATTACGGAAAGGGCAACGGTATTGCCAAAAGTGAAGAAATCCTGGATCGTTGGTTGCGCTCGTCCGGTATCAAACGCGAAAATATTATGATTTCTGATAAATGCTGTAATTGTCTGATTGACCGCAAAGGTGTTCTGCATGAGGAGTTTGTCAGAGTTAGCCCCACCTTCATTCAGGAAGATCTGATGTATAGCCTTGATCGCGTAGGTGTGGATTATTTTGATTTATATATGATACACCGGGATGACCCCCATGTTCCGGTAGAAGCTTTGATGGATAAGCTGGAAGAACTTCGCATTGCAGGATATTTCAAAGCGTTCGGCGTCAGCAGCTGGCAGCCCTCACGTGTTCAGGAAGCCCTGGACTACTGCAAGCGGATGAATTACCGCGGCCCCTCTGTATCCAGTCCATCTTACAGTCTTGTACATGCCAAATATAACCGTTGGCCAGGTACATGGTATGCCGATGACGAATTCGCACAGTGGCATAAAGACCATGACATCGCTCTGTTTGCATGGGCGGCGCAGGGCGCCGGTTTCTTTGTAGATCCGCTTCTGCCGGCCTACGATCCTGAAAAGGCCCCCATGGCTACCAAAGAGTCTTTTCTGACCGAAGAAAACTTTAAGCGCCGCGAGCGAGCTCTGGAGCTTGCCAAAGTACACGGCTGTAGCGGCGTGAATATCGCCCTTGCGTACGTGCTCTCACAGGATCTTCCGCTGGCTGCTCAGATTGGACCGCAGAATCTGTGGGAGTTGGATGACTGCATCAAAACTCTGAATCTGCACCTCACAAATGCAGAGCTGGATTATTTGCGCCTGAAACGTGACACTTATCAAGACTGACATCACCATCCCTACAGGAGAATTATTAATATGGCAACCAAAAAATTCAAATTTCATTATGGGTATGTTGTGCTTCTTGCAACGGTTATAATGAATATTTATTATGCTTGTTCCTACAGTGTTGTAAGCCAGTTTATGGCGCCAATCCTAGAAGTACATCCTGAGATTAGCCGCACTCAGTTTTCGCTGGTGTTTTCTATCCACTCCTTATCCAGTGCGCTTTACCTGACGCAGTTCGGCAAGGTTACAAAGTGGCTGAAAAGTAAAAATGTACCTGTACTGGGCGGGCTGGGGCTGGCCATCGGCTTTTTTATCTACTCCACCACATCTAATATTTATCTGTTCTATTTCGGCGCTCTTCTGGTGGGTTTGTGCGCGGCTTTCTTTTCTTCTGCCATCACAATTACATTATTGAACCGCTGGTTTGATAAGGGACAAGCTACATTGCTCTCGATTTCCATGACATTGGGAGCATTGGGCGGCACAGTGGGAAGCCGCATGGTGGGCAGCCTCATCAACACAATTGGATATGGCGCTACCCTGCGCTGGCTGGCAATTGGAATGATCGTTGTCACAGTGGTGATCCGTCTCCTCCTTGCACGTGATCCAAAACCCACCGAAACGGCAAACGCTTTGCCGTCTGCCCAAACCAGCTCAACAGAAGAATTGCCCGGCATCACTTTCCGCCAGGCGCTGAAAACTTACAATTTCTATGCCATTATGGGCGTTTTCCTGTTGTTCGGCATGTGCTTTTACGCTACTTATACAAATCTTTCCGTGTATATGTCGGACCTGGGGTTTGACTCCGCGCTTGTCGGTTCTATCTTTGGCATGATTTTTCTGGTAAATGCTGTGACCATGGTGCCTGGCGGCGCCATTGCGGACTGGATTGGCTCGCGCATGACAATGATTGCGCTCATTTGCGTGTTCATTGGTTGCGTGGCAATCATGGCTTTTACTACGCCAAGCGTTGGAATGATGTATTTGGTGTGCATTCTTATGGGTGTTGCATACCTGTTCCCCAAGGTGCTTTCCTGCGCCATGGTGAACAGCGCCTTTGGCCCCAGGGATTCTGCTACTTTCGTGGGATGGATTCAGTCCATGATTTGTATCGGTGCCTTTATTGGCAGCCCTATTCTGAATGCTGTGTATGACGTAACCAAATCATACAGCGGTGCGTTTATTGCAATGATTCCTGCAATGCTTGTATGCGCCGTTTTAGGCTTCACGGGCATTGCCAAAGTTAAGGGCTGGTAAAGATTTCTTGAGGTGAGCAAATGCAATGGACACTCTGGGCCTGCTAAGTATTTTCGTAGGATTTTCCATCCTGATTTTTGTAACTTACCGTGGCTGGTCAATTTATCTGGCAAGCTTTTTGGGCGCTGTAGCCACAGTATGGCTGGCAGGGCTTCCGCTAACTGAAACGCTGACCGAGCAATACCTTGGCGGGCTTGGCTCCATTGTGAGTAGCCTTTTGGGAATGTTTCTGTTCAGCTCTGTGATGGCTAAGCTTTATGCCTCCAGCGGCGCGGCGCTCTCAATTGCCTATACTCTTCAGCATCTTTTTCTTTCCAGAGTCACAGCAGCTGCGCAGCGGCGGCGTATGAGTTTACTTCTGGTTATTCTTGCCTCTTCCGTTATCTGTTACGGTGGTATTAACGCAGCGGTTGTCATTATTACAATCTACCCTATCGCCATTTCAATTTTTAAAAGTAATAATATCCCGCTTCGCTTTGCACCTGGTGTGATTTTGAGCGGCTGCGTCACGTTCGCCCTGTCGGGGCCGGGCTCGCCGCAGCCAACTAACCTGATTCCTTCTACTCTCTTGGGCACATCACCCACTTCCGGGCTTTTGCCCGGTATTGTGGGCATGATTGTAGAGATTTTCGTCACCCTATTCGTTTTAGATAAAATGATTAGCCGCGCACAGGCCCGCGGAGAACAGTTTGAGCCTGCTTCAACCGCTTGCACACTACCGGCACTAGAAAAAGATACACCCCCATTTTTTATTTCCTTGCTGCCGCTTGCAACGCTGTTTGTTCTGTTCAATTTGATGCATTTGGATATTCTGTTTTGCACTCTGACTGGCGCCGCGCTTTCCGTTTTTCTGTTCGCCCCGTATATGGCGCGAAAGGACATTCGAAAGTGTATCAATACAGGGCTGTCAGATTCGCTTGTGCCTGTGGGCAGCATTGGCGCGGTTTTCGGCTTCGCCAGTTGCATTCAATGTGTCCCGGCATTTCAGGCCGTGATAGATGCTGTTACCCGCTGGTCTGGCCCGCCGTTTCTTTTATGTATTGTATCGGTCGCGCTTTTATGCGCGCTGACCGGCGGTTCCACCACCGGCCAATCCATTGCGCTGCCAATCGTTGCTCCACTGCTCCAGGCGCAGGGGATGCCGGCCGCCATCATTCACCGCATAGCCGCTTTCTCTGCAACCACCCTGGATTCACTTCCGTACAGCGGCACGATTCTCATGACAATTAATCATGCCGGGCTGAAAATGAAGGACGCATACCCCGCTATCTTTGTATCCACCACCCTTGCTACATCGGCGGCTTCGTTGGTGGTTGCAGCTCTGCTGTACTTTTTGCCATTCCTTGCGTAGCCGAAAGAAAAGCCAGCGCCATTTAGGCGCTGGCTTTTACTTTATTCAGGCTGCAGTGATACAATCCATCTACTCTCCAGCCGGCTCCGCGCACACGTCAGAAGAAGTATCCACTGCTCCACTTCTACTGTCACCGAAAGCAGTTTTATTCGAAAGAGAATAAATATAATAGAATAGTGTACTTCCTCTATGTTTTACAGGCAACACCTCAGCAGCAGCCATTTTGAATCTATCTGCGTTCCGGCTCATGCATTTTTTCGCCCCGGCCGTCAGCGGCCGCTGACGGCCGGCCCGCTGTATTTACCGGCCTTCCTGCCCGGTCAAAAATTGTGCGGCCGCGGCCCGCACTGCCTGAATCAGTTCACGCAGCACTGGATACTGGCGGTATGCCTGTCTTTCATAAAACAGGCATACGTTCACTTTCGCCTCATAGTTCTGAAAAGGAAGGTAAAGCAGTTCCCCGCTGGCCACACTTTCATAACGTTTGCAGGCTGGGTAACAGGCAATTACATATCCCTCTGGATATTTTCGCAGCAGCTCAATCACATTGGATACAGTTTCCACCTGAACCGTTTTATTGAACGAGGCTATCTTGATGATATCCTGCAGCACCGGCGCCATAAACTCCGGCTGTTCGCGCATCTCCCGCAGATTAGGCGCAATGAAATAATAGTTGCGCAAATCCTCCTGCGCAACCGCCTTGCGCCGGGCAAGCGGCCCGTTTTTATTTACAAGGCAGCCATATTCACCTTGCAGCAATAGAAGCTGTTCGTACCCCCCCGCCCACATTTTGGTATATTTGCCATTATTTGCTTTTTCGCAAATTGCCAGTGCAAGCACCGGCTTCCGGCTGTCATGAGAAAGATATATCTCCGGGCACGAGACGGTAGTGTAATTGATATTCAAATCTGAATACTTTTCTTTGAACTGCAGGATGATGTCCGGAAACAGAAAACCGGAGAGAGAGGTATGGGCATATACATCCACCACATTCAAAAAATTCTGACGGGCCAAGGCCAGCCAGCCGTTGTAATATTCCACCATCTGCCTGGCTTCGGGCAGAATTTTTCGCCCTGCCTCTGTCAGAGTGATGCCTGCCTTCGTTCGGTGAAAAAGGGGCAGCCCAATCTCCTTTTCAAACAGATGGAGGGCCTTTGTCAGGCTGGGCTGGGCAATGTACAGCTTTTGCGCCGCTTCGTTGATAGATTTCGACTCTGCCAGCGCAATGAAATACTCCAATACCTTCAGTTTCATAATAACTCCTCCATGTTATAGCTTTTTTTCATAACACTGGAATTTTTATGTATTATACAGAACTTATTATTGATGTTACTATAATTTCAGTTAGTTTGTCAAATACAAACGTATTTTGACAATTTCGTTAAATTCGAATGGAAAGAGGAGAGTTATTATGACCAAGCGTGAAAGATTCATGAACTTCCTGGCGAGCAAACCGGTAGACCGCGTCCCCGTTGCGTTTTTCCATCACTTCTGCCCTCCTAACGAATGGGGCAAGGGCCTTGAGAATCAGGAGGCTTTTGAACGCAACGTCATCGGCCATAAGCTGGCCCGGGAAAAGTTTGACCCGGACGTAATCAAAATCATGAACGATACTCTGATGATTATTCCGGTGGATGTTTCCTTTGTAAAAACGGCAAGCGATTTGCGCAACGTACATGCTCCCTCTGTGGATTCTGCCTTTGCCAAAAAAACGCTGGAGCTGACTAAACGGGTGCGCGCCTTCTATGAGGATTCTGACGCTCCCGTGTATGCCACCGGCTTCTCTCCGTCCCAGGTGCTGCGCAACAGCCTGTGCATCGGCGGCGTGCCGGGCGAAGGCGACGAAACCCGTATGCTGAAGTTCGTGGAGGAAGACCCCGACGCTGTGGCCGCGGCCATGAAGAACCTGTGCGAAGGCATCTGTGCCATCAACGAGATGCTGATTAAAGAGGGCGGCGTAGACGGCATTTACATGAGTGTCAGCAACCAGTCCAACTTCTTTACGGACGAGTTCTATCGTACTTATGTGGCCCCTTATGAAAAAGAGGTTATGAAAAACGCCAACAAGTTGAGCAGCATCAACCTGCTGCACATCTGCGGCTATCACGGCCGTTCCAATCACCTGAACCTGTTCACCGACTTTGAAGCGGCGGCCGTCAATATCGCTGTGTATGCCGAGGGTGTTTCCCTGAGCGAAGGCAAAAAACTGTTCGGCGGGCGCCCTGTATTCGGCGGCTTTGCGCAGGATACCGTTATCTATAAGGGCACCGAGCAGGAAGTGAAAGAAGCCGCGTGGAAGATTCTGGACGAATGCGGCCAGATCGGCGTGATGCTGGGCGCGGACTGCACCGTTCCCAACGACATCGATGACTCCCGTCTTGAGTGGGTCCGTCAGGCCGCCATTGAATATGCCGCAAGGAAATAAGGAGAACTGTACCCTATGTTAACACCTGATATGCAGGCCGCCTTTGTCTCTATTCTGAAAGAGGAGCTGGTGCCCGCCACCGGATGCACCGAGCCCATCGCCATTGCCTACTGCGCCGCGAAGATGCGCCAGGTATTGGGGGCTCTGCCTGAAAAGGTTCTGGTGGAGGTATCCGGCAATATCCTGAAAAACGCCAAAAGCGTCGTGGTGCCCAACACCGGCGGGATGAAGGGCGTGCAGGCCGCAGCCGCGGCCGGAATCGTATCCGGCCAGGCCGACCAGGAACTTCAGGTCATTTCCTCGGTGCCTGAATCGGCTCATGCCGGCATCGCGGCCTTTGTAAAGAACACGCCTATTCAAGTCGCCTGCCCCGAGACCCCCTGGCTGCTGGATATCCAGATCACCGGCTGGGCGGGCAGCGACAAGGCGGTTGTCCATATCTTGGACAGCCACACCAACATCGTCTATATTGAAAAGAACGGCGTTGTGGAGCTGAAAAAGGAAATGGATGCCGCGCCCGGCGAAACGGGCGGCTCCCGCGAGCTGCTCACCCTGAAAAATGTGCTGGACTTCGCCAGCGAAGCAGACCTGTCGCTGGTGTCCGATTTGCTGGACCGCCAGATCCAGTACAATTCTGCCATCGCCGAGGAAGGGCTGAAAAACAACTGGGGCGCCAATATTGGCTCCACTTTGCTGAAGGAGTACGGCGGAGACATTAAAATCGAGGCGCGTGCATGGGCCGCTGCCGGCAGCGATGCCCGAATGAGCGGGTGTGAAATGCCGGTAGTCATCTGCTCTGGCTCAGGCAATCAGGGAATGACCGCTTCCCTGCCGGTTATCCGTTACGCAAAGTATCTGGGCGCAACGCAGGAGCAGCTCTACCGGGCGCTGCTGGTCAGCGATTTGGTGACCGTCTACCAGAAGGCCGGGATCGGCCGTTTGTCCGCTTACTGCGGCGCAGTCAGCGCAGGCGTGGGCGCCGGGGCCGGTATCGCCTATCTGCAAGGGGCAGACTACGACGCCATCGCCCACACCATCATCAACGCTGTGGCCATCCTCTCCGGCACCATCTGCGACGGCGCCAAGCCGTCCTGCGCTGCAAAGATTGCTTCCAGTGTGGAGGCCGGCATCCTGGGCTACCTGATGCACAAAAACGGGCAGGACTTCAAGGGCGGCGACGGTATTCTGGCCGATGATGTGGATAATACGGTCTCCAATGTGGGCGTTCTGGCACGCAAAGGCATGCTGGGCACCGACCGGACTATCCTCAGCATCATGGTCGGGTAAAAGGCTTCCCTTTGGCCGTTCTTATCAAAGAAAGGATCGTTCCATGAATTCATTTGTTTATGATATTCCCACCAAAGTTTACTTTGGCCCCGGCCAGCTGCATCATCTGGGCCCGGAGCTGGCCGCTTACGGCAAGCGCGTGCTGCTGTGCTACGGCGGGGGCTCTATCAAAAAAAGCGGCCTGTATGACCGGGTAGCTGCACAGGTGAAGGAGGCGGGGCTGGAGCTCTTCGAGCTGAGCGGCATCGACCCCAATCCCCGTGTCTCCTCCGTCAACAGCGGGGCCGCCATATGCAAAAAAGAGCATATTGACGTGGTTCTGGCCGTGGGCGGCGGCTCTGTCATCGACTGCGCCAAATTCGTGGCCGCCGGCGCCTACTACGATGGGGATGCCTGGGACTTTTTAACCGGGAAGGCCAAGGTTGGTAAATGCCTGCCCCTCATCAGCGTTCTCACTCTGGCTGCCACCGGATCTGAGATGGACGGTACCAGCGTCATCAGCAACCCAGACACACAGGAAAAACTGGTCAATGCCGACTATGCCATGCGCCCCCGTGTTTCCTTCCTGGACCCCACAGAGACCTATTCTGTCAGCAGGTATCAGACGGCCTGCGGCAGCGCCGACATTTTCTCACACATACTGGAAAGCTATTTTGTCCCTGACAGCCAGCGCATGTACATGCTTGAGCGCGTAAAAGAAGGGCTGATGAAAACCGTCATTGAGTACGCCCCTGTGGCGCTGGAACACCCCGATGACTATGAGGCCCGCGCCAACCTGATGTGGGCCAGCTCCTGGGCTATCAACGGCATGATAGGCGCGCTGCAGAAATGTGTGTGGAGCTGCCATCAGATTGAGCATGAGCTATCCGCCATCTACGACATCACACACGGTTTGGGTCTGGCAATCGTCACGCCCCGGTGGATGCGTTATGTACTGGACGAAGACAGCGCGCCGCTCTTCCGGGAATACGGCGTGAACGTCTTTGGAGTGGACCCCGCCCTGCCCGCCATGGAAGCCGCCGAAAAGAGCATTGCTCTGACGGAAGATTTCCTGTTCGGCAAGCTGGGCTTGGATTCTACCCTGACGGCTATCGGCATCGATGCCAGCAACATTCCCATCATGGCCAAAAAAGCCTGCGGCGGCGGTATTCTGGCCGGTTACAAGCCTTTGAACCAGCAGGATATTGAGCAGATTTTGACCATGTGCCTGTAAAAACGCTGTATTCCCCTCCTCTCGTTCCGCCCTTCCGGGCGGTTCTAGCGGGAAAGGCTTCCGCCGCGGCTGGCCGCGGCGGGGGCCGACCCTTGAAGATCGGAATCAACTACTACGGATTTTATGAGGAGAATAATCATGCAACAAAAAGAAAAATCAGGTTTCGCAAAAACATTTGCTATTTGGTTCGGCCTGGGCGCGCTGATGTTCGGCACGTTCTGCGGCGCCAACATGGCTTCCGGCGTTTACGCCTCTACCTATATTGTCACCCTGGGCGGCGGCTGGGCCCTGGTGTGGCTGCTGATGTTCTTCGCGGCCATGTCCTTTTTCTGCAGCGTGGGCCTGAACTTTGTGCGGGCTTACAAAATTACCAATTATAATGCCTATTATCTGGCGCTCTATGGCCTGCAAAAGCCGGGCGCCAACCCTATATTGAAAGGTATCGTAACTGTATTCTTCGATATTTACACCATGATGATGGGCCTTGTTACCGTGGCAGCCACCGTGGCGCTGTTCTCTGAATTGATGAACACGCTGCTGGGTATCCCCTCTACAATTGCCAGCATTGCCGGTGTGCTGCTGTTCGCTGTTTTGACTATTTATGGGGCCGGGTTTCTGCGCAAGTTCAACACCCTGATGACCGTCTCTCTGATCGTATCTCTGGTTGCCATTCTGGTTGCCGTTATCAGCATCCGGGGCGATGTGCTAATGGAGCGCATCGGCAATTTTGACATTGGCTTGGATTGGACCGGCACCACCGTGGCCGCCCACTTCTCCATGTTCTTCTCGTACTGCATGACCTGCTCGTCCTGGGGCTCCACGCTGAGCAACTATTCCGACCAGATCCGCGGCCAGAAGGATGCCATCGGTTCCGGCATCACCATCGGCCTGCTTGTCACTCTTCTGTTCGCCATGACGGGCGCCATCGTGCTGCCCTTCATGCCGGAAATCATGGCCGGCACGCCAATTCTGTTGATTTGCCAGCAGTATCTGTCGCCCATCCTCACTGTCATTTACTGGATCGTTGTGGTATTGTCCGTGGTTTCCACCGCCCCCAGCTTTACATATAACTTTTCCAACCGCTGGGCCACTGTGTGGAAAACCGAAAAGCTCAGCCATAAGGCCAAATTCTTTATTCTCTCCATGGCTTTCCTGCTCACCTGCTGGCTGATTTCCGGCGTGGGCCTGGTGGCTATCGTACAGAAGGGGTACGTCATGCTGGGCAATGTGGCCCTGTTCGCCGTGGTAATTCCTCTGCTTATCTCCATCTACCGCGTGTGGAAAAAGGACCATTCCGAGAAAGAGAACGCACCTGAAACCTGATGTTGCCTAACGGAGTGTTCTTATTTCATCTGCCCGCGCAGCTCTGCCGAATTTCACGGCAGGCTGCGCGGGCCCTTTTGTTTTCCCCCTGCCTGACTACTTGGTACACAGCAAAGCTGTGGCCGCAGAGCACTCTACTGCCCTCATTGATTCCGTCCGACCATCAGATACTGTGAACACTATTTGTCCGCATTGTGCCGTTGTCTGCTCTTTCTGTTCAGAGGCTCGCAAAGGCTGCACAGCCTGACGCATATATGCTTCTCCCCAGCCCCAGAAAATTATAAGCGGCCGCTGGATGCAACCATTATCCCCTGCAGGCCGTTATATGATTAGACTGAATCATCGACCGCATTGAGCCGGACAGATATAAAAAATACTGCTGAGCTTACCTGCCAAGCCGCTATTCAGCAAGCCAGATGACTTGATAAAACTGTTAGGCACAAAAACCGCACCGTTTTCATGAAAACAATTCATCAGGTTTGAAAAAATACGGTTTAAGCTGCCGCAGCACAATCTCGAAAAGTCAGAAGAAGCTCAGCTAGGAGCAGCCTGCGTCTCCGAAAAGCAAAATTAAGGTGTGAACAAGCAAAAAAGAAAAGCCCGTAGAACGTGAATTCTACAGGCTTTCTTGTGGTGGAGATGACGGGAGTCGAACCCGTGTCCGAAAAGAGATCCGCGCTAGTATCTCCGGGTGCAGATACGCCTACAGGGTTCCCCCGGCGGCAGGCGGGCGCACGCGCCGCCGCTTCGGTAGCTTCATGAGGTCATGACGGCCCGCAAAGCTTAAGGCCGTTCACGTTCAGTGCCTAAATGATGCCCTGGCCCTGTACGGCACTGGAACAGGCAGGACAGCCGCCTTTAATTAGGCAGCGACAGCTAATTTGTTGTTGTTAGCTATTTTTTTGAAGGCGTTTTACGTGTGTCCCTCGAACACGACCCGCTGCTCTCGCTTCACTCTCCCCGTCGAAACCTTTACATCCCCATATATTGAAAAGCCCGAAAACGGGCCTTTTCAGCGCTGCTGCGCCTTCAGCGCGCGGTCTATTTCGCGCTTGGCGCTGCGCACGGCCATATCCGCGCGCTTGTCATACAGCTTTTTGCCCTTACACACCCCAAGGCAGAGCTTTGCCCTGCCGCGCTTGAAATACAGCTTCAGCGGCACCAGAGTATTACCCTGCAGCTTCTGCTGCTGGGCAAGGCGGCGTATCTCTGATTTATGCGCCAGAAGCTTGCGCCTGCGCACAGGGTCCCGGTTAAAGATATTTCCCTTTTCATACGGGCTGATGTGCATGCCCAGCACGAAAAGCTCGCCGTTTTCTATTTCCACCCAGGAGTCCTTCAGGTTCACTTCGCCAAGGCGCAGGCTTTTCACTTCCGTGCCCGCAAGGGAAATGCCTGTTTCCAGTTGTTCCAGGACGAAATAGTCGTGCCTTGCCTTGCGGTTTTCCGCAATCAGCTTTTCCGCCGGGTGCTGCGCGGCCATTTTCATCCCTTCCCTTCTTTCAAAGCTTTCCCCGCAGAGAATATTACCATACGCTATTTTTCCGTTTTTGTCAAGCTGCGGCGCTCACAGCTCGCCGCGGTTGGCAAGGCTGCGGCCCAGCGTCACTTCGTCCGCATACTCCAAATTGCTGCCCACAGGCAGGCCATAGGCCAGGCGCGTGGCCCTCACGCCCAGCGGCTTCACCAGCCGCGCCACATACATGGCCGTCGCCTCGCCCTCCACCGTGGGGTTCGTCGCCATGATAATCTCTTTTACATCGCCGTTTTGCAGGCGGGCCAGCAGTTCTTTGATGCAAAGCTGCTCGGCTCCCACGCCGTCCATGGGGGAAATAAGCCCATGCAGCACATGGTAAAGGCCCTTGTACTCCCTTGTGCGCTCGAACGCAGTCACGTCGCGCGGCGTTTCCACCACACAGATGGTGCTTCTGTCGCGCCGTTCGTCCTGACAGATGGGGCACACCTCATCTTCTGTGAAATTCTGGCACACCTTGCAGCGGTGTATCTTTGTGTGTGCCTCCTCTATGGCGCGCGCAAAGCGCAGAGCGTCCTCCTTCTCCATGCTCAGCACCTGATAGGCCAGGCGCGTGGCGCCCTTTCGCCCAATGCCGGGCAGCTTTGCAAACTCCTCTATCAGCCGTTCCAGCGGCGCCGCATTATACCCCATGGCCGCGCACACCTCACAGGCCGAAGCCGCCCGGCAGGTTCAGCCCGGCAAGGGCGCCCGTCACAGAGGACATGCCCTGCTGGGTGGCCTCATCCACCACACGCACGGCCTCGTTCACCGCGGCAGCCAGCAGGTCTTCCAGCATCTCAATATCCTCGGGGTCTACAATTTCAGGCTTCAGCTTCAGTGCAGTAACCTCATGGGCGCCTGTCATGGTGATTTCCACCATGCCGCCGCCTGCCGTCACAGTGTGGCTGGCGGCCTCCATCTCTTCCTGCTTTGCCTTCATGTCCTCCTGCAGCTTCTGCGCCTGCTGCATCAGCTGGTTCACATTCTGCTTTCCATAGCCCTGGGGCAGCCTTGCTTTCATAACGTTTTCTTTCCTTTCTGTTCATCTTCATATTCCACCTGCACGCCAAGCTGGGCCAAAGCATCCAGCGTCTGCTGTGCGGTAGGGGCGGCCGCAGCCGCCTTTTTGCCCGCCTTTTGATACGGGCCTATCAGGTAACGTTTTCCGCTCACCTGCTCTATCACATCTTTGATAAGGCCGGAGGAATACTCGTTGCGCCGCATAAACTCCAAAAACAGCTCTGTACCGTCTATCCACACACGCCTGCCGTCAAAATAAGCCTTTGTATCCTTCATATTGGCATACAGCAGCTGGTCTTTTTCCTGCATGGCGGCAATCACCTGCGGCCACTGGGCAAAGGGGGCCAGCTCGCCCGGCGCGCCTGCACGGGCCGCGGGCTTTGCAGCGGGAGCCTGTGGAACAGGTGCAGCTTTTTCAGGCGAAGGTGAAGGCTCAGACAAAGGCGCCTGTTCCGGGGTATGAAGCGGCGCTTCGGCCAGAGGCTTCTGTTCTGGCAGCTGCTCCGGCTCCGGCATGGGCTGCCGTACCTGCACCGGCGCTGCGGAAAGAGCCTCTTCTTTTGGCGCGGCGTCCTCCCATGGAGGCACATCTTCGGCACCGGCCTTTTGTTCTGCGGGCGCCTGAACGGGAGCCTGTGTTTCTGCCATGGCCTGGGCCGATGCAGCTGGGATGACAGGCGGGGCCGCAGCGGCAAACGGGCGCACAGCCTCCTGCTGCGGCGCCGAAGCAGGCTGAGGCCGCGGCGCGGGTGCGGCCGGCTGGGCAGCCCGCATTTCCTGAGGCTGGCACAGAGTGAACAGGGCCAGCTCCAGCTCGATGCGGGCATCCGTCCCCTTCCCCATCTTATCCAGCGCGTCGCTCAGCACCTTCACGGCGCGCACAGCGGCCTGCGGCGAAACGCTTCGCGCGGCCTGCTCATAACGCGCCTGTTCTTCGGCACTTGTGCCCATTAAAAGCTCCTGCCCGCCGGGCACGCCGGCCAGCAGAAGGTTGCGGTAGTGCAGGATAAGCTCGTCACACAGGCGCTTTACATCCACAGATTTCTCGCGCAGCTGCGCCACCAGCGCCAGCACCCCTGCGGCATCTGCGCGCAAAACGGCATCACTAATATCGAACAGATAGCCCTTATCGGTTACGCCCGCCATGCGGCGCACAAGCTGCTGCGTCACCTCGCCGCCAACGCCTGCACACGTATCCAGAATGGAGAGCGCATCGCGCATGGCGCCGTCCGCCAAGCGGGAAATAAGCTCTGCCGCATCCTGTGCAAGCTGGATGCCCTCCTGCCCGGCCACATACAACAGCCTGGCTTCGATATCCTGCGGCTTAATGCGCATGAAGTCGTACCGCTGGCAGCGTGAAAGAATCGTGGCCGGCACCTTGTGTATCTCGGTGGTTGCCAGAATGAATATCACATGCGCGGGCGGTTCTTCCATGATTTTCAAAAGCGCATTGAACGCCGCTGTGGAAAGCATGTGCACCTCGTCAATGATATATACCTTATAGGTGCACTGGCTGGGCGTGTAGGCCGTTTCATCGCGCAGGTCGCGGATATTATCCACGCCGTTGTTGGAGGCGGCGTCTATTTCCACCACGTCCATGATGCTGCCGTTGTCGATGCCCTTGCAGATGTCACATTCGCAGCATGGGTCTGCCCCGTTGCGGTGCGGGCAGTTGACAGCCTTGGCAAATATCTTGGCGCAGGAGGTTTTACCCGTGCCGCGTGTGCCGGTGAACAGATAGGCATGGCCTATTTTGCCATGGATGATCTGGTTTTGCAGCGCGGCAGTGATGCCCGCCTGACCCACAACATCGGAAAACGTTTTGGGCCGCCATTTGCGGTACAGCGCACGGTACATAGGGGCACCCTCCCTTTCATGATGGCAATAAAAAGCGGACAAGGCCCACAGGCGCATCCGAAAACGCCCGGTGTGCTGCTTGGCATGCAGAGGGCAGGAAACCTGCGGCGCACAGAGCATACCACTTAATGCTGCTCGGTTCCCCGCCTGACATGGTTCATGGCGCCCCATCGCACAGGGCCCACCCTCTGCATGCCAAACAGCGCACGCTTTCCGCCCTGTCCGGCAATATGGCTGCCTGCGTCCCGCGCAAACAGCTATGGTATATTATAATACAAAGCCGTGCCGATTGCAAGGCTGGAACGAACATTGCAAAAAGCTTGTGCCAGGCGCCGCGGCATGGTATGTTATAAAGAAAAAGAAAGCAGGGTATGTTTATGTTCGTTCAAGCAGAAAAAGGCCGCCTTCCTCTTGTGGCCGCGCTGGCAGCGGAGCTATGGCCCAAACACACGAAGGAGGAGCTGACACAGGAATTTGCCTCTGTGCTTGGCAGTAAAAACGCCGCCGTGTTTCTTGCCCTGGAAGACGGCGTGGCTGCCGCCTTTTCACAGTGCAGCCTGCGGCACGACTATGTGGAGGGCACGCAAAGCAGCCCTGTCGGCTATCTGGAGGGGCTCTATGTATCGCCGTGCCACCGCGGCAAAGGGCTTGCCCGCGGGCTTTTGGCGCAGTGTGAAGCATGGGCGGCCGCCCGCGGATGCCGCGAGTTTGCCAGCGACTGCGAGCTAGCAAACACCGCCAGCCTTGCCTTTCACATGAAAACAGGCTTTTCAGAGGCGAACCGCATCATCTGTTTTACAAAAGAATTAAAAGGATAAGGAAAAAGGGCGCTGTACACGCCCTTTTTTGCCGCACGAAAGCAGACACATTCAAATATCAATGCCATTGCGGATAAAATTGAAGGAACTCGGATAACAGCTATCCGGCATTCTTCGCAATATGCCTGCAGGGCCGTTTTTCCGGCCTGCCCGGCCTCACCGGCCCGGCTTTGTCACTGGCAGCCATATCTCGAAGCTGGCATCCTGCGGGTTCGGCGTCCGGTACACCTCAATATCCGGCGCGTCCCCATATTCATAGCCAGAGCCGGGCAGCCATTCTGTCACGATGCGCTTTTCAAGCTGCTGAATAGCCCCCGGCATGGCGCCCCTGCCGGGAAACACTGCCCAAACTGCGGCGGGCACCTGCGCGCTTTGCGCCCATGCGGGCGGCGCCTGTGTGCTTGCCACAGCCACCCAGTAGCGCCAGTGTTCGTTTTGCGTCTGGCTGCTGACACCCAACAGGCCGCGCGGCTGTGTGTCCATTAGGGGCATCAGCTTTTCCACCAGCCCCTTTGCTGCAGCGCGTGCCCACAAGGCGGGCGCATGCTGAAAATTCTGCTCCATCTCGCTGCCGATATCTGCGCTGATGCCTATAATGGAAAAGGCGCCGTGTCTTTCTATGCGGTATTCCAGCGCCGCGCCGCCCGTCAGGGCAAGATGGAAACGAACAGGCGGGTACGCCTTCAGCACAGCGCCCTCGTTTTTGGCTTCGCTGGGCGCTATGCCGTGCACGGCTTGAAAAGCGCGGTTAAATGCCGTGGGCGAGGCGTAGCCATAGCGCAGGGCCACATCGGTTATCTTGCCGCCGTTTTGCAATTCTTCTGCGGCCAGCGACATTTTTCTGCGCCTGAGATACTGTGACAGGGGCATGCCTGCCACATAGGCGAACATGCGCTGAAAGTGAAAAACGGAACAGCCCGCAAGGCGGGCCGCGGCTTCCACATCCGGCGGCTGCGTCAAATCTCTTTCCAAAAAACGTATCGCTTCGTTAAAGCATTGTGCCCAATCCATGCTGCATCCTCCCTCATTCACGTTCTGCATTTGCTGTGATGATACCATCCTACCACATGTCAAAGCAAAAAGCCTCTCTTTTCCCGCGCGGAAAAAGAGAGGCTTTTCAGTATCCGGGTATTTTTTATTTTTCTGGCCGCTTACAGCTTTTCCACGCCAAGCGTCATGGCCTCGCCGTTCAAATCCCACTCTTTGGTAATGCCGCCAAGGCTGCCAAACACCACAGTGTCGGCATTCACCCCGGCCTTTACCTCGGCCTCATTCGCCCTGAGCACACCAGCCAGCTTGTCGTTGCCCGCGGCATACAGGCAGATGCGGTCCGCCACATGGAAGCCAACCTCTTTGCGCATCGTCTGCACCTTGCTTATCACCTCGCGCACATAGCCTTCCTCTACCAGGGCGTCTGTCAGCTGTGTGTCCAGTGCGACGGCTACGCCGCCCTCCTCCATTGTATGATAGCGGCCTGCCTGCACAGTTTCAATAAGAAGGTCCTCGGGTGCAAGCGTTATGCTGCCGCCGGGCAGGGCAAGGGCCAGCGCACCGGTGGAATCCAGCTCGCGCTTGGCCTGTGCGCCGTTCAGCCCGGCCAGAGCCGTGCGGATTTCACCCAGGCGCTTGCCGTATTTGGGGCCCAGCGTTTTGAGCTGCGGCTTGAAGATATAGTTTGCAAACTGCGTCATATCGTCTGTAAAAGTCACCTGCTTCACATTCAGCTCGTCTTCGATGATGGCGCAGTACATCTTATCCAGCGCCGCGTCCGCCCTGACATAAAGGGCCGCAAGCGGCTGGCGGTTTTTGATATTGGCGCCGTTGCGCGCAGAGCGCGCCAGCACCACCACACGCAGCACAAGGTCCATCTGCTGCTCCAGCGCCGGGTCTGTCATGCTCTCGTCCGCCACGGGGAAGTCGCACAGGTGCACGCTTTCCGGCGCGGCCTTATCCACGCTCCGCACAAGGTTCTGGTAGATGCTCTCTGCCATGAAGGGAACGAACGGTGCAGCGGCTTTAGCCGTGGTGACAAGCGCAGTATACAGCGTCATATAGGCGTTGACATTGTCCTGTGTGAGGTTTTCCGTGGCAAAACGCGCGCGGCTACGGCGCACATACCAGTTGGAGAGGTCGTCCACAAAATCCTGCAAGGCGCGGGCGGCCTCCGACACGGCATAGGCCGACAGATTTTCATCCACAGCCTTTACCATGCTGTTCATTTTAGAGAGCACCCAGCGGTCCATCGCGCCAAGCGCGGCCTTCTCCAGTGTGTGCTTCGAAGCGTCGAATTCGCAGATGTTGGCATACAGTACAAAGAAGGCGTATGTGTTCCACAGCGTGCTCATAAATTTGCGCTGGCCCTCCAGCACTGCCTTGCCGGAAAAACGCTTGGGCAGCCAGGGCGCGCAGCAGGTGTAGAAATACCAGCGGATGGCGTCTGCCCCATAGGTTTGCAGCGCCTCGAACGGGTCTACCGCGTTGCCCTTGGACTTGGACATCTTCTGGCCGTTTTCGTCCTGCACATGGCCCATGACAATAGCGTTTTTGAACGGCGCCTTATTGAACAGAAGCGTGGAAATAGCCATCAGGGAATAAAACCAGCCGCGCGTCTGGTCCACTGCTTCGCTGATAAAATCCGCCGGAAACTGGCTTTCGAACAGCTCTTTGTTTTCAAACGGATAATGATGCTGTGCAAAGGGCATAGCCCCGGAATCGAACCAGCAGTCTATCACCTCCGGCACACGGCGCATTTCCTTGCCGCAGTGCGGGCAGCGGATGGTGACTGCATCGATGAACGGGCGGTGCAGCTCGATTTCTTCCGGGCAGTTTTCACTCATCTGCTTCAGCTCTTCAATGCTGCCCACCGCATGCCGGTGGCCGCATTCGCATTCCCAGATATTCAGCGGCGTGCCCCAATAGCGGTTACGGCTGATACCCCAGTCCTGCACATTTTCCAGCCAATCGCCAAAGCGCCCCTTGCCGATAGATTCCGGCACCCAATTCACTGTATTGTTGTTGCGGATAAGGTCTTCCCTTACGGCTGTCATTTTGATAAACCAGGAGTCCCGCGCATAATAGATAAGCGGCGTGTCACAGCGCCAGCAGTGCGGGTAGCTGTGCTCGAACACCGGCGCGCTGAACAAAAGCCCGCGCTGGCGCAGGTCTGCCAGCACCTCTTTGTCTGCATCCTTACAGAAAACACCCGCCCATTTGGTCTCCTTCGTCATTTCGCCTCTGGCATCCACAAGCTGCACAAAGGGCAGGCCATAGCGGCGCCCCACCTGCGAGTCGTCCTCGCCGAAGGCAGGCGCAATGTGTACGATGCCAGTGCCGTCCGTCAGGGTGACATAATCAGCGCAGGTGACGTACCAGCATTTTTCCTTCGGGCTTACAAAGTCGAACAGCGGGGTGTATTCCCGGAATTCCAGGTCTTTGCCCACAAAGCGTTCCTGCACATCATAGGCGCCCTCGCCCAGCACGGTGTCGGCCAGCGCGGCGGCAAGGTAATATACAGTGCCATCCTCGCGCATTTTCACCTTCACATATTCCTCAGCTGGGTTCACGCACAGCGCAACGTTAGAGGGCAGCGTCCAAGGCGTGGTCGTCCACGCCAGATAATAAGTGTTTTCTTCCTCCTTCGCCGCAAACCGTGCAATGGCGCTGCGCTCCTTCACATCCTTATAGCCCTGCGCTACCTCGTGGCTGGAAAGCGGCGTTCCGCAGCGCGGGCAGTACGGCACTATTTTGAAGCCTTTATACAGAAGTCCCTTTTCCCAAATCTGCTTCAGCGCCCACCATTCCGATTCGATATAATCGTTCTCGTAGGTGACATACGGGTGCTGCATATCGGCCCAGAAGCCCACGGTGTCAGAGAAATCTTCCCACATACCCTTATATTTCCAAACGCTCTCCTTGCATTTTTCAATAAAGGGCTCCACGCCGTATTTCTCTATCTGTTCTTTGCCATCCAGCCCAAGCAGCTTTTCCACTTCCAGCTCTACCGGCAGGCCATGTGTATCCCACCCGGCCTTGCGCGGCACCATATAGCCTTTCATGGCGCGGTAACGCGGGATCATATCCTTAATGCAGCGTGTTTCCACATGGCCGATATGCGGCTTTCCATTCGCCGTGGGCGGGCCGTCGTAGAAAGTATAGGTTGGGCCGTTTTTTCTGGAATCGATACTCTTTTCAAAAATATCGTGTTCCTTCCAGAACTTTTCAATGGCCTTTTCGCGCGCGACAAAATCCAGATTTGTGGGCACTTTTTCGTACATCGTTGTTCCAGCTCCTTTTCGCTTACAAAAAATCCGCCCTGCTGCAAGCAGGGCGGAAAATTCCGTTGTACCACCTATTTGCTGCGTACCATCATACGCGCCCCCGGTAACGGCGGGGGGCCGGCGCGGCTTACTGCAAAATTCAGCCCGCGGCTCGGGAGAGATATTCGGCAATGCGCTACTGGCGCGGGGCTTGCACCCTCCCCCGCTCGCTTCGGCGTTTGCGCAAAGCCTACTGGCTCCGTCTCAGCCTGTTTCTGTCTTTTTTATTTATAGCACAAATGCGGCCGTTTGTCTATATTCCCTTTTCCATAGAGCGCTTTTTGGTGTAATAGCAGATAAGGTCCAAAATAAGCTGTGCCGCATACAGCGAGGTTTGCCCGCAGGGGTCATACGGTGGGGCTACCTCAGCCAAATCAAAGCCCACTACATTGCCCTTTTTCACCACAGCCTCCATAATATCACTTACCTGCTGGTACAGCAGGCCGCCCGCCTGCGGGCTTCCCGTGCCGGGGCAGACAGAAGGGTCCAGCCCGTCAATATCTACTGTGATATAATAATTTTTTGCCTGCGGAATCAGCGCAGATACCTCCGCGGTGCCCTTTTCGTGAACATCACGCGCTGTTACAAGCGTGCTGCCCCAGGCGCGTGCCTCGTCAAAATCCTTCTTTCCGCTGCTGCCAAGCCCACGCAAACCTATCTGCATCATTTTGCTCACATGGGCCATTTCAGATGCCCTGCGCATGGGTGAGGAGTGTGAGTATTTGAATTCTCCATAAGAGTCCGTCCAATCCAGATGTGCGTCAAACTGAACAACGCAAATATCGTCAAAACCTGTGAAGGCCCTCAGCACCGGGATTGTAATAGAGTGGTCACCGCCTATTACCACAGGCAGGGCCCCGGTGGACAATATCTTTTTCACTGCAGCAGTGCAGTTTTCAAACGCCTGTTCATAGCCGCACGGTGAAACGTCCACATCGCCGCAGTCGATAATTTTCTCTCCTTTGTCCAGATAATAGGTATCACGCACCGGGTCATACATGCCATACAGGCCATCACAATTGATGGTGGAGGCCTCGCGCACGCCGCGCGGGCCAAAGCGCGCGCCGCTGCGCGCAGAGGCCGCAACATCGAACGGCATGCCCAGAATGGCAACATCGTATCCGGGGCCAAGGCGGGCAAGGTCCGGGCATATTTCTGTTTTCATGAAAGAGCAGATGCCTGTAAAGGGCAGGTTAAAGAAGTTGCCGGGGTTTGTAGAATAATTCACATTGGCGTTTCTGTCAAGTTTCATGAAGCTCTTCTCCTTTGGGTTTTCACCTTTTCTTTTTTGGTTTTTTTGAAGCGCGGCGGCCGCTTTACTCCCAGTTTTCCAACAGAGCTTTCAGCCAGCGCTGAAGGTTCTGCCCCGCCTCGTTTGCCTTTTGCAGCACCTGCGCGTGAGAATGTTTTTCAGCGGCAATGCCTGTAGCCAAGTTGGTGATGCAGGCAATGCCCAAGGCGCGCATGCCTGCATGATTTGCGGCGATCACCTCCGGCACGGTGGACATGCCCACTGCGTCCGCGCCCATGCGCTCCATAGCGCGTATTTCTGCGCGCGTTTCGTAATACGGCCCCTGAAACAGTGCATACACACCGCGGCGGTACTGAATACCCAGTCGCTGCGCCGTTTCCATGGCACGCTTTTGCAGCGCAAGGCTGAACGGTTCCGTCATGTCCGGAAAACGCGGGCCAAGCCGCTCATCGTTTGCCCCCTGAAGGGGGTTCATGCTGGTTGTGTTGATAAAATCATCTATCAGCATCAAGTCGCCAGGCGCAAACCCGCGGCTGATGCCGCCGCATGCGTTGGTAATCACCACATCCTGTACACCTAACAGCTTCATCACATAAATGGGAAACACTACCTCGCGCATGGAAAAGCCCTCGTAAAAATGAAAGCGCCCCTGCATAGCCACCATGGGTGTGCCGCCCACACGACCGAACACAAGGTTTCCGGCATGGCCTTCCACATTGCTTTGCGGAAAATTCGGTATTTCTGAATAGGGCACTGCCTTTCTTTCCTGCATGGCGTCCACAAGGCCGCCAAGCCCGCTGCCAAGCACAAGCCCCACCCTAGGTACGGCCGGCATGCAGCGGCGCAGATATTCCGCCGCCTGCAAAACCATATCGTAATAAGCCATAAACAGCACCTCTCTTCTTTTACTACAGTATAGCACACTGCTTTTTACCTGCACAAGCATATGGAAGAAAACGAACGCAAAAAGCCGCCGGCCAAGCCGGCGGCATGTCTGATTTTACCGCATTTCACTCGATTCGCGCGGCAATGTATTTCGGCACCTCTTCAAAAGAGATGCCCAGCACAACGGCAAGCTCACCGTGCAGCAATGCCTGTGCCTGCTTCATATATTCCGCGTCTGCCTTTCCCAGCCTGCGGCCTTCCCCCTCCAGCTTTTTATGCTTCTGATAAATGGCTTTTATCATTCCCACCAGTTCTTCACATTCATGCGCCCGAAGGCTGGCACGGTAACAGTCGGCCAAGTTTTTCTGGTCCTTTGCTTCGTACACCTGCTCTTTTATATTTGGTATTTTATCTATCAGCTCATTCGCCTGTGCTTTGGTAAGCACAGGCCGCATGAACACCTCGGTATCCACAGGAATGTAAATACTTCCCGCGCCATATACGGGGGACAGTTTGTAATAAAGCGCGCCTTTTTCCTTGATAGGGATATTATCCGGCACAGCTACATCTTCCACACGGCACACGCCCGTGTTTCCATATATGATATATTCGCCTTTCTGATACATCCTGTTCCTCCTCTCGCGGCGCCGCTGCAATACGGAGCAGCCGGCTGACTGTGTATAAACGGACAATAAAAAGTGCGTCCTTTGGGCACAACAGCTGCGCTGGGCAAAGGGCGCACGCGGCAAGATATGCTGCTCTTTATTATTAATTATAGCACACTTTTCCCTTTCATGTAAGCGTGAAAGAGGCCGCGGCCTGCCTGCAAAACCGCAATACCCAAAATACCATGCCATGTGCCGCACACTGCAAAATACGCAGGCATACATGATGACAATTAAATTTCTTTCTGACAGGCGCAAGCCGCAGACGGAGGTAGGGCTTAGCAAATTTTCTTTTTTAGGGCAGACACATGCAGGTACGCAAAACACAGGCCCGACCGGTGCGGTATACAACGCATCGGTTGGAAGGATACCGGTAAACAGGCATGCCCGCCGTATGAATACAAGCAAAGGCATGGCACAGGTTTGGAAAATGTGGTATACTAAAATTTATTGCGGCCTTATTGCAACAACAGATTAAAGGGGAAATGTTCGGATGCATACAAACGCATTGCGCCGGGCGGCAGGTGTTTTTTGGGATGTTCTGCCGGGGCTGGCGCTGTTTGAACTCTGTTATAAAGCAGCGGCTGCTTTTCTGCTCAAACCGGCGTTTTCCTGGCTGGCCGACCATACTTTTGGCAGCAAGGGCATTGAACTTGCCTTTAATGAGCGCATTCTGGCCGCGGCAGCCACACCAGCAGGCCTTGCGGGTGTCCTGCTGCTCTTGGCCCTGAGTACAGCGGCAGTATATTATGAATTTTCTGTACTGTACCTGATGGCCTGCTGTGCCGCAAAGGGCATCCCCTGCGGCCTTCGCATGCCGGTAGAGCTTGCTGTACCTGCATTCCGCAGCTTAAAGAGCCCAAGCGTCCTAATGTTTGCCGCGTATGCGCTGGGCCTATTGCCGCTGGCAGACATGGGCATTTCCCCTTCCCTGCTTCCGCGGCTTCACATTCCGAATTTCATCACCGGCGAGCTTTCCAAAACGCCTGCCGGCGGCGTGCTGGTGGTGTTGTTTTATCTTCTTGCCTTTTTCCTGTCTGCCGCATTGCTGTTTGTCCTGCCGCAGATGGTGCTGGGCGGCCGCGTATTCGGCTGCGCGGCGCGCAGCAGCCTGCACATGTGGGAAAAAAGCTGGCGGAATGCCCTTCTTCCAGCGGCCCTGTTCTGTGCCGCATGGTGCTTTTTGTTCCGCTGGCCAGGCGCTGTACCCGTCACCTTCATCGGCATCACCGGGGCGGGCCTGCCAGAGCTTGCCGTAAATTTGTTTTCCGGCAGGCTGCTGGGCGCATTACCTGCATTCTTCCTTTCAGGCGCACTGCGCATCCTGTTTACTGTATTCGGCATTTCGCTTTTCACCGTGCTCTATCTGGACATGGGCGGCCGGGCGTCGCTGCCTCTGGAAGCGCTGCCCTCCATTTCGGCCCGCGTAGACAAGGCACAGCGCACAGCTGGCCGCGTGTGGCGCCGTGTGCAGCAAAGTGTCCTGGCCCTGTGGCGGAAAATATGCGGCCTGCCTTTCATTCGCAGGCATAAAAGGCTTTCCGCCGCCGTCTCCGCTGTTCTTCTCTTCCTTTTTGCCGGTGCCGTTTTTGCCCTTCCTGCAGCACCGCATGTTCCCATCGCCATTGGCCACAGAGGCAGCGCCAGCGGTGTGGAAAACACGCTGGAGGCCATTCAGGGCGCCATCGACGCAGGGGCCGATTATGCTGAGATAGACGTCCTGCTTTCCAAAGACGGCGTGCCCATGGTCATTCACGATACGAGTCTTGCCCGCCTTGCAGGAGACAGCCGAAATGTCTATGAGCTGACTGCCGCCGAACTGCAAGCCCTTACTCTGGAGCAGAACGGCTGCCGGGGGCGCATTTCTACACTGGAGGAAGTGCTGGAGTACTGCAAAGGGAAAATCGGGCTTCTGATAGAGCTGAAAACGCATGGGCATGAAACAAAAGACGTCGCCCGGCAGGCAGCCCAAGCTGTAGAGGCACAGCAGGCCGCCGGCAGATGCCTGTTCATGTCTATTGATTATTCACTGGTGCAGGCCATGAACGCCATCCACCCGGAATATATCATCGGCTACTGCGTATACGGCAGCGTATCCAGCGTAGATGCCGCGGCCCTGCTGGCAAGCGGCATCAATTTTCTTACCATTGAGGAAAATATGGTTTCGCCGCGCTTTGTAAACCGATGCCTGCGCGCAGGGTTGCCTGTATATGTGTGGACTGTAGATGAATACGAAAGCATGGAGCGCTACCTTGCAGAAGGAGTGTGCGGCCTGATATCTGACAGGCCTGCGCTGGCGGCCGATGCCGTAAGCGCCTACGAGGGCGACAACCCGAAGGACTTTTTCCGCTGGCAGAACGAATGGCTGTGGGGCGCAGACACCGCGCCGGTTTTCCCGGATGAAAGTGGAGACACCGTATTTTCTTACCCCGAACAATCATGACATCAGTGAACAGGCTTTCAAAATAAAACAGAGCTAAAAGGAGGCTACGCATCTGGAACGCATTGAGTATCTGAATCAAAAATATGACAAACGAAAAAAGCGTCTGGAAAAGGAATTGGCGGACCTTGAGGTCCGCCGTGCCAAGGCGCTGGCGCGCCAGCGCCGGTATGATGCACGCTTTGCCAAAGAGACCGCAGAAGTGCCGGGCCATTTCGCCCACGGCGTAAATTTTTACAAGCTTTGCTGGGTGTTTTTCATCTGCTGTTTTCTTGGCGTAGTGATAGAGACTATTTTCTGCTTTATCGCTTCCGGCAGGCTTTCGCAGCGCACCGGCCTCGTGTGGGGGCCGTTTAACCTCATCTATGGGTTCGGCGCTGTTCTGCTTACCATATCCCTTCAGCGCCTGCGCGGAAAAAACGACAGATATATTTTTGTGGGCGGCGCTATCATTGGCGGTGCTTTCGAATATTTCTGCAGCTGGCTTCAGGAGACGGTCACCGGCACTGTGAGCTGGGATTATTCGGGCATGCCCTTCAATCTGAACGGGCGCATTAATCTGCTGTACTGTATTTTCTGGGGCGTGCTTGCCCTGGTGTGGGTAAAAGAGATTTACCCGCGCATTTCCGGCTGGATCGAGCAGAATGTCTCGCGTACATACGGCGTTGCACTTACATGGGTGCTTGTGCTCTTCATGTTGCTGAACAGCCTTGTCAGCGGCGCAGCCGTGCTTCGCATGGCCCAGCGCTACGAGGGCGTGCCCGCCACAAGCGCCTGGCAGCAGCTGATGGACCGCTATTATCCAGACGAAAAGCTCGCCAGAATATACCCCAGCATGGTGCACACAAGCTGAGAAAAAGGCCATGAGCAAAGCGCCCATGGCCTTTTTCTGTAAAGCCTATTCAAAACACATTTGTGCCTGCCGGTACACCGTCATTTTCCTTACTGTTACTACATCGCCGGGCCCCAGCTCACCCAGCAGCAGGGGCGAGGCAAAGTCGTGCAGCCCGGCGTTTTGCACGGCCGCAGCGGCGCTTGCATTGGCATAACAATACAAGCAGCCGTTGGGGTAGGTGTGGTATGCGCCGATATCCACGCTTTGGGCGCATCCGCATCCGGGCCGCTGCGTTTTGTCTTTGGGGACGGGCAGGGCACATCCAAGGAGGCGGGCAAACCGCCCGCTGTCGATACAGCTTGCCGGGCCAACACCGCAGGTTTCAGGCAGGTTTTCTTCTGCACACGCACAAATATCAAGGCCCGCCTGCCGCGCAATGGCGGCAAGCCCTGATGCAAGCCGGGCTTTTTCTTCCTGCGATATTTTCTGCAGCCCCAAAGGCGCCATATTGTGCGCCGTGTTCCGGTAATAGTCCAGAAAGCTGATGGTGCACTGGCATGTATACGGCGAAAGCGCCTTTGCAAGGGCCGCAAAATTTTGCAGATGCCATTCCGGTGTATAGGCGCTGCTCAAAAAGATGGGGTCATACCGCCACAGCACACGCTGCGGGCCTATCTGCTCCGACAGCCTGCGGAATGCGGGCACCATTGCCGTCCACTTGCCGGGGATATTGGGCTCTACATCCTCTCCGTATGCATTCAGGGTAAACTGGAAACAGTACATATACCCCTTTAACGCGCCGGGCCCCGCCGCCAGCATGGGCAGCGGGTTTTTCGTCCAGAACATGATGCCGTCCACATCCTGCGGGGAAAGGCTCACACGGCTTACCTGATGCGGGTTCATGGGGTTTCGCACCAGCACATACCCTTCTTCTATGCGCCGGAAAAACCAGTGCGAAAAGCAGGCCGGGATATCCGTACGCCTGCTGGCACTTATCAACATGAAGCCCCCTCCTTCTTCTGTCCTGCCCTGCTGCCATAGGAAAAGGGCCGCGGCAGAAAACGCCCCGGCCCTTACAGAATAATAATTACAGAATAATCTCGCCTTCATTCGGGCAGCCGGCTGCATTGCTTTCATCTGTATCCAGATGCATGGCCGTGGCATATTTTTCGCTTACGCGGATGACCACGTCATCAAACACCAACTTACGCCCCTCGCGGCCTGTGGCCACTTTCACAACCTGCCTGTCCGTGACGCCAAGCGTCCCGGCGTCCTCCGGCGTCATATGTATATGACGTTTTGCAATGATGACGCCCTCGCTAAGCTCCACCTCGCCTGCCGGGCCCACCAGCTTGCATGCGCCGGAGCCAGCCACATCGCCGGATCCGCGCACAGGCGCCGCAACGCCGATGCTGCGGGCATCTGTAGCGCTGAGCTCAATTTGATCCACCTTGCGCGTGGGCCCAAGGATAGACACATTTGCAAGCTCACGCTTCGGCCCGACGACCGTGACACGCTCATTCGAAGCATACTGCCCGGGCTGAGAAAGCATTTTTTTCACCGTGAGCTGATAGCCCTTGCCAAACAGCTTTTCCAGTGTTTCGTCCGTGACGTGCACATGGCGCGCAGATGTTTCTACCAGAATTTTCATTATGAAGCCTCCCCTTCTGTTTCGTATCTATTTTAGCCCCATTGGCTTCAAACTTCAAGGGAAATATGCTATAATATCTTAAAAAGTTACAGCATCCGGTGAGCGGCTGCGATGTTTTTGCGCAGCATGGTTCTGACACGGGCTTGGGGGCCGCACACAGCCGCCGAGCATATATTACCTATTATTCAGTAAGGAGCACAGTATGGATTTCAACACATTGCAGGCCGCCTGCCTCTCCTGCCAGAAATGCGGCCTGTGCCAGACACGCACACATGTTGTGTTTGGCATGGGCAGCCCCCATGCCGAGGTGATGTTCATCGGTGAAGGGCCCGGACGCAATGAAGACGAACAGGGGCTGCCCTTTGTGGGGCGCAGCGGCCAGCTGCTGGACAAATATCTTGCCGCCATTCATTTGAAGCGCGAAGATATTTTTATTACCAACATCGTAAAATGCCGCCCGCCGGAAAACAGGGACCCGACACCGCAGGAATGGGAAGCCTGCATGCCCTATTTGCGGGAGCAGTTTCGCCTGATACGTCCTAAAATTATCGTTTGCCTTGGCCGCATTGCCGCGCAGCGCCTTATTCGGCCGGATTTCAGCGTAATGAAAGAGCATGGCCAGTGGACAGAAAAGGGCGGCACTCTGTTCACTGCAACGCCGCATCCCGCAGCGCTGCTGCGCAACCCCAGCCAGAAGCCCGCCGCCTTCGGCGATTTTATTGCCCTGCGTGAAAAAATACAAGAGGTCTGCTCGCACACATATCATCCCTGACCCTCAGCCTGTGCCGCATAAAGCCTTGCGATGCAGGCTTTTCTTTTGCAAAAGCCCTTAAAACAGCCTTGTACAGTGCTATTTTCAAGTAGCAAACGCCCACCTTGTGCATAGGATGTTGCAAAGGGGTGTTTTGCATGCAGGGTTTTGAACTGAACTTTTTTCTTGGCGGGCTTTCGCCCATCGGGTTCCAGGGGTATTACGCACGCAGCCTTCCGCCTGTCGGCACCGGGCGCGCCGTACTGATCAAAGCGGGGCCGGGCTGCGGCAAATCGCACCTGATGCGTACGCTCGCCCTCCGCCTCACGGCCGCAGGGCACACAGTGCACACCATTCGCTGCTCGGCAGACCCCGCCTCTCTGGACGGCGTCATCTGCCCGGCGCTCTGCCTCACGGTGCTGGACGCCACAGCGCCTCATGCGCTGGAGCCTGCCTTTCCTCAGGCACATGAAACTGTGCTGAGCCTGTATGACGCACTGCAGGAAACAGAGCTTCGCGGCCACTGTGCAGAGCTTCAGGCACTGCACAGCAGGTACAAAGCATTCACAGACCGTGCCACCCGTTATCTGGCCGCGGCGGGCAGCCTTCTGCAGGACCGTGCGCGCACTGCACAGTGCTGCACAGACCTTGCCAAAGCGCGCGCATTCGCGCTTTCGCTGAGCAAGCGTTACCTGCCGGTAAAAAAGGAAAAGGCCCCGCAGGAATCCATCCGTGCGCTGAGTGCCGTGACAGCAGACGGCATTGTGTTTTTCAAAGAGACCATCCGCACCCTGTGCCGGGAAACTGTGATTCTGGACGACGCATACGGCCCCGCCTCCGGCGCGCTGCTGGCACAGCTGCGCAAGGAGATACTGGCCAAGGGGTACGGCGTCATAACCTGCTGGTGCGCCATGCAGCCGCGGGAAAAAATAGACCATCTGCTTGTTCCTGAGCTGGGGCTGGCCTTCGTTACTTCCGGCCCCTTCCATGTGTTCGAACCTATGGGCGACCGTGTCATCCACTGCACGCGCTTCATGAATAAAAACGGGCTGGGTGCGCGGAAGGCCCGGCTGAAATTCGACCTTCGCGCGGCAAAAGAGCTTGTGCGGGAGGCCGGGCTTCTTCTGGATGAGGCCCGTGGTATCCACCGGCAGGCAGAGGCCTTTTATACATCTGCCATGGATTTCTCCAAGGCAGATGCCGCGCTGGAAAGGCTGTGCGCATCGCTAGGCGTGTAACGTGTCCCTCCGTCTCTCTTTTCAACAGAATACAGACAGCAGCCCCATCTGCAAACCGCAGATGGGGCTGCTTTTCAAAACCGATACCGCCCGCTCAGCCGCCCAAATAGGCGTCCCGCACCTTGGGGTCATTTGCCAGCTCATGCGCATCACCGCTCATGGCAATGGTGCCTGTCTCCAGCACATAGGCGCGGTTGGCAATTTCCAGCGCCATCTTGGCATTTTGCTCTACCAGAAGGATGGTGACGCCGTCCTGGTTCACCTTGCGGATAATGCTGAATATCTCCTGCACAAGAAGCGGCGAAAGGCCCATGGAGGGCTCATCCATCAGCAGCATGCGCGGGCTGGACATCAGTGCGCGCCCAATGGCAAGCATCTGCTGTTCCCCGCCGGAAAGCGTGCCTGCCAACTGCTTGCGCCTCTCTTTCAGGCGCGGCAGGCGCTCAAACACCATTTCATAATCGGCAGCCACTGCCTCGCTGGAGTCTGTACGGGTATAGGCCCCCAGCTCCAGATTCTGCTGCACTGTAAGTTGGGAAAACACGCGCCGCCCCTCCGGCACTTGGGCAAGGCCCAGGCGGATGATTTTATGCGCCTCTGTATGTGTGATGGGGCTGCCGCAGAAGGTAATCTCGCCTGCCTTGGGCTTCTGCAAGGCGGAAATGGCGTGCAGAGTGGTGGTTTTTCCCGCCCCGTTCGCGCCTATCAGTGTGACAATCTCGCCCTTGTTCACATGAAACGAGATGCCCTTCACCGCACGGATGGCGCCATAGGAAACCTCCAGGTCTTTGACAGAAAGCATTTCCTCCATCTTATTCACCTCCCAGATAGGCGGCAATGACCTTCGGGTCGTTGCGCACGGTGTCGGGGTCTCCCTGCGCAAGAATTCGCCCATAGTTCAGCACCACAATGTGCTCGCACAGCCCCATAACAAAGCTCATGTCATGCTCTATCAGCAAAATGGCCACGCCAAATTTTTCCCGTACAAATTTGATGGTCTCCATCAGCTCTGCCGTTTCATTTGGGTTCATGCCCGCCGCCGGTTCGTCCAGCAGAAGCAGCTTCGGGCTGGTGGCAAGTGCGCGGGCTATCTCCAGCTTGCGCTGCTTGCCGTACGGCAGGCTGGAAGCCAATTGCTTTGCCTCTTCATCCAAGCCAAAAATTTTCAGCAGGCTCATGGCCTTACCCTTCATCTCGCGCTCTCTTTCATAATAAGCAGGCAGGCGGAAAATACCCGTCAGCGTATTATAGCGTATCTGGTTGTGAAGCCCTACCTTCACATTGTCCAGCACCGTCATGGCCTTGAACAGACGGATATTCTGAAAGGTGCGCGCAATACCCGCCTTACAGATGGATGCCGGAGACTGGCCCGTGATGTTTTTTCCGTTCAGGATAATATCGCCCTCTGTGGGCCTGTATACACCCGTGAGCATGTTGAACACTGTCGTCTTTCCAGCGCCGTTCGGGCCAATCAGGCCGCACAGCGCCCCCTCTTCAATGGTGAGGTCTACTTTGTCCACAGCCTGCAGGCCGCCGAACGCAATACCGAGGTTCGAAACTTCCAGCAACGCCATGCCTCACGCCCCCTTTCTGCGGTGTGCGCCAAATGCCGCCGCCACCTTGCCCCTCAGCCGCATGCGCCATGCGACCAGCTGTTCATTTTGACTGAATATCATCACCAGAATGAGAATGATGGCGTAAATGAGCATGCGGTAATCGTTCAGGCCGCGCAGCATCTCCGGCAGGACAGTGAGCACTGTTGCGGCAATGATAGAGCCGCGGATATTGCCGATACCGCCCAGCACGACAAACACAAGCACAAGGATAGACGTATTATAATCAAACTTCTGTGCCACCAGTGAAGAAAAGTTGTGGGCATAGAAGGCACCTGCCACGCCGGCCAGCGCCGCGGAAATAGAAAATGCAACCAGCTTGTATTTTGTGATGTTGATACCTACAGATTCCGCCGCAATGCGGTTATCCCGAATAGACATGATGGCGCGGCCTGTGCGGGATTTGATCAGGTTCAGCACAATGAACAGCATGAGCATAATCAGAATAAAGCCCACGGTGAAATTGGCGTCTTTGGGCGTATTGGTAATGCCGAGCGCGCCGTTGATAATAACGCGGCCGTCATCTGCAAGGTTCATGGAGGCCGCGTCCTTCAGCGAAAAATGCAGGCCGGAGGAATCAAGGCCGAGGTATGTGGTGTTCAGCACATTTTTGATGATCTCGCCAAAGGCCAGCGTCACAATAGCCAGATAATCCCCCTGAAGGCGCAGCACCGGGATGCCTATCAAAAAGCCCGCAATGCCTGCGGCAATGCCGCCGATAAGCAGCGCCAGCGCAAAGCGAACCGGCATTACCAGCACATCTTCCATGCACACGGAAAAACACATGGCCGAAAAGGCACCCACGCTCATAAAGCCGGCATGTCCAAGGCTTAGCTCACCCAAAATGCCAACCGTCAGGTTCAGCGAGACGGCCATCATCACATAAGTACAAATGGGCACCAGCTGCCCGCGCAGAGAGTTAGAGAGCATGCCCGCAAAATTCATTGCCGTTACCACCGCAAAGGCAGCTACCACGATGGCATATGTTATCATATTCTGCCGTGTGGTACGGCTGAACCGTTTTGTTTTCATCTGCCGCCACCTACACTTTCACATTGATTTTTTTGCCAAGGATGCCGGTGGGCTTCACAAGCAGCACCACAATCAGCACGGCAAACACGATGGCGTCGGCCAGTTGGGTGGAAATGTAGGCCTTGCTGAGGTTTTCAATGACGCCCAGCAGAATGCCGCCCACCATGGCCCCCGGAATAGAGCCGATGCCGCCGAACACCGCGGCCACAAAGGCCTTGATGCCTGGCATTGCGCCGGTGGTCGGCTGAAGGATGGGATATGCGGAGCACATCAGCGCACCCGCAATAGCGGCCAGCGCACTGCCAATGGCAAACGTGATGGAGATAGTTGCATTCACGTTTACGCCCATCAGCTGGGCGGCGCCTCTGTCCTCCGACACAGCCAGCATGGCGCGGCCTATCTTTGTTTTGTTCACAAACAGCCACAGCCCGACCATGATAACGGCAGATACAACAATGGTCACAAGTGTCTCGCCAGTGATGACAAGGCCCCCGTCAAACAGGCGAATAGGCTCCATCGACACGATGGAATTGAATGACTTCGGCGCAGAGCCCCATATAAGCAGCGCCATGTTCTGCAGAAAATAGCTTACGCCAATAGCTGTAATAAGCACGGCAAGGCTGGGCGCCCCCCGAAGCGGCTTATATGCCACGCGCTCAATGGTAATGCCCAGCAGCGTGCACACCACCATAGCAACAAGCACACAAATTACCGGCGGCAGAGAAAGGCTGTTCATACAGGTAAACACGAAATAACCGCCCACCATGATGATATCACCATGGGCAAAGTTCAGCATTTTGGCAATGCCGTACACCATCGTGTAGCCAAGTGCGATGATGGCATAGATGCTGCCAAGGCTGAGGCCATTCACAAGAAATGATATAAATTCCATATTCTACGCCCCTTACACCATTGTTTACAGGCATTTCGGCCGCACAGGACGCCGCGGCCCGCCGAAGCCTGCGCCGGATTGCCAAAGAAGGCTGCCGGAACATGCGGCAGCCTTCTTTTGGCTGGATCATTATAAACTGAACTCGACAGTATAAAATTTACAGCTGTTTGTATACCCCGTTTTCAATTTCAACCACAATGGGCGATTTGCTTACTTCACCGCTGGCCTTCCACGTCATGTTGGAACCGGTGAGGCCATCCATCGTCACTTCCGTGATAGCCGTTTTCAGAGCGTCGCCAATATCAGAAACACTCATATCAGACGTGACGCCGGCTTTCACACAGGCATCGCGGATGGCATATACCGCGTCATATGCGTCCGCTGCAAACTGGTTAGGCGTGCCGCCGAACTGCTCCTCATATGTTTTCACAAAGTTAGCCGTCAATTCATCTTCACTGGTGGCGTTGAACGGCGTCATCAGCATCAGGCCTTCCGCCAGGCCGGTGTCAAAATTCTGCACATCCAGCAGGCCGTCCATGCCGTCGCAGCCAAAGAAGGTGGGCTCATAACCCAGCTGATTGGCCTGTGTGAGAATCAGCGCAGCCTCTGTGTAATAAATGGGAAGGAAAACCAGCTCGGCACCAGAGCTCTGTGCTTTTTGCAGTTGTGTCTTGAAATCCGTCTTGTTGTCAGAGGTAAATGCCTCGGCACACACAATTTCAAGGCCCTTCGCTTCTGCTTCTTCGGCAAAAGCGTTATAAATGCCAGAGGAATATGCGTCAGAGCTGTCATAAATAGCCGCTATCTTAGTGGCAAGGCCGTTTTCCGCAATATAATCCGCCGCAGAAACGCCCTGGCTGGGGTCTGTGAAGCAAACCTGGAACACATTGTCAGGCACAATCACATCTGTGGAAGATGCCGACGGCGTAATTTGGAACATGTTGTCCGCTTCCGTCTCGGAAATTACCGCAAGGCAGGGTGCCGTAGTCACAGTACCCATCAGCACCTGCATGCCCCAGTCCTTCAGATTGTTATAGGCGTTTACCGCCGTTTCGGCATCGCCCTCATCATCCTGGAAATTGTACTCAAATTTCACCGCACTGTCGGAAGCGTTAATCTCATCCACCGCGATCTGCGCGCCATTCTTTACCGCTTCCCCGTATACAGCATTCGCGCCGGTAATGGGGCCGATGCCGCCCATTTTAATGGTGATGGCCGATCCATCTGCCGGGGCAGAGGCGCCAGAGCCAACCTGCGAAGCCGCAGAAGACGGGCTGCCGCCGCATGCGGCCATTGCCAAAGCCATGCACAGCGCAAGGCCTGCTGCGATAAACTTTTTCATACTTTTCTCCTCCATTTCGACCCCACTCTGAAGCGATAAACGTTTCACCGTGCGGATATTGGTTAATATTTTAATGCAATGATGCACAAATTTCAATGCACCATTTTGACATACTTTGTTTGAGTGAAGCGCTAATTTGTGATAAGTTGCATAAAATTACTATAATATTTGAATATACTAAGAAAAGCCGGCCTTTCGTGCGAAAGGCCGGGCTTTTACTCTTCACCAGCATGAATACGGTTCAAAATAGATGCATACCCGCCGTTTCCATACTGAATGCAGCGGTTGATGCGGCTGATGGTTGCAGTACTGATTTCTACATCTTTTACAATCTGCTCGTAGGTACGGCCTTTTAACAGCATGCTGGCTGTCTCCACACGCTGAGCCATATCTGCAATTTCTTTCATGGTGCAAAGGTCCTCAAAGAAATCATAGCACTCCTCTGTAGTTTTAAGTGACAAGATAGCTTTGAATAGCAAATCTGCCTGGGGGCTCTGTGCCTTATGCTCGCCCACGGGGGCCACCTCCTGTTCTTTTGCCGCCTGTGCAAAAAGCAGGCTTTCCATCAATGCTTTTTCACTTTACCACATTGAACACAAAAAATCAAACATTATTTTTGAAACATATTGACACTTTTGTAACAAAAAGCTCCGCAGGCTTATTGCCTGCGGAGCTCTCATGCAAAAACACTTTATTTCATCATGCTGGCAACTTCAGCAGCAAAATCATCCTCACGTTTCTCAAGGCCTTCGCCCTTCTCAAAACGGACAAATTCCACCACTTTAATATCGCCGCCCAGCTCTTTGGCACAGTTGGAAATATACTGGCCCACAGAGATGTCGCCGTCCTTAACAAAGGCCTGGTCCAGCAGGCAGTTTTCTTTGAAGAACTTGCCGATTTTGCCGTCCACCATCTTTTGCTTGACAAAGTCGGGCTTTGCAGCCATCTTCGGGTCGTTGGAAATCTGCGCAAGCAGAATCTCCTTTTCCTTCTCCAGCACCTCGGCAGGCACAGAGGCCTCATCCAGATAACCGGGGTTCACGGCCGCAATCTGCATGGCAACATCCTTGCCCATAACGGCAAACTCCGGCTTACAAGCCACGGCATCCGCCGCGTCAAAGCGCACCAGCACGCCGTGGGTGCCGCCGCCGTGCACATATGCGGCGCACACGCCCTCATAGCGCACAAAGCGGCGGATTTTGATGTTCTCGCCAATCACAAGAACCTTCTCCTGCAGGGCAGCTTCCACTGTGCCCTCACCCAGCTTGCAGGCCAGCAGGGCTTCTACTGTGGCGGGGTTCTGCTCCATCACAACGCCGGCCACGTCCTTCACAAAATTCTGGAACAATTCATTTTTGGCCACAAAGTCTGTTTCGGCGTTCACCTCAATCATAACGCCAAGCTTCTTCTCCACATCGGCCGTGGCATACACCATGCCCTCGGCCGCAATGCGCCCGGCCTTCTTCTGGGCAGCGGCAAGGCCTTTTTCGCGCAGCCACTCCACAGCCTTATCAAAATCGCCGCCGGCTTCCGTCAGGGCTTTTTTGCAGTCCATCATGCCGCAGCCGGTCTGCTCACGCAGTTTCTTTACATCCTGTGCAGTAAATGCCATGTTGCATTCTCCTCTTCTCTAATTTTCAAATGCCTTTTCCGCTTTTATTCAGCGGCGGCCGCGGGCTCTTCTTCGACGGAGGCTTCCTCCATCTGCTCGCCCTGGCGGCCCTCCAGCACGGCATCGGCCATGGCGCCCGCAATCAGCTTTACAGCGCGGATGGCGTCGTCGTTGCCGGGAATCACATAGTCAATCTCGTCCGGGTCGCAGTTGGTATCCACAATGGCCACAATGGGAATGTTCAGCTTGCGGGCCTCAGAAACGGCAATGCGCTCTTTGCGCGGGTCCACAATGAACATGGCCTTGGGCAGGCCGCCCATCTCTTTCACGCCGCCCAGGAATTTCTCCAGCTTTTCCAGCTCCAGCTCCAGCTTGGCAACCTCCTTTTTGGGAAGCATGTCAAACGTGCCGTCTTCGCGCATTTTGTTGATTTGCTCCATGCGGTCGATGCGGCGGCGGATGGTGCGGAAGTTGGTGAGCATGCCGCCCAGCCAGCGGGCATTTACAAAGTGCATGCCGCAGCGGGTGGCCTCTTCACGAATAGACTCCTGCGCCTGTTTCTTGGTGCCGACGAACAGGATGCTGCCGCCCTCGGCAGACACCTCGCGCACAAAATTATAAGCTTCGTCCAGCTTCTTCACCGTCTTCTGAAGGTCGATGATGTAAATGCCGTTGCGCTCGGTGAAGATATACTTCGCCATTTTGGGGTTCCAGCGGCGGGTCTGGTGCCCGAAATGCACACCGGCCTCGAGAAGCTGTTTCATAGATACGACTGCCATAGTTTGTTTTCCTCCTGAAAATTGTTTTTTACCCTCCGCATTGCCGCACGGCCTTTCACCCCGAAGGGCACAATGAACCAAAGCAATGCGTGCGTATTGCCGTATTAGTATAGCACAAGGCCATTTTGATTACAAGGATTTTTTCGCCCCACAGCAAAAAAATCACTATTCTTCATTTTGGACAGGGCCCTTGCCTGCGCATCCCGCTTATTCAGAACTTCCTTGCGGCGCACCTTCCTGCGCAGGCCAGTAATTTTTACCGAACATCAAATCGTATTGTATCAGCCAGTTCTCGCTGAACAGCGCTTCCTGCTGGGGCGTCATGCTTTCAGAAAGGCTGGAATCCGGCTCTACCGTGACGCCGCGCGTGCGCGCCCGCAGCACGGGCAGCTCTTCTGCCAGCTTTTCGAACCACAGCGGCATATCAAGGCCGTACAAATCCATCATCACAGGGCTTATCTCATACGCTGCAATTGTGCCAAGGTCTACACTGGCGTCATAGTAATTGCTCCAGATGAGCAGGTCCGTCTGGCGCAGGTGCATGGTGGAGCTGTCGCCCGGCTCAATGAAGCCTGTCTTTTCATAGAGCTCGCTTCCCTTACCCACGGGGTTGAAATGGTCGCCCCAGAACACCACAATGACGGGTTCTTCCCGCTGCTCGAAATATGCGATAAGCTCGCCCAGCGCGGCGTCCGCCTCGTGCACGCCGGTGGCAAAATCGCGAAGCTGGCTCAGCGTCTCTTCCGAAAGGCCGGGGTGCTTTACGATATTCACCAGCTCGCTTTCCGGATAGCGCGATTCATCATATGTGGTGTGGTTCTGCATGGTGACCGCATGAATAAACAGCGGCCCAGCCTCTGCCCGGGCCTCATACTCTTCAATGATGCGCTGCGTCATGGCATGGTCTGAAATAAAGCCGCGGCGCGTATCGGGCGAGACGAAATCTTCCTGAGCAATAAAGGTGTCAATGCCGAGGTTCGGGTAAGCAGTATCCCTGCTCCAAAACTTGCGGCCATACCCGTGCACGGCCAGCGTTTCATAGCCCTGCGCCTTCAAATGCTGCGGCAGCGCGGGCAGCGGCTTTGTTGCATATTGCTGGTATGGCTTTGCCCCGGAGGGAAGGTGCTCCAGTGAAAAGCCTGTAAGGGCCTCGAATTCCACGTCGCAGGTGCCGCCGCCATACGACGGTGAAAAGCAGTACCCGTAAGCCGCCTGCTGCTTCAGCCGGTTCAGGTTGGGAGTGAGCTCCCTGTCGTATTCAATGCCCTCCAGCCGCGTGACATCCCAGAAGGATTCGTTCATCAGATAGATGATATTGGGCCGTGTCTCCTGTTCACTCTCCTGCACCGCCGCAGCATACGAGTTTGGAAACAGAGGCTGGCGCGTTTCCGCCGCCTGCTGTGTCTCCTGTGCAAGCTGCTGCACGGCGGCCTCGCCGTAGCCGTCCGGCGCTGTAATGTTCAGCACCCGCAGGTTCGTCACGAACCCTGTTACGATACCATGGTTGCGGTAATATCTGTCCTGCATCCACATATCCGGCCAAATGCCGAAAAATTCGCAGACATTCTGCCGCAGCAGCACGCCAAAACACAGCAGCACCAGCAGGGCCATGTTCAGCACCGCCCCCAGCACCCTGACGCGCCCGCGCCGCGCAACCTGAGGCAGCCTCACCCATATGCTGCACACACACAGCACAGCCAGGCAGGCGCCGGCGGCAAAAAAGTGCCAGGGGATGGAAAGGTTCACCTTACTGGCCACACCAAAAAATTCACTGAGCTGGGAGAAATCCCACGGCAGCAGCGGCTCGCCCCGCATTTGAAGCTTCAGATATGTCACAGCGCCAAACCCGAAACACACCACGCCGAGGATGAGCTGCGCCGGCCAGTGCCGCCCGAACGCCATGCACAGCACTCCATACACAAATACAAGAAACAGCCATCCAAACAGGAACGACCATGCATGCGGGGCAAACTGCTGTGCCCAAAACTCAGCCGAAAAGCTGCCGCGGTGGGCCCACTCCATCAAAATCATATCACAAAGCGGCAGCACCAGCAGGCATGTGATATTCAGCCATAGGCTGTGCCTTACTGCGCTGTGCTTCGCCGTAAACTTCCCTGCCAACGTTCTTCACATTCCTTTCTTTATCCTGTTTATCATCCACCGCCCGCCGCCTTTTGTCAAGACAGCGGGCAGAACTTTCACAACATTTCAAACAGCCGCCTTGTCTTTTTTTGCGTCTCGGCGCTTGGCGGCGCGCTTCGCACCAGCACCACATCGCGCCCTATTTTCTCAATTTCCTGCCAGGGCACCTGAAGGTCTTCTCCGCGCCCCAAAAGGCCGAACAGCCGTGGTTTTCCGTATAAAACCAGATGCGTTACTGTGGCGGCAGCACTGTCAAATATGATGTCGTCCACGCTGCCCAGATTCGCTCCCGTGGAAAGGTCCACCACGTCATGACGGCAAAGCTCATACAATGTCATAACGACATTCCCCCCTTTTTTGTTTCAAAATGATATTCCGCATTTTCCGCCCCTATCCTGATACTATTTGCGCAAACAGCTTCCTATGCCGTCAAAAATGGTGTATAATGCAATATCATACAGTAAATCTCGCACAGGGGGACACTATGTATCAGAATATTATTTTTGATTTGGGCGGTGTTGTGGTAGATTACGCGCCGCGTGAATTTCTGGTAGATTATTTCGTGAACGAAAAGCTGGAAGAACAGCTTTTTGACATAACCTTCGGCAGCGAAGAATGGAAGAAGCTGGACGCCGGGCTCATCACCCGTCAGGAGGCCGAAGCCGTCATGCGCAGGCGCGGGGCTGAACTCGGCCATTCCTTTGAGGTAGATGCCATTCTGAGCGACTGGATGGATATGCTGAAAACAAAGGACGACACCGTTCAAATGATGACACGCTTGAAAAAGCGCGGCTACCGGCTGTATTATCTTTCCAACATTCCGGCACATGTATATGATATGCTTCGCCAGCGGCGCTTTTTCGCCCTGTTCGACGGTGGGGTAGCCTCCTGCGAAATACATCTGAACAAGCCGGATCTGCGCATTTATCAGGCCCTGCTGAAAAAATACGGACTGGACCCCGCAGCCTCTATCTTTATCGATGACAACAAGCAAAATGCCTCTGCTGCGTTCGACATGGACATGGTGGGCATTCATTATAAAAACGGCAGCGCCCTGCGCAAAGCACTGAAAAGCTACGGTGTGGCCAGCGAGAAAAGACGCCAGGGCACAAAACCGGCTGCAGACGGGCGCTGAATATCCTGCCATGAAAGCAGAATAGAGAATTTTCGCGGTTTTGATGCGTGCATCAGCGGCCCGCCTGTAAAGACAGGCGGGCCGCTGGTTTTATTTGTTTTAGCGAAACGCCCCCCAGTTGTGCCTATAGAGAGTAAAAGGGCTTTCGCTGTCAGTTCCGAGCGAAGCAAGATAGTATATAATACCAAAAAGATGGCAGCACGCAATGGGAAGAATCCCGTTTACGGGAGTCGGGGCAAGTGATGCAGGAGACAGCGTATTCAGTGCCTCCTGAGAGGCTTGCCGGTAGTATGCCCTTCCAGGGCTTACGCAAGCCCCAGGCTTTGCCGGGGGCCTGACTCCACGCTGCAGCAGAAATGCTTACCGAAGGCACAGAAAAAGCCTGCCGATAACCCACTCTCGCGGGACAAGTCCGGCGTCCGGCAGGGCATTGGCATCCCCCTTCAGCCGCAGCATGCGCCCGCCCGCGCACACCCCTACCACGCGGTGCAGCACAGGCGCATCCATAGCTGGCGTGCGGTACAGCACCACCATGCCCGGCCTGATGTGCCAGGGGCGCCTGCGCACCAATACAAGGCTGTGTGCAGGACAGGCAGGCGCCATACTGCCGGTGTGCAGGCAATATGCCTGCCCGCCTGTAAGCCGGTTTAGACAGACGCACAGTTTTTTCACAGGCTTATGCATTTCTTACGCTTTTGCTCAAAAGAGACAGTGCCCCCTGCAGCCCGTCCACCCCCTGTGCCTGCACAGCCCAGGCCCGTATGGTGAGCACATTAGCCGCGGCTTCACTCAGTTCTTCAGCCGTCGTTTCGGGCGGCACATGCACCGTGGTAAAAACGGGAAATGCCTGGTCTGCCTCTGATGCGTCCACAATGCGGTACCACGCATTCCCGGCAGATGGCACAGACATCCAGCCGGGGCGTATTACGCCGGATATGAACTGCCCGTATTCCAAATAACCATACTGAATGCCCGCCTCCTGCCATGCATTTGCATTGGACTGTTCTATCTGCACGATAACATAGCATCGCTCACTACCGGCATGTACCCGCACTGTAGGGTCTTTCGCAATATAAGTACCTGGCGTTAGCCTGGAATTGGGCTTCCAGTTCGGCTCGCTCAGGCTGATCTGCAGTCCGGCTGTGCTGAACTGGTTCACAAGCGGTTCCGCAGCTGCGTGCAAATAGGCATACGCAGGGTCAGTTCTCCATTGCTCTGCAATCCACTGTCTGAAATTTCGTCTCATGGTTTCTTCCTCCCGTAAAGCCAAAGCGCACAATGCGCCGTGTTTTATGCTGATGCATTACACTACTATATGGAACGTATTCACCGGGTGTGATGTAAGTGCAGGTTTGCCGTGCTTTGCGCGCTTTGCCCCAGCTGTAAGCACATTGCTGCGCCGTGCCCTGTTTGTTTTATGAAAATGCGCCCCATGCCCTTGCCGCCCGCACAGCAGCCTCTCTCGCCGCTTTTTCTGCAGCTGCATCGCTGCAGAAAAATGGCCGCACGCGCATTTAAAATTTTTTGAAAAAACATCTTGACATTTTCTTCTTTGATTGATATTATAATAAGGCACTTTGAAGTGCACAGCCCGTGGGGGTGTAGCTCACTTGGGAGAGCGCTTGAATGGCATTCAAGAGGTAAGGGGTTCGATCCCCCTCATCTCCACCACAAAAAAGCCCGTGGAATGTTGATTCCACGGGCTTTTTTCATCTCATCTGTGCATGCTTTGAAATAGAACCAGCCGTTTCCTCCTCGTCCCATGAGCGGGCGAATCCTTCGCGCTTATGGCCGTCCGCTTGCTGCTTTCTCTATCGGCGCATACAGCCGCATTCTCTCCTCTTTTGGTATCATGACGCCTTAGCCTTCCAGCCACATCATAACATCATGCAGGGCCTCGCCTCTTGCGTTGGGAAAAAGAATTCTTTTCATGCAGTATCCAACACCACATCACCGTCATCTGATATTTTTATCACCTGCTTTTCATTTTGACAGCATGTGGCCCGGCGTGATAGAATTGGATAAACGGAGGGAATTTGCATGGAACAGAAAATGCCGGATATTTTTCGCAGCCTGTGCGAGTATCACTGCCCGCGCTATGAAGAGCTGCCGCACATTGCGCTTTATAAGGACCAGGTGGTGTCCGTGCTTAACGAGGCCGTGAGCCCATTTTACCCGCATGGAGAAACACCCGTTACCGCCACCATGGTGAACAACTATGTAAAAATGAAGCTGCTGGGCCCGCCGGAAAAAAAGAAATATTCGACAGAGCAAGTTGCCTGCCTGTATGTGATATTCGTGCTGAAGCAGGTGCTCAGCATCAGTGAAATCGCAGCGCTGCTGCGTATGCAGCAGCGCAAGTATGAGGCATCATATGCATATGGCCGCTTCTGCGAAGAACTGGAGGCGGCCCTGCGGGCAGCATTTGCCACACAGAGCGACGTGGGGGCAGATGCAGCACCTTCTTCGCCGGAGGCCGAGCTTCTGCGCGCCGCAGTGCGCTCTTTCGCCTACAAGGCATATGCCGTAAAGGCGCTGGAGCTGCTGTCTGCCGGAAAAGAGGCAGAAAAAAACATCGACGCGAACGCGCCGGATGCTTGACGGAGGCACAGCCTTTGGCGGCGCAGCGTGCAGCTGGGGAAGTGCTTGTTGCTTTCCGCGCAGTCTACAAAAAGCCCCGCAGCATGGGTATACTGATGCACAAAAGACAGTTTTGAAACCGGCAATGTTTTGCATCAATATATCTTTGCTGCGGGGTATTTGTATCTCATCTTCTCCCCGGCATATGCAGGGAGAAAAAACGGGGAAATATTGTGCCGGAAAAATGCGGCCCGCTTTTTCAGCACGGGCATCTTTTTCTTCTGAATGGTATTTGCCGGCGCGCTGCCTTACAGGTGCTGCTCGATAAATTCCTGTGCAAAATGTGCTGCCACGGCGCCGTCTGCAGCCGCCGTCACGATCTGCCGCACCGCCTTGGTTCGCACATCGCCCACGGCAAATACACCGGGTACACTGGTGCGCGTGGTTTCATCGGCCACCACATATCCCTGCGCGTCCAGGTTCACCTTACCGGCCACAAGCGCCGTATTCGGCACGCGCCCAATGGCCACAAACGCCCCCTCACAGGCAAGCTGCCAGGTATGCCCGTCCTGTGTGCTTTTCAGCACCAGAGCCTGCAGGCTGCCGCGCTCGCCGCCGGTGACAAAGCCCTCCACAGTAGCGTTCCACACAAATTCAATGTTGCCGGCACGCTGCAGCGCCTGCACCGAGCTTTTTTCGGCCCGCAGGGCATCCCGGCGGTGCACAAGATACACCTTGGGGCAAATCTTGGAGAGATACAATGCCTCTTCCGCGGCAGAGTTGCCCCCGCCCAGCACAGCTACCTCTTTGCCCCGGTAATACATGCCGTCACACGTGGCACAGTAGGCCACACCGCGGCCTGCAAGCGCCTCTTCCCCCGGCACAGCCAGCCTGCGGGGGGTCGCCCCGGTGGAAAGCACCACCGTGCAGGCTGTATAAGTGCCTTTGGCCGTCTCCACCCGTTTGGGGTTGGGTTCTAGATAAAGTGCCTTTACCTCTTCAAACCTCGTCACGGCGCCGAAGCGGTGTGCCCCCTGCTGCATTTTTTCGCCCAGCTCAAACCCGTCGGCCCCTTCCGGAAAGCCGGGGTAATTATCCACATTTTCCGTGGTGGCCATTTGCCCGCCGGGCGACAGCATCTCCAGCACCAGCACAGAGAGCCCGGCCCTTGCACCATACAGTGCGGCAGTATAGCCGCCGGGGCCGCCGCCCACCACTATCATGTCATAGTCTGCCTTGCACATTCCCTTATCCCCTTCTTACAGTTGCGGCAACATCCAGGCCTCCAGCGCGTCCTGTGAGGCAGGGTTTACGATTTTTTCGCCCGGCACGCCGTTTTTGATAACGAACAGCGAGGGGATGATATCCACTTTGAACTGCTGCGCCAGCGCCGGGGCATCGTCCACATTGCACTGCGCCACCACTACTTTGCCTTCATACTGCTGCGCCACACGCTCTATTACTGGGGCGATACGGCGGCAGTATTTGCACCAGGGGGCCCAAAAATCCAAAAGCACGGGCAGCTTCGAAGCCGCCACCTCCTTCTCATAATTTTCGTTTGTGATATTCAAAACAGCCATGTTCCTGTCTCCTTCTTCTATTGATTTTGGTTCTGGCTATATTTTAGCAGAAAGGGCTGCCGCTGACTGTGACGGCGTCACACAAGGCCGCCCGTCACAGCTGCAGCGTATCTATTACG
>JAGZUF010000044.1 GCA_018380115.1 Oscillospiraceae bacterium | reverse complement strand
TAAAGCCCTGTTTTATTTGCTGGGGGTCAGTGCGGACACGCGCCAGAGGGTCAACAGACTGTTTGATTTCGAGGAAGATTGCATCCGCCCCGAAGCCCTGAACGAGGGCTGGCAGACCAGCGGGAGCCGCAAGCTGTGTCTGCTGGCGTTCAATCTCTGGAACGGGTACATCGAACCGGGGTGTGAGCAGGAAGCTGCGCCTTATGACCTGTTTGCCTGCGGGTATGCGCCATATCTGCTGGAGGGCATCCGGCTGCGTTACCCGGAGTATTGCCGGGAGCAGACAAAAACAAAGGAATTGCCGCCTGAGCGGTGAGAAAGGAGAAGCAACATGAGAGTATTGATCGTAGAACCCGGCCAGTATCCGCGTGAGGCCGATATTGATGGCAGCTTGGACACGTTGCAGCACATTGTCGGCGGCCTGATCGAAACCTTGTATCCTTGGGAGGATCGCGCTGTCCTTATCTGCAATGATGAGGGCAAGCTGATGGGCCTGCCGCTCAACCGTTCCCTTGAGGACTACGACATCATCGCGGGGACCTTTTTTATCTGCGGCTTGGGCGATGAGGATTTTTGCAGCCTGACCGAGGCGCAGATGGAGCATTACAAAAGCAAATACCGGATGCCGGAGCTCTTTTTCAAAACGCCAGACGGGGTAAAAGGGAAACCGTGTTCCCCATCTGTCTATCGCCTCTTTATGGGGCAGCCTGAGCGGCAAAGGAGCGAGGCAGAGCATGAGCGATAAAGAGCAGATGGCGATCCTGCGGCTGCGCGAGGCGTCCGAAATGAGCCTGTCGCAATATAAGAAGCCGCTGCTGATCACGAGCAGCGGCGGCAAGGACAGCAGCGTTTGCGTGGAGCTTGCGCGGCGGGCGGGAATCCCTTTTGAGGTGCTGCATAACCACACGACCGCCGACGCCCCGGAAACCGTCTATTTTGTCCGGCGCGAATTTGCACGGCTTGATGCAATGGGGGTTCCCTGCAAGGTCGAGTATCCCCGCTATAAAGGGGAGCGCACCTCGATGTGGGCGCTGATCCCGCAGAAATTGATGCCGCCGACCCGCGTCGTGCGGTATTGCTGCTCCGTCCTGAAGGAGCGCGGCGGACAGGGGCGATTCCTTGCAACGGGCGTTCGCTGGTCAGAAAGCATCCGCCGCAGGGACAGCCGCGGCATTTTTGAAAAGAGCGCGACAGATCCCGCCAAACGGATCATTTTAAGCAGCGACAAGGACGACAAGCGCAGATTGTTTGAGCATTGTACCGCCCAGGCAACGCGGGTATGCAATCCCATCATCGACTGGGTTGACAGCGATGTGTGGGATTTTTTGCTGTCCGAAAAAATCCCGGTGAACCCGTTGTATGCGGAGGGCTTTTCGCGCGTGGGCTGTGTCGGCTGCCCGATGGCGGGCAAACGGCGTTATCGGGACTTTGCCCGGTGGCCCGCTTACGAGAAGCTGTATATCCGCGCCTTTGACAAGATGCTGGAAATCCGGCGGCAGCGTGGGAAACTCGGCGGAAGCTGGCGCAGCGACACAACGGGCGAAGATGTTTTTCATTGGTGGATGGAGGATGGCGTTCTGCCGGGGCAGCTATCTTTTGATGAATACCGCGCGCCTATACAGACGGAAAAGGAGGACGAATGGGAGGAAACAACGGCTTAAAGGAGGCAGTAAGCAGGGCTGCCCTGCGGGAAATGGCGCAAGTCTCTGCCAATCTGTCAGCGACTGTGCCGGAAAGTACATCAACCGATGCCCGGCCAGAACAGGAGGCTGCCGAGCGTGTAAAAAGCGGAGCAGTGGATACCGCACTTACAACAGGCGACCTTTCGCTTGGCGCGGCGCGGGCCGCTTATCTGCGCACAAAGACCATGCGGGAAAAGACTTTGGAGAGAAAGACCGCTGGGCCTACGGACGGTGGAACCCGCGAAAAAGAAAAACCGGCAGCATTGCGGGATAAGCCCCAGACCGGGCAAAGCATCCGCCTCTCAACCGAGGCGCAGCGCAAAGACAGAGTGCGTCGCCTGCTTTTCGCGCAAAAGGCGGTGGAAAGACAGGCTGAAAGAAAAAGCCTGCAAAACACAGCAGGAACAGCCATGTCCGCCCCGCCCTCGCGCCTTGCCCACTGGCAGCGGGAGGGAAAACGCCTGGCCTTCCAACAGGCTGCGATGTGGCGAGGGCAGTCTGGACAAAACAGAGCGGCCCGTGGCCGCGTATTGCCGCGTCCTGCCCTCCGGCCACACAGCTTTCAGACGATGCGCACCCGGATGCAGTCTGCGGTTGGACGGGTACTGAATCGGCTTGCGGCGGCGCTTGCCAAAACTGCCCGCGCGGCGGTGCGCACCCTTGCGGCATGGATCGGCGCGGGCGGCATTGCGTTGCTGCTTGTGATGGTGGCGGGCGCGGCAGCCGCGATCATCAGCTCCCCGATGGGCATCCTTTTCGCAGACGAGACCGGCGACCCCAACGCCATCCCCATTGCAAGCATTGTGCAGGAGACCAATACCGCTTTCGGGCAGGCGATCAACGAGATCGTGGCGGCGCACCCGGAATGTGACGAGGTGGACATCCAATATCACTACGAAACTGGCCGCACATGGCAAAGCTATTGGCCGGAGGTGCTGGCGGTGTTTGCGGTGCAGACCAACCTCGGTGAGGACGGCAATGTGGTTGTGATCGACGCGGCAAACGCACAGAAAATCAAGGATACTTTTTGGGCAATGCACACAATTACCGCCGAGGTCGAAACGATTGAGATCGAGCCGGAAACGGATGAGGATGAAGCCGGGGAAAGCGGCGAGACAGACGAAAGCGGGGACAGCGAAAATCCCGCCCCCGCTCCTCGGTATCGGTATATTCTGCATATTTCTGTCAGCGGCAAAACCGCCGATGAGATGGCCGGCCGCTGCCACTTTACCGCTGACCAGAGGGATATTCTGCACCAGCTCCTTTCGGATGAAATGCGCCCGATGCTGCTGGCCCTGTGCGGCGGTGTGCCGGGAGATATGCTGCCGGGCGGCGGTGCGGCCGCGGGTTCCCTGCAATGGCCGCTGCCGGGATACACCACGATTTCCTGCGGGTTCGGGGAGCCGGATGCGATCTCTGGCCAGCCTCACAAGGGCATTGACATCCCCGCGCCGGAGGGTACGCCCATCCTTGCCGCTCACAGCGGCACCGTGCTGATCTCCGGCTGGAACGACAGCTATGGCAATCAGGTGCTGCTCGACAGCGGCACAGGGATTTCCACCCGCTATACCCACATGATCCGGACTGCCGTGAGCGCGGGGGAAACGGTGACGACAGGGCAGGTAATCGGGTACGTTGGCAATACCGGGGATTCCACAGGAGATCATCTGCATTTTGAGGTGATTTTGGCGGGTGTATTTACAGATCCGCTGCGTTTTAATGACTTTTAGCCATGGGGTGCATCAACCGCAGTTTCGAGTCTTTGTTCCCACAAAGACTCGAAACTGGGTCAATCCCAAATTTTGTGTAAAGTCCATATTGGGTGAGAATAGGGCCTGTTTATATGGGGCGGCAGCAGGGATATCCGGCTGCCGCCTTATCAACAACATAACGCCGATGGGGGCGGATGTCAAGGGCGGCGAAGCCGTTCACTTTTGTGGGCCCTGCCCTGTACAGCAAGCCCCTTGACATCCAAAGCGGAAACCGGTATACTGTATGCGGGCCTGTTAAAACGTATTAATATTTTATTTACAGGCAGGACCCTGGAACTCAAAAAGGAGGCGATCCGGATGAAAAAGATCAAAATCGAAACCGACCGCGCGGCGGCGCCCGGCGGGTGGTATTCCCAGGCGTTCCGTGCAGGGGATTTGGTGTTTACCGCCGGCGTTACCGGCACCGACCCGCAGACGGGGCGTCTTGTGGGCCCTGGGGATATTGTGGCGCAGACCCACCAGATCATGAAAAACCTTTCTGCCATCCTTGAGCAGGCGGGCTCGGACCTGGAGCATGTGATCAAGACCCTGGTGTTTGTGGCGGATATTGACCAGTTTGCTCTTTTTAATGAAACCTACAAGGCCTACTTCCCCAAGGATCCCCCGGCCCGCAGCACCATGCAGGTTGGCAAGTTCAACGGTGGGATGGCGATCGAGATCGAGGCGGTTGCGGTGGTTAAGGACCAGGCGGCCGCGCGCCAGGCCTGAAAGGCGGCCTTTGCGGCCGGGCTGGAAACGCGGCGGCGCGCGGCGCGCCGCCTTAAAAAGCGGGCCCCTGGACGGCCTGCGCAGGGTAAGGGCATCCGCCTGCAAGGGCGCTGCCGGCCATAGGAAAGGGGCCCGGACCGCACGGATCGGGCCCTCTTTTTGCGCCCTGCGCCGGGGCGGGGCGCCGCCCGCCGCCTTTTAGTAAAAATGACAAATATTCTTGTGCAGTATTTCAATTCCGCGCCGCGGGAATTGACAACAGAAGATGAATAAACTACAATTAAAACGTATTAATTATAATATTAATCACGAACGACGTGATGAAAACCCGATCAAGAAAAGAAAGGTAATGGAGATGAACCAGACGATCCGGATCGATCCGCAGCGGCTGTGGACCAGGCTGAACACCATTGGAGGGATCGGCGCAGACCCCAAGGGAGGGGTGAGCCGGTTTGCATGGGAGCCGGCCTACAAGGAGGCCATGGAGCTTTTGCGCCGCTGGAGCGAAGAAGAAGGGCTTGCGTACCGGGTGGACACGGTGGGCAACCAGTTTGTGCGGCTGGAGGGGCAGGAACCCGGTGCGCCCGCCGTGCTCAGCGGTTCGCATTTTGACACGGTACCGCAGGGCGGCTATTTTGACGGCATGGCCGGGGTGATGGGGGCGCTGGAGGCGCTTTCGGCCATCAAGCGGTCCGGCCTTGTGCCCCGGCGGCCGCTGGAACTGGTGGCGTTTATCAACGAGGAGGCAAGCCAGTTTTTGGGCGGCACCTTTGGCAGCAAGGCAATGTGCGGCATGCTGCCAAAGGACTATGCCTACCAGCTGCGCCACCGGCAGACCGGGCAGCTGCTGAGCGACGCCATGCGGGAGTTTGGCATGGGCCTTGACCCGGACAACCTTGAGGGCAGCGTGATCGACCCTGCCCGGTATTATGCCTTTGTGGAACTGCATATTGAGCAGGGGCGCTATCTGCTGGAAAAGGGGCTGCCGATCTCGGTGGTCAGCTCGGTTGCCGGCATCAAGCAGTTTTACATCACCCTGCGCGGTGTTGCCGCCCACGCGGGCGGCATGGCCATGAAGGACCGGCACGACGCCATGGCGGCCGCGGCCGCGGTTGCTGCGGAGGTGGAACGGCTGGCGCTGGCCACCAGCCTGGATACCCGCGGTACGGTGGGATATATTGAGGCGCATCCCGGCGAACACAACATTATTGCCGACCGGTGCGTGGTGCCGGTGGATTTCCGGGAGGCCGACGATGGGAACTGGGCCCGGCTGTACACCGACCTGATGGCCTTTACCCAGGCCCAGTGCGAGCGGCGCGGGCTGGAATGGTCGGTGCACACCACCTGTGATCTTGCCCCCGCCCACTGCGCACCCGAACTGATGGCCCTGATGGACGACTCGGCCGGCCGCTGGGGCATCCCGCACGATCATATGGTCAGCTTCCCGGCCCACGATTCCATGAACCTCTCCCGCATCATGCCCATGGGGATGATCTTTTTGCGCAGCGCAAACGGCGGGGTAAGCCACTGCCCGGAAGAGTTTACCATGAAAGACGACCTCGCGGCCGGCACGCAGGTGCTCACCGACACCCTGTACCGGGCGGCCTGCGACGACCTGTTTGGAGAAGGAGGGGGCTCCGTGTGAAAAAGAACCTGGACCTTTTGTTTGCGCACGCCACCCTCATTACCATGCAGGGGGAGGGCACCGGCATTCTGGAGGACGGCGCGCTGGGCGTTTGCGGCAGCCGCATCGAGGTGGTGGGCCCCAGCCGGGAGGTGCTGGCGGCCTATACCGCCGACCGGCTGATCGAGGCGGAGGGCAAGGCCCTGATGCCCGGCCTGATCGATGCGCACATCCACACCGGCGACGGGCTGCTGCGGGGCGTTTCGCAGGACCTGGACAACTGGATGCAGCACGGCCTGTGGCCGTTTGAGCAGGAACTTCGCAAGGACCCTGACGCGGTGCGCAAGGGCTCGATGCTCAACATCCTGGAGGCGCTCAAGGCGGGCACCACTACCTTTTGCGACTTCGACACCCCC